>JBNKQE010000074.1:0-16263 GCA_050295715.1 Leptospirales bacterium
TGCTGCTTGCCAAACTCGCGACGATGAGAAGGATCCAGTCTACGTTTGTATTCTGAGTCGTTCAAACCATTGAACCACCCGCTGTCCGATTTTTTCTTGTTATCCGGACCTTGAACCGGTCCCATATATTCATCGCCCATGATTTTCTCCTGTCAGCAACGCTGGATGAGCAACTATGAAGACATATTGCTTTTCGATTCTATATTAAGAATCACTCTTTCACAGTTGCTCAACCGGCTTTATTCAATTACGCTTCCGCTGCCCAGAGTCCCGCCGGACATTGCTCTCGTTTCAGCGCTGTTTTTGCTCTTATGAAGCAGTTGCATATGCCGCATTGTTCTGTGCCCGGGAGTTTCGTCCAGTGGCGCAATACCGGGCATGAGAGGCAGATTTCCATTCGTCTACCTTTCATGCTTTCTGGCGCATCACCCTTTCCTTCTTCGTGGTGATGCCCATGGTGCTTGTTTTTACACTTGTTGCACGCCATGGTCTCACTTTCCTTTGTTCACGCTTTCCGGTGCTGCCAATTCTTTCGCAAGTGTCTTCGTTTTTTTCATTAGTTCTCGCAGTGTTTCCTCTGCATTCTTAATTGCTTCTTCCCGAGGAACTCCTCGTGTCATCGCATTAAATACAAGTTGCGACATGTTTTGATAAATCATTTTTTCATCCATCTTCGTTCTCCTTTGTTTTCCATTATTCGCTTTCTTTTCTTCCGCGAATTAGTCTTCCTCTGTAGTATTTTGTTTATCAAGCTCGCCTGCCATACTTTTAGATCGTTTCAGCAATTCCCGAAGAGTTTCTTCTGCATCCTTTAATGCATTTTCTCTAGATTCGCCTCTCATCATCGCATTAAATACAAGCTGCGACATGTTTTGGTATATCATTTTCTCATCCATTTTCGCTCTCCTTCTTTTATTCAATGTGCCAGATACCGAACCGGCTTTTCATTCCATTCACTTACTTTTATATATGCATGTAACCCTTTCTCTCAACATCCCCAATCGATATCCACTGCATTTTCTCATAAACATACATTCTATAAACAGTATACCAGTTCGCCACATGACAAGTATTGCATGCTGAATAACAATACTTACAATACAGATAACAGTACGGAAAAGATCTTCTACGATGATCATAACTCCAGCCTGATGGACATCCCGAACAACCCGATCCGAAATCGCAACATGCCGCCCAATCCCTGGCGGTATTACTCACAATACATACCGTATGTGTTCCGCAGACATTACTGTTACATTCAGAAACTCCGTAATCTATATGATCAATTACCTGATACCAGACATCTCCTATTACATAAGCCCCTTTCGGATATACTTCGTATCTTGTCGTTCTTAAGTTCCCCTCCCAGTGACCCGGTCCGGGTCCAGTGGGAGGGACTATGCGAAAGGGCGCCAGTTACTCCCGGCCGGATCGTCATTCCAGTACAATAGATTTCCGCCTACAGGATCACGCTTGAAATAGATTTTCTGGTTCCCACCTGTGGGCAGCGCCGCTCTTACATAGGTCAGGTCCACGTCACGGATGATTTTCGATTCCGAACCTTCCAGTCCCGCTTTGAAGCGGTGGCTGCTTTCATCAAATAACAATCTCGCTTTCGCCTGCGCTATACCTCGATCTATGTCAAATCCCGCAGACCCTGAGCTCACTCCCGTTCCGCTTTCTCCGCTGTTCAGGGTTACCACGTCGTCTTTGATCAGTACGTTTTTTGCATTGATTGTCGCATTTGTTCCTGTTACTGTCAGATTTCCTGTTACGTTCGTGTTGCCTGTGATACTCGTCGTTCCGGTTACCGATACGTCATTGAGCATATAGGTCTTTCCTTCCGTTGTCATGCTCTGCTTGACTTTCAGTTTCCCTTCTATTTCCACATTTCCGCTTACCTGTGTGTGATCTGAATGGATGTCCAGTCCGGGAATCCCATCGGGTAAAAACAATGTCCCGTCTATATAGGGATTGCTTTCCGATATGGCATCGTCCGAGAGGGTCAGTCGGTCCGTTTCGATTTGCTTCGACATCACTCCGGCGTATTGCAGCAAGGACGTTCCGTTCTCCTCGTATTCGATCGACGAAACTTTGCTGCCGCTGTCAAGGATTATCTTACCCAGCAATACCAACAGGTTTTCATTGTCCGGTCTGGTTGTTCCATGCCCCACTGTGAAGTTCTCAAGCCAGTGGATTGCCTGTCCGTCCGCGTTCACACTTGCATCTGCCTCTTCTTCTCTGTACTGGATCCACAGATATACAGATGCATTTGCAGCATAACTGCTGCTCGACAGGTCCACTGTTGTTACGTTGTTCACTATGATTTCGCGACTTATTTCTTCCGTTGGATCCACGTCCAGTGCCATACCTGGCTGGATATATACATTGTACGTTCCTGTATCCGGGACCACATCAAGTCCCCACACGATTCCTGCTGTATGAAGATGCCTGTTGTGGAGACGCCTCATTCGCATGTGGTATTCTTGCTCCACTTTGAACTCTTCTTCTGTCATGAAGAGTCCAGTCTCATATTTCATTCGTTTTATTTCTTCGCTCATTAACTCACCTCACCTTTGTTCGTTGTATTTCAAAACTCATCCACAGTCCAGATATGGACATGGGATGGGCCGCATCCGATCTCTGCCGACAAAATCACCATATCGATTCCGGATTGTCGATGAATAACTTCATTTGTGTATCACTCCAGAGCGCTGGAGATACCGATCTAATTTGACTGAGAATCTCTTTGTACCGGACAAAGATGAGATCCCGTCTCTCTATTTCCAGAAGACTCATCGCTATGAAATCATCATGAGATAGATTCATCTCTGTCTCATCCACTGCTGTCCATGGGCGCACTTCAGGCAACGATGTGGCAAAACTGGAATTGATTGCGGAGATGACCGCCTGCATGTTTGCGTCGCATCGGAACTCCTTCTCTTTGAATTTCACCGTCCCTGTTTCCCAGAGCGTATCTCTGTGCGCCTTTGCAACCGCAATAGCCGTATCCACAAGATTGGTCCTGGTCTCTTTCCAGCCTACCGGAGGTGATGATGGGTCCAGGGGATCGCTGGGGCTGTCATCCCAGACCTCTCCCGGCTGCGGTTCCATCGCAGTCATTGTCGTGTCCGGTTTCTCTCCGATTCCCAGGCTCACAGGTGTTCCATCCGCAATTTTATAGAATACCTGTTCTCGATAATCGGGAACCATTTCCCATTTATTGTTTGACCATTTTGGCCACGTATTTTCCAACCATGGTTCGGTTGGTATGGGAACGAGTGTACCACCCGGAGGGAGAATGTATTCCCCTTCTTCCCGGGGGTTTTCCTGAGCTATTTCCTTATGTGAATATGCATACGTTTCATCTGTGCAATAGCAATATTTAATTTCATTCATAAGTGACTCCATAGTTCACAGCTACCGATACAGGACGAGTCTCTGCACCAGCTCTAACGACTCGCCCTGCATTAAAATAAGCCCTCGTTCCATTATGACCCCATGCATTCCACTCCGCACTACCATTGCCTATGCCGTACACGGCGCCGTTAGAATTCCAGCTACCGCTAGAAACGGCCGAATTCCAGTTCGCTGTAATATTTTCTATTTGATCCAGGAGGACCTGCAACAGGGCCCCACCGTTATACTTGCTCCCATTATGTTGCTTAAATGTGCTATTATACCCTGCCATCCGCAAAAATAGTCCACGCCAGTCAGGCAATCGAAATGTGGTATTTCCATCGCCGGATCCCCATGCAGCCTGGTTCGAGTCATTGAGAATACTGGCTGAATGAGCACTGACCCAGGACCAGAGTTCTGGAAATGTAGAGCGACTGATGGTCGCCCCATTCAAGTAGAGTACCCCTGTTGGAGCCGATGGTTCGACATACAATCCGATATTGCCAACATTTGTGGATGCAGGCCTGTGAATCACATTACTCCAGTCCACTTGCTTTTTCCCGGTAACGGATTGCCCTGAAAAGAAGTCATCTATATCCGCTTTTGTATAGGCATCAATCTTATTTAAGACATTCGCCCAGTCCACCTGCTTCTTTCCCGATGCAGACTCTCCTGAAAAGAAATCGTCGAGCTGTGTGCGCGTATAGACTTCATTCAGAAGGGCAAGGGTCTCTTCCACTCCCTCCCGGCCCCCTTTCCACCGGTCATCTTCTTCGTCGTATACCAGACGAACGGTTTCCAGGAGCCCTCGCAGAATTTTTAGTCCTGCATAGCGATCACTGACTCCGCTCCCCTGTTCCTCGGCGTTCAATATCACCGTGCTCTTTTTAGCATGAATATCGCCATCAACCTTCAGTTCGCCTGAAAAATGCGTCCGCGGGGAGTGGACCTCTATCCCCGGCGTTCCATCGGGCAAAAAAAGTTTTCCGTCAAGATAAGGATTGCTCTCAGATATCGCATCGTCCGAGAGAATCAACCGATCTGTCTCCAGAGTTTTTCCCTTAAAGCCTGCGTACAGGCGAAGAGACTCACCGTTCTCTTCTGTCACAACCGATGAGATCTTTCCCTCTGAATTCAGGATCACCTTCCCCAGAATCACATTCAACGCTTCATTGTCAGGCTTCTCAGTGAGATGACCGACGCTGAAGCTCTCCAGATAATGGATCGATTGACCTCCCGCATTGGCGCTCACATCGGCTTCTTCTTCCCTGTAATGGAGCCAGATATAGATCTCATCCCCCGGACTGTAGCCGCTGCTGGAAAGATCCAGCGTCGTCTTTTGTGCAACCAGGATCTCTCTGCTGATTTCCTCAGAGTCCGCCAGATCCGCATAGACATCCAGCGCCATTCCCGGGTGGATATCTACACGGTAGGTTCCCACATCCGGAACCAGATCCAGACCCCACACAATACCTGCTGTATGAAGATGTCTGTTGTGGAGACGCCTCATCCGCATGTGGTATTCTTGTTCCACTTTGAACTCTTCTTCTGTCATAAAGAGCCCGGTCTCGTATTTCATTCGCTTGATTTCTTCGCTCATTCGCTCGCCTCATTTTTATCCGCCGCATTTCAAAATTTATCCACAGTCCAGATATGGACATGGAAAGAACCAGTTCTCTGTATCAGCTGATTTTGCATGTATCCTCTTTCAAAATCTTAAGATAGGGACCTGGTTTTTCTCCCAGTTTCAAAGTCACTTCTGATCCATCGATCGTATTACAATAGACTGTTCCTGTATAGTCCCATACGAGTTCCCATCCACTTCGATCCTCTCTTGCAAGTACCACCTGATTTTCCCCTGCCTCGGGAGGGGCCACTCGCAAGGAATGGGGCGGATCCAGCCGATCAACCGGCCAATCCAGTTCGCGTGAAATCGTTGGCCTCAATGTTTCCGAATCGTAATAATAAAATTTTATTTTCTCGTTCACTTTATCCTGAATTCCTTGCATATCTTTGTTCACAACTTAATGATCTTGTTCACCACAATGGAGGGTTGGGTATTGTTGTGGGAAAGACCTTCCCCATCAGTTCCAATGATTGTTCCAGAGTTTTCGGAATAGGCATAGTTATAGTTTAGTCTGTTCTGGATAGTTCCAAATCCCTGATTATTATAGTTACTACTAAGATCACTTCCTTCATAAATTTTATGGTTATGGCTCCCACCGCTATGATTATGAGTATTTGCGCGCGACAATAAAGAAAATGCGGTGATAAGTGTGAACTGAACATATTTTTGTTTGTTACAATTGTATTATTTATCACCACATTTTGCACAAATTAACTTCATTATTCTATTGACCATCCGTCAGATTCAGGAGGTATCTCTCCAGTTACTTGCAGAGTATTGTATATTTGTGCTCTAATACGTTCATACAAGTTCGCTCCATCCGCATCTCTTGAAACAGTTATTGTAAAGTGTTGCTTCGACTCATCCAATATTCTAGGAAAGTCCGATGGGTTGATGCCCCCCCACGTGTTTGCGTCATTTTCATTGAATCCCTCGGGTCGTGGAAACAGATATGCGTTCGGATCATAATTCGAATCTGATTCGGGTAACCATGCAGAGTCAATGATAAATTGGTTTGTGTCTTTAATTTCAGTGTACAGGTAATCCGATCTCGGTATCCCGTTTGCGTCTAGGTATGTACGTCTCATTACGATATTTATTTTAGCTTCCGTAAGGCTTATATCTATACGCTCAACCTCGTAGGCACCAATAACAGCATTGTTTGTATCTCGTTTTATGTAAGGCATATTAGCTCTCCAATTTTTTTGCGTTTTTCCGGGCTATTCTTAGCCGTTCAGGTGCATATTCGATCCTGACAATCTCGTCAATGTTCAGCTCGATTACTGTGTCATCGAGTAGTCTAAACCACCTAAATTTTTCGATGATCCCATCCTCGATTGCTGAAATATTTCTATAAAAAAATTGCCCTCGCATCCTGTATCTAACAGTGTAATCTTCCATAACTATCTCCTATAATTTAATTACTTTATTCACAATAACAGATGGCTGCACGTTATTGTGAGCAGCACCGGAACCTGAGTTGTTTATTGTTATACTATGCGAATGCGATGAACTGGTATTCACACTGATACCTGTCCCTCTGTGATCAATATAGCCACCGATATTCGCAACATATCCAGAGACTCTCACATCATCGAAGCCCGCATCATACGGTCCAGTTGTGGGGTGTATGATAGTACGTACATAGTGTGAATGTCCAGGGTCAGATATACTGTGAGAGTGCGATCCCCCCGTAATCTGTGGGTAATGACTATGCGGAGGCATCTGTGCTGTAGACAGGACGTGTGTCTGTGCTCCACCAGCCGCCAGCATCGTAACTCCTCCAATGCCCGAACCAACGGACGTAATTCTGTTCGCCGCAGTTCCCCCCATATCGTCACGCCCTACAGCCGCTCGTCCCCGAAAATCGGGAAGGGTCATCCGGCAATTCGCGTTAAATGCAAGGCTGGCATTTGCGTATGTCGATCTGGGAATCGCTGTCCCCTGATTGTCCTGTACTGGAAGCTCCGTATCCATATAGTCATTCCAGTAAAGATTGAAGAGATTCCATGTATCCTCATGGGCCCGTTCTGTAGCCCCCGATGCTGCATTCCCGATGGTTCGACCGGAGGCGAATACCCAGGCATCCGGACAGGTTTTTCCTGTAAAATCGCTCATGCTACCGAATGGGATGACACTTATTACTTCGCTCACGTAGGCCAACTGCTCTGTTGCCCCATCCGACACAGTATTCCAGCGCTCATCGCCAGGGGAATAGGTAAGCTTTGATTGCGTAATACCATTTTCCATGGCCCGGATATGTTGATCCGCCGCAATATATATATCCCCATCCACTGTCAAATTCTGATGTATATTTAAGTGTCCTTCCGTTTCCACCGAACCGGAGATATAGGTTCGCTGGGAAATCACATCGAGCTGCGGTGTCCCTTCTGGAACCACAAGGCGTGCCTCCAGAAAGGGAAAGCTTTCGGAAATCGAATCATCGGAAAGAATAAGGCGGTCGGTTTTGAGACTCTTCCCGGTAAATCCTGCGTAGAGTCGCAACGGGTTCCCATTCTCTTCCACCTCCACCGAGGTGACCTTTCCCTCTCCATCAAAAATAACCTTTCCGAGGATCACCGCCCTTTGCTCGTTCTCTGGCTTTCCAGGACTGTGACCTATGGAGAAGGATTCCAGCCAGTGGATGTTCTCCCCCCCCGCATCGGGATTGGAATCCGCCTCTTCCTCCGCGTATTCTAACCATATATAAACTTCCGAACCCGCTGGATAATGCTCGGAATACATATCATAGGTAAATTCGTAGGGGACGACAATCTCCCGACTCAACTGGCCCGAGAAATCTTGATCTTCGTAAACGTCAAGAGCCATTCCTGGATGGATCACCACCTCATAGGTGCCCGGATTTGCCGTTAAATCCAGTCCCCATACAATCCCCGGCGTGTGCAGATGCCGATTGTGCAATCGGCGCATCCGTATATGGTACTCCTGCTCCAAATTGAACTCGTCCTCTGTCATAAAAAGTCCAGTTGCGTATCGCATCCTTTTTAATTGTTCACTCACGGCGTCAGCTCCTTATCGATTCGCTCATAACCATATGACTTACCTTGTGTTCTCGATTAAATCGTGTATGTTCCCCGGGCACGCCAGGCCACGGCTATCTCTGCCGGATCTGCGGTATGTCCTGCAACATCATGAGAACTTCCTCCGGTGATATTGAATCCGGTGGCAGTCCATGCGGATGGCCGGCTTGTATAGCTCAAATTTGCATCGAGAGATACAAGCTCCACATGCTGCAATGTGTCGAAACTTGTGGGAAAGCTTACTGTGTACGGATACGTAATGGATGCGGTATCCTCAATATATCCGAATTGCTCCATGGTTCCATCAGGATACTTGATCCAGCTCGCCGCCGGGTTACTCAGGTCTCTCTGGATCTGATCATTGCTCCAGACCGGCGTCCAACTGCTCCACACTGTAGGAGATCCTACAGTCCCTCTTCTGCTCCAGACCCGATCATCCTCCAGGGATTGGAATACCTGACTGACCAGTGTTTCATCGGGGGAAGAGCTCATCCTTACAAGGCCCGAAATTCCCGCGACGGGCATATTGGTGGAACTGTTCCCTATGCTTGCCACACCCTTGATGTCGAGAAGATCCAGGTCTCCCGTATAATCTCTCTGAACCGAATAGTTACCATCATGATCGTTGGAAATCTTATGAGCATCCAGCGCATCGGTCACAGTCTGCACTTCAATCACTCGGGCCGCATCCGTGTCAATCGTGGGTGCACCAAGATTGGTGATCTTGTGAGTCCCCGCATTCATGTCCGCGGCAAGTGCTGTGTTTCCGTCAAGGTTGTAGTAATGGGTGTTGTGATCGCTATTCGATGCGATATGAGCATCCATTGTGGCCTGCGATAACAATTCCACCCAGGACTCGTAGGTTATACTGCTGTCAACGATGGAGACTGTTCCCCTCCGCATCCAGATCCGATCTTCGGCCAGAGAAATAAAAATCTGCCTCAAAGATAACCCATCCAGGGAGGAATTCATGTGAAGGATACCGGCCGTATTTGCTACAGGGGTATTGGTGGCTGTGCTTTCCAGCGTTACGACACCGTTGGTTGTCAGTGTATCGATGTCGCCGTCAAAATAACTTGATTGGTAGTACTGGCTATCATGATCATGGGAAGATTTATGATCATTAAGTGCGGTTATGACTCCATTCAGTTCAAGGAGCCTGGCCGGCTCCGTATCGTCCAGGGGCTCGATAAGATCAAGAATTCTATTCCCCCCGGTATGCATATCTCCCAACAATGGTGTTGTACCATTTAGATTGTAATAGTGGCTGTCGTGATCGGTATCGGAAGCCCCGTGAGCATCCAGAGTGGATTGCGTCATGCTTTCCACCCAATCACTCCATGTAACACCGACAAGATTTCGGGTGAATCTCTTTGCACTCTGTGTACTCAAAAATTCCTGATGCACAATTTCATCCGCTTCCTTCAATACAATCAGGAGCCCCTTTTCCTGGGGAGCCGGAGTCACTGGAATATTGGCGAGGGTTGCAGCACAGAAATAATATCCGGTTTCTATCGCTTCGTTCAAATCACTGATGACGGCATTCACCGATGAGATGCTTCCAGAAAATCCCTTTCCCTCAAATTGACCGAACGTCATTGCTTCATCCGGTGCGGTTGCGTCTGCCACGCGGAGTCTACCAAATTCATTCCGCACGGCAATGGAGTCGTTGGATATATCCGCATCCCGTTGATTTTCAAGAGCGAGAATACGCGTGTCCGAATTTCCGGACAATCCATCCACATAGGATTTGACACTGCTAACAGTAGGCAGGGAGGCAGCTTCATTACCGGTGGCCACGGAGAGATCGGAACTAATTTCGTTGACCTTTACATCGCCGGTCAGTTGAAGGTTTCCGCTGATTTGCACGTCGCCAGAAAAATGAGAGTGATCGGAAACAATATCAATTCCATCAACGGTAACTCCCCCTCCCAGATCAAAATGCTTCCCATCCATATAAGGCACGTTTTGCCCCATCAGATTGTCCACCAGATAAAGGCTCTCTGTTTCCACACGAATCTGGGTTGCCCCGGCCAGAGTCCGGATATTTCGACCATCATCTTCCTGTAAAATAATACTGACTCCCTCACCATTCAGGCTGATTCCACCGCTTCCATCGTCGCCAAACAAAAGCTTGCCCAGGAGAATGTCTGTTGCTTCATCTATTGGCTTAACTGCTCCATAACCGACAACCACACTTTCTCGCCAGTGGATAGGCTCGTTTCCGCCCCGATCGGGAATAACATCCGTCATATCCTCCGCAAAAGAGAGCCAGACATAAATCGTATCCCCCGGACTAAATTCTGAATTGGAGAACTCCACATCAATATTATCAGCCACCAGAATTTCATGACTCTGGTCTTCTCCAAACTTACTATCATGAGATTTATCCATCGCCAGACCGGGAGTGATCCGGATCATATTGTTCTGGGAAGTAAGCTCCAGATCCAGCCCTCGAACAATACCCCAACCATGCATATTCAGATTATGCAATCGTCTCATTCGAATGTGATAATCCTGTTCCAGATTAAACTCATCCTCTTTCAATATCAAACCATCAAAATATCGTAATCTCTTAATTTCCTGTGCCATGTTTTCTCCTTCCAGTTCGGCCTGGTAATCATTTCATTCTATTGTTAAAATTTCACACTATGGTTCCACCCAGCAACGTATCGTTACCGATAGTCGAGTGAACACCGATCTGCAATCCTACCACTTTGATGATCAGGTCATAATGGGTATGCGCCGGTTTTTCCTGATCAACAATTGCACGAATCGACCTGTTGTATTCCTGCACAACTCCGGGCCCCGCGTTCGTGATCCTTACCTCCACTTGAAAATAGAAGGGGCGATTCCCGACAATGGTATTGTAACCCACGGTGGAGTTCACACCCACCTGCATCAATTCATGAAATTCGTGAATGAAGGCATTTGTTTTCCCCGCGTATATCCTTAAGTATTCTTCAATACCGGATCGGGTACCTCGCTGACGATACAGAGAAGCCACCTGCTGAATCATCTCCCGGTTTCTTGTGTGGAGAGATTCGCTCAGTGGGTATAACTGGTCCTGACCCGGCTCCAGTCTGCCGATATCCCCTGTGTTGGGCTCGTAGACATTGGCATTCAGGTCCCGATTCCAGTCATCGGAACGCTGGATTGACCAGGCTACCCAGCTGGCAAGGTAGTCAAGAAAGGGCGCGGGAGCCCGAAGCGGATCAAAATAATTTGACATATCATCAAGTATCTTTTCGATTCCCAGCGGGTCCGGTGACTCGGAAGATTCCGTGGGATCATCTGCAATCCCCGACATGGTCTTTTCAAAAGCCAGGAGGAATCGACCTGCAAAGGAGGGTTTCGATTCGGTTCCATCGTCTTTGAAATAGGCTGGCAGGTATTTTAGGTATTTACTCTCTGCATTCATGGACGTTTTTCCCTTTCGTAACTCTAACCGGTTACTATATTAATATCTACATTTCCCAGCGATATGAATTCCCACGGTTTGAGCGCGGCATTTCCGGTCACCTCTACATCGTTGGATTTGACGAGAGTCTTTTCTACGTGGTCAACGCCGATGGTAGCCTCCAGAATCTGGAAAAGCTCCGATTTATGAAAACTTCGCCCGGGCGCCCAACCTTTCCCCTCGGCTCCTCCGCTGATCGGATCAAAATAGGCTTTGATTTGTTCGTATATATTCGCTTTCGCCTTTTCCGAGTCCGCGTTGGGAACCATCTGTATCCAGACCTGCACATCCATGGGAACATAAGAAGGAGGAACCACATGGACCGTGGTGGAAATCAATCTCCTCTCCGTAAGAAGCGCATCAATATCATCCATCAACAACTGTGACGGTACCAGAGCGGGAAGAAAGTCGGGATTGCAATAACCTTCCGCATCCCCGTCACACCTCGGGATTACGACCACCGTAATGTGCCCTATCTTTTTCAGATTTTCCAGAACTGTGTTATCGGAAATGAAACTCAGATCCATATTGTTCATGACAATCACCCGGCCGCCAAGTCCGGGCTGAATCTCTTCCATTCGGTTAAATACCAGGGTAACGTAATCCTCTTCCGTTATCGCCCGATAGGTCTCGTCCAGCAGCGTTTTTGCCTGCTTTATATTGTAGGATAACGATTCCTCCGGAATGTAGTGTTCACCGAGAATGATCTTGAGCATGGTCCGATAGCTTGACTCCGAAATTCGGTTCAATCGGTAGAGCAGTTGATCTGCAAGCCATGCAAACAGCTCCAGCAGGGTAATTCCCGGATCCGACGGATTGAAATTCGTATACTCCGAGTTGTATCTCGGAATCAATGATTTCATCTCATCCATCAGATCTTTGTAGGTTCTGTCATCCAGTTTAGGTTTATTGATTGCCATCTTTGTTATCCTTTAACAATAATCTCGTGCGCGCCGGAATAAGTCAGATAATTGGGATCCAGATATATCTTTTCCGGGCGCTCCTGTAACGAATCCACAAGACCTTTTTTTCGATTCAGTTTGGAATACCTGTGAACGATCTCAAATTCATCAGACTCCTCAACCACGGCAATTTCCAGTTCGGAAATATTCGTTCCGGAATCGAGGTCTTTTGTGAGAACCGATGTTACCTGGCCCCCATGGGTTCTTACCGTTGTCAGACCGGCGAGAAAATCCCTTTCGCAAAATTTATTTTCTTTGAGAATCAAACGGTTTCCACTTATGGACTCTATATGTGCCGTAAACTCCACGGGCTTCGCAACCCCATCGCTATAGGATACGATGATGGAGTCATCCTCCTGAAAGCCGGTTACGACAAAGTCCGTATGCGTCATATCCTCCGCAATTTCCTCGGCAAGTCTCATGGTTATCCGGACAGGCAAAGTTCCTCCCGGGGATACTCTTTCCCCTGTAAATGTAACGCTACTCTCCACCGGACAGGTAGCGGGAACGGAAAAGGGATATTTTGCCCGGATCTGATGTGTCTGTTTCGTAGCCGAAAGAAGGACACTTTCCACATAATCCACCCCCTCCAGTTGCTCAAGGACAGCATAAACTTCGCTGGCATACACGTTGCGACCAAAATCCCAACCAGTCCCCTTATCTCCTCCGGACAATGGATGAAAGAAGGTTTCCAATCGTGCCCGTATCTGCTCCTGAACCTCTTTTGCATCACCCATATTAAGAATATGGACAACGGTCTTTACATCCACGCGCAGATAACTGGAACCCATCACAATTACCTGAGGATCATCTGCATGAATGATCTCCGTGGAGGCCCTCGTAGAGAGATAGTCTTCCACAAGAGCCTTGAGCTCGGGGGACGGTGTAGGACGCAGATCCTCCGTATCAGGAACAATCACCATTGTGACAAATCCGGACCGATACTGAAAATCGGAATCGGTTGTGGGGAGACAATGAGCCCGGGCAATCTCTCCCGAGGATTGTAAAACAAGAGTCTCATAATCTTCTACGGTTACAGCACGATTTCGACTTTTGATACTCTTCGGTCCCCTTACGCGAACATCGTCCAGATCTTCCATATCCACACCACCGGCTACGGCAAAGGGATTGGAAACCGATTTAATGAGAGGAATGGATTTTCTCAATCGTGTGAGAGTATCTCCCTTTACATTCCCGCGAATGCCACCACCATACTGATAATATTTACATATGATATTGTTTCGGCCGTCAGGAGGAATCATACCATTTCGCCCATCTCCAAAAGTAATCTGGCCGGAGGCCCGATCAATCATATAGTGCCTGCTGCTGGAAGAGGAAAAATCAAACCGATTCACCTCATGCCAACGCACAAAGACCTCTAACGGTTTACCGGCCTCATCTAGAACCTCCTTTACCGCATCGAGGCCTTCCTCTTCCTGTATGGTCTTGTATTCGTCGGTTGTAATATTCTGCTCGATAACTACCACCTGTTGACCATCAAGAACCGGCAATTTTGAAAGACGAAATACCTGGTCCGGCTCACCATTGCTTGAACCAAGAAATTCATCTCTTACCGTGACCCTGTGGGAGGCTTTGACGTTATTGAAGTAAATCTTATTTACCTCAGGAATCTGTGTAAAAACCCCTCTATGTTGTCTTACACGAACCCAGCTCCCTGTTTTTCCAAATAAAGGACGCTCCACAGCACTACCATGCACCAGCAAATGCACAGCTTCCCGTCTCGAAAAATACTCTGTATTGTCGGCCACGCTCACTGGCTCCCATCCGTTATCCGTCCAGGTTTCCCAGATCAAAACAGGAGGATCTTCTGTGTCGATAATCTGGAAGAGATTCAGAGATCCACCCGGGACAGAAAAAAGGAAGTTAACCGGTAAATTTGCAAGGGGGCCATCAAAAGAGATATAAAACGAAGGGGAAGTCTCTTCCGAAGGTACAAAGGGCGCAATCATACACTCGTCGCAGACAGTCGAAGCTACTGCATTCTGTGCATTGATTTGCGTTACATCCAACCACTGGAAATTATTTTCGAGAAGAATCATTTCAGGAATTGTCCTGTCGATCTGCTCGTCTTTCGAGTAGGATATCTTAAACAAAGATATGATTGGAGGTTGAAAGGTAGCGGGAACATATACAAGACTTCCATTGACATTCTCGTAGGAAGCCTCTTTTCCATAATTTCCGCTCGTCAAACGAACACGGATATAGTATCCCTCTTTTCCGTTGACTTTTGTAGAGACAATGGGAGGGCAGATAAAACGTATGAGATGTTCCGTGTCCTTATCCGCTGTAAATGCCTTAGTGGAGTCGACAAAGGAATAAGTTCCGCCGTCTACTGTACCGTTTTGGGTTGCCTCCCCCAGTAAGACCCAATCTTTTCCATCCCAGAATTCATAACGCAAGGAAATATTGGAAGTTTCTGGATCCGACAAACCACTCTGGTGAAGAAGAACCTTGAGATTGACCCAATTTCCGGGAATCGATAAAACATCCGCCGCAGCGAAATAAAAGGTATCGTTGAATTCCGGTTTCTTATCAAAGGGATAAAAATCCTTTGAAACATCCAGAAACCTCCCATTCAGAAGGCCAAAATCAATATTTTTCGGCTCACTCTCAATGACCGTATCCATCTTCATGAACTGAATCTCGGGCAGATGGGATTCATCAAGAGGCAATAAGTCCAGCTCCTCCTGAGAAAGAGGCGACGATAGTTCTGCAAAAATCCAACGTCGCTCGGCAGATATCTCAGTCCAGTTTCCGCTGGTTGCCTTGCTCCCATACCCCCCGATCTTTTTCGACTTTACTCCTTTTACGGAAGGTATCTTGATAACCCCACTTTTCAGCAAATTGGGTACCAGAGTATCTGTAGCATCCTGATCATTCTCTACTCCTTCCAGCAAAACGGGTTGTTCCGAGTCTTCGGAATAGATATACCACTTCACGACCCAGGGATTGACGGTTGAAAGAATTTCCTCTTTCAACAAGACTTCAAGCTTGACTGTAACCTCATCCTTACTGGAAAGAAGCTCTTCATGACCGATATATATCCGATGCTTCATGGCGTTGGTACCGGTAAACACCGGAGCCGATTTACTCGATCCGGTTGGATCAGAAAGATGTGAATAATCGGAATAAAGGTCCATTTTCGGATTATGCACAAAGACTCCGTTGATGCTATAAGGCAGGACAACGAGAGATTCTTCCGTTTCAAACACAATGGGGTCCTTACCGCCTCCGGCCTGAGAAACCTGTGTCTCAGCAGGGATAGTAATGGCCGATGTTGCCTGGGGCATGGGTTGGAAAACAATTTCCGTACGAGCAGCCCTGGCTGGAGAAAGATCGATACCCAGCATTTCAAGAAAACCGAGAAAATGCTTATCGGGAACCAGATTCAGTCTCTGGTTTACAATCTCCACAAGCCTGGAAAAAAGTTGCACAAGCGTGTCAGTCTGGGAATCGGCGGCAACTTCGTCGGTACCTGTCCAGCTTTCTGGAAGATATCGAACAAGATATTCCCTTATTTTTAAGGCAAGACCATTCTGGTCTCTATTGTCAATTTTTGGTGCTGTAGAACTCATAACTTATCGATTCTCCAGATAGAATGGAAATACTAAATTTTCTTTTGCATTGAAGGCGCGCACAGTATAATCTATTTCAATAACCATGCGATTTCTTTCTACAGGATCAGGATATACAATCACCCGATCCACATCGATCCGGGGCTCGAACTTGAGCAGAGCCTCCTTCACCTCGGTT
>JBNKQE010000075.1:0-16192 GCA_050295715.1 Leptospirales bacterium
TCGTATCCAGGAACACATTTGTTGTGTAGTGTACTACTAAAAATACTATGATGATTAATAATGTATCTACGAAAATAAAAAGGAAAGTACGATTCCTGTAAGGGCGAACTTCATTTTTGTTGCTTTCCAGTTTTTCCTGGAACTCTTCTGGAGATTTGTAGTGGTATTTCATATCAATTCATCTTTTCCGCCAAGAGTTTCCCGGATCAATGCAGGTATCTGCTCTGCAGCCGGATGAATGCGAAGTTCTGCGGCCTTTTGATGAAGTAAAACAGCATCTATAATTGTGCTCAAGGTCATTTCCGGATCGTCCGTATTGCGTCGCCTGGATAGCGCTGCCAGAAGAATTCCTGTAAGTGAATCACCGCTGCCAGCCGTCGCAAGTGATGGCGTTGGATTTGAAAAAACAATATCTCTCATTTCAATTTCTCCCTGTGTAAAGAGGGACGAAATTGCATCCTTCACAAGTACTGAACATCCCAGCGACACTGCATGATTCTCGCTTTCGAAAAAACTATCCGTTGAATGGATTGGCCTGCCGCCCAGTCTTATCCACTCACCAGAGTGGGGCGTTATCAGGGTTTTCTTTTTCCAATCAATTTTATATTCATCATCCAATATCCATTGCAATGCTCCAGCATCCAGTATTATAAATGGTAAATCCTCTTTTTTAGACTCTATAAGATTCAGATAGGAAAAAAAATGATTCCTGGCTAAAGCGTTATCTTTAGCGGATAGTCCAACTCCCGCAGCGATGGCTGCAGGAAACTTTGTATCAAGCAGAGACTCTGGCGAAGGAAGAAACATTGTGGATGGCGATGAGTTTACAAGGGGAGTTCCCTTAAATACTGATGGGCTCCAGGTATGACAGATCCCGCCACCGGATGCAAAAAAGGCTGAGCTGCACATAAGAGCGGCGCCCTCCATTCCGGCAGAGCCTCCCATTACGATTCCATGACCGGCGCTGTATTTATGATCATCACCTTCTTTAATAAACCTGTTTAAAGAAGGGTATTCCGGTGCACGCTCTATTATACTGTTGCACTCTTTAATGGCCAGAGGGTGGAAGCCCATAGGGAGTATGTATGTTTTCGCGTACATGCTGAGTGAAGTGTTCAGCCTGATTGCAAGCCGGTCCACTCCATAGCAGTGGATTTCATCCGGGGCCGGGTATTGACCGGTTTCTCCGGGGGGAGTAAATACAACAGGGTCTGATTCGTTAAGACCTGTGGGAAGGTCCAACGATATAAGACGCGGAGGCGAATCCACCATGCGCCAATTGTTTATTTTAATTAGGAGAGAATGTATTGGTTCTCTGGGACTTCCTCTCTGTCCGGTGCCCAGCATGCAGTCGATTATAACATCTTTGTCTGTCAGTGTTTCCGGAAGATTTTCAGGTTCTGCCACTTTTATTTTGACACCTGAATCTTCCAGCGCCGCTGCATAATAATTTGAGCTTTCGCTTTTACTCTCTTCCGTACGGAAGAGATGAATAATATTTCTGTATTTAGTATTATAACATAGTATATGGTAGGCCAGTGCCATCCCATCTCCGCCATTATTGCCTGATCCGGCTATGATTATAATTCGACCCGGGCCATCAGGAGAGGGCAGCTCATTTCTGTACAGCAGTGAGTAAAAACTGGAGAGGGCCGCCTGCCCCATTAGCTGGAGCTCCGGCATTTTGAAGTTTACTATTGATAGAGTGTCAAGTTTTCGCGTGTTTGCGAAGTCATACAGGTTGACTCTATTTCCATTCATAGATCTCATATCGTCCTCGATTTATTCTCGTGGATAGGATTCGATCATTCATTGTAATAAAGGTTTCCAGCCAGGAACTTCTTACTCCAGGGAAGCGTATCAAGCGGTTATTTATATATTCACCGGTCGGTGAATATATTTTGAACAGTATACCGCTTCCATCATCCTCTACCCGGGTTATGTAAAATCCACCTTTTTCATGAGTCCATGAAAAGTAGTCGGAAGGATCATTAATGCGCAGGACTTCTTCCTGGGTTCCATTCTCATTAATTCGTAAAATCAGACGTGATACTATATCGTAATTTTTTTTGTTGCGATATATGATTGAGGCCATCACTGAATTGTTTTCTGCCGGAACTATATCTTCCGTTCTGGTCATGTAAGACTCCGGCTTACCGGAGAGTGTGGAAAGATCGGTGCGAAACGTATTAATCAGTTCATCATCTTCAAAGACGCTGAGCGTGAGTCCCGCTTCTCTGTCATTGTGGAGAACAAACAGGCGGTTATCCAGAGAATTCAGCCGGACAATATTGTCAAACAGATCGCTATTTTTCCCCTGTTTGCCAATTACCGAGAGCAGCTTGCCATCATCGCTTACATGTAATATTCGCGACGGCTGAATATGCATACTGGCTGGATTCAGTCTTCCGGGCATACGGAGTTCAGCGGGAGTCAGAGTAAGGTCTTCTTGCTCATTCTCCTTTTCTGTTTCCGTTTTTACTTGATGGGATTGCAGATAGAATCCGCTATCATTATCTACGGAAACAAGGCCCGGTATTCCCAGGTCGACCGGGTAGTAATTTATATCTTCGTATTTCTTTTCGGAATTTCCGTAAAGAGCCGTGAGTTTTCCGGAGCTCTGTGAAAAAACGCGCAATAATTTACGTGCCGGATCCGGAATATAGATCATATCTCCATCCAGCGCAGGAATGCCGGGAATATTGTAAAGAACACGTCCGGCCATCTCCGCCTGAATAAAGGCATCCGGGTTCTCCTCATCCGGCATCAAAACTGGCAGGGAAACAAGGATATTGGGTTTGAGTTCTTCAATTCTAAAACGTGCACACCCGGAAATTAAAAGTGAAAGCAGCAGGGCTGCCAGCAGTCTTGTGAAAATACGATTCATTATAATTCTGTTACTCACGATATAAATTGATCCGGGATACAGGTAGATATACAGAATATTGACTGAAACCCGGATTTGCATTGAGAACCGGGTGGCTCTGGTGGTCAATCCTTTATAGCCAGGGAATATAGATTGACGCAATACCCCTATTATTTTTTATTGTAGATAAAGGTGGGCAAAGCCCACTTTTTTTTTAAATGCCCTGTGGGTGCAGGGAACTGGTATTAAACGTATTGGATCTGATTGAGATCGCAAAAAAGGCCCTGCATGGGTCACTGGATGTCTATGATGCCCGGCTGCAGTCAGTGGGGGAGGGATTCCATCTTGATATAGAGCTTGATAACCTTGCCGACAGGCGAGGAGCTGTCAATCTTCAGGATTGTGAAACCTATAGTCGGAGACTGGTTGAAATTCTGGACAGCGCTATTGAGTCGCAAGATCAGAATATTCTTGAGGGGCTTCCTCCCGAGTTTACGGAGGAAAACTACTCTATATCAGTAGAATCTGCAGGAGCGGAGAGAATTCTTCGACTGCCCGGTGACCTGGATCGTTTCAAAGACTTGCCTCTCAAGGTCCGGTACAGTGACGGAGAGACGGTTCATGCTGATCTCATGGTTTATTTTTCATCCGAAAATGATATGAACGGGTTAGTTTTTCTGTTTAAGGAATTTAACTCAAAACGTAGAAAGAAGAAATCGGGAAAATCTAAGAATGGAAGAAGCAGCGCCAGGGAGAATTCCAGGTCCGACCCGGAAGACCTGGTGCACCGGATTCATTCCGGTGATATACTCGAGGTAAGGCTGTTTCTGGATTTTTGAATATGGCAAAGTCGGCAAAAAAAAAGACAACTGGTCCTGATTTGAGGGCCTTTTTCGATTACATCCAGGACATCTCCACGGATAAGGGACTTAACCGTGAAGAGGTAATGGAAGTGGTCCGGGGCAGTCTGATCACTGCTTACCAGAAGAAATATGGACCGGAAGCGGAGGTAGAGGTTATCCTTGATAAGGATGCCCCGGAAGTTTCTGTGATCTGCCGCTTTGATGTGGTTGCATACATAGAAGTTCCCGATCGGCAGATGAGCCTGGAAGATGCCCGTGCCATCAATCCTGAAATCAATCTGGGAGAGGTTCTTGAAATTAAAGAACATCCATTTGAATTTTCTCGGATTGGCGCTACAAACGTAAGGCAGGTGCTATTACAGCGTCTCAAAGAGTTAGAGCGAGAAATCATCTATAATGAATTTAAGGCGAGAGAGGGAGACCTGATTAACGGGTATTTCCTCCGATGGAGAGATCGGGATTTAATGTATATCGATCTCGGTAGAGCCGAGGGTATATTGCCCCGGCGAGAGCAAATTCCCGGTGAGAAGTTCAGGACCGGGGATCGTGTAAAAGCAATCATTAAATCTGTGGAATTGCGCAGAGAAAAATCCAGGGAACCGGGGCCATTTATTACGTTGTCCCGTGCATCCGGACTATTTGTAAAAAAACTGTTTGAGATGGAAATTCCCGAGATCTACGATGGAGTTGTCGAAATAGTGGCAATAGCTCGAATAGCTGGTTTCAGAACCAAGCTTCTTGTGCATTCCAATCGATTTGATGTTGATCCGGTAGGAGCGTGTGTTGGTATTAAGGGAGTTAGAATCCAGTCTATCGTAAGAGAACTGGGTAATGAAAGGATTGACATTGTGAATTACTCTGAGGATACTTCAGAGTTAATCAGTAATTCATTATCTCCTGCTAATGTTGTTGAGGTTAGGATTGAGCAGAGCACACAGGAGGCCCTGGTAATCGTTACCGATGAAACCTACAGTCAGGCGATTGGCAATAATGGTCACAATGTGAAACTTGCTTCACAGTTAACCGGTTTCAGGTTGATTGTAAAATCTCAAAGCGAGTTTAATGAAGACATATCTTCTCCCGAAGCAAGAGCACGTCTGGATGAGATATTTAGTAAACCGGATCCGGCGGCAGCCGAAGCGGCAAAAGAGGCCGGGGAAGAAGAAGAGGAGTATACAAGCCTCACCGAACTTCCCGGACTTACGCCTCGAATCATACAATTGCTTGAAGAGGCTGGAATTACCAGTGTAGAGCAGTTGGTGGAGATGGAGCCTGAAGAGCTGGAACAGGCACCACGAATTGGAAAGAGCACGGCCAGGCAGATATTGAGAATTCTTGCCGAATCGGTCGAGTTTGAAGAAATTTAACAGGATTTAACTATACATGGCATCGGAACAGGATAAAAATAAGGACGGAGGAAAGATTCGGGATCGAATTATGCACGGATCAGAATCGGGGAAAGCTTCTAAGAAAAAGATTGTAATCAAGAAGAAAGCCACTCCGAAGAACAAAGATATATCCGAGTATTTTAATAAGGATTCATCTCGAAAGAGTTCGTCCGGAAGCAGTACTGGAACAGCTAAAAAGCCTTCTCCGGGTGAGGGGCAAAAAACCGCTTCCACCGGTCGGCCTGCTTCCGATGGAACATCTTCTCCAGCAACAGGGGCACCTAAAGGTCGCCCGCCAGAAAGACGTGAGGGAGGAGCAGGAGCTCCACCGCGCCCGACAGGTACAGGAGCACCTCCAAGAAGGTCTCCCGTTGTCGCCAGAGCAGCTGACATAAAAGCTGAAAAAGAGCGATCCCAGCAGGGGCGCGAAACATCACATGGAACCGGCGGCGGACGCGGACCACAACAACATCAACAAAGACCTGCATCCGGCGGCCAGGGTGGCCAGGGTGGCCAGGGTGGAAATCGAGGTCGAAGACCGGGTGGTGGTCCGGGTGGGCCTGGTGGGCCGAACAGACAGTCAGCGCAACAGGCATTTAAAACTGCGGGAACCCCATTCGACGCTGTAATTGAATCCGGCAAGAAGGGCGGTGGCCCTCCACGACGTGGCGGTGGCCCACGCGGAGCCGGTAAAAAACCGGATAGTATTCCGGGAGTCGCCGTTGGCGCCGGTGATGCAGCAGCACCCGGGGCGGGAACAGGTGCTCCGGGACCAAGACGTGACCGACCGGCCGGTAAAGGCGGCGGAAGAACGGATCGTGGACCGGGCGGACGTCCAAGACGTGATGATAACGAATCAAGGTTTCAGAAGAAATTTGCACGTAAGCGTCCACAGCACCAATCCGGAACAACGGTTCCGAAAGCTATTGAAATTATGGGAACGATTCAGGTTGGAGAGCTTGCTAAAAAGCTAAACCTGAAACCAAGTGAAGTAATCGGAAAACTCATGAAAATGGGAGAAATGGTTACAATTACACAGGCCATCGATTCTGAAACAGCCACTCTTGTTGCTTCTGAGTATGATTGCGAAGTAAAAGTAGTCTCACTGTTTGATGAAACGGTTATTGAAGAGCAGGAAGATAAAGAGGAGAGCCGTGAGACCAGACCTCCGGTTGTCACAATCATGGGTCACGTTGACCATGGTAAAACAAAACTTCTCGATACGATCCGTAAATCAAATGTAATTGATACGGAAGCCGGGGCTATTACACAGCATATTGGCGCCTATCAGGTTGATACGGGACATGGAAAGATTACTTTCCTTGATACTCCGGGTCACGAAGCCTTTACGGCGATGCGTGCTCGTGGAGCAGCAGTTACGGATATTGTTATTCTTGTTGTCGCAGCCGATGACGGCGTAAAAGAGCAGACTGTTGAGGCGATACGCCATGCACAGGATGCAAACGTACCGATCATTGTTGCTATAAACAAAATTGATCTGGAAGCAGCAAATCCTGATCGAGTAAAACAGGAACTTATTAAGTATAATTTGCAGCCGGAAGACTGGGGTGGATCAACAATTTACTGTGAGATCTCGGCCAAGCAAAATATAGGTATTGATACTCTTCTGGAAATGGTACTGCTTCAGGCTGAGGTTCTTGATCTCAGGGCGAACTCTGAAATTCGCGCTATCGGTCATGTTATCGAAGCGAGAATTGATGCGGGTAAAGGACCGGTCGCGACAATTCTCATTGAAAAAGGAACGCTGCGTGAGGGCGATCCCTATGTTGTGGGAATTTTCTCAGGACGAGTTCGGGCCATGTTCGATGATCTTGGCAAGAGAATCACTGAAGCCGGTCCATCCACTCCTATAGAAATTACAGGTATTGACGGCGTTCCTGATGCAGGTGATCCGTTTACTTCCGTTGAAAATGAGAAGTATGGACGTGAGATTGCCAGCAAAAGACAGCATTACAAGCAGGTTACGGAATCTGCGCAGAGAACGCAGCCTTCGCTTGGAGATCTCAAGAGCTGGATTCAGGATCACAAAGAAGTCAAAGTTATTATCAAAGCCGATGTTCAGGGTTCTGTGGAAGCTATCAAAGATGGTCTTACAAAACTCTCAACAGACGAAGTCAAAGTGCGGGTTATTCACGGAGCAACCGGTGCTATCAGCGAATCGGATGTCTCACTGGCCGCAGCCTCCAGCGGTATTATTGTGGGATTCCAGGTTCGTGCAACACCGAGGGCGCTGGATCTTGCGGAGAAAACGCGAGTTGAGATCAAATACTACAGTATTATCTACAACGTTATCGAAGAGATTACAGCCTCCATGGAAGGTATGCTGGAGCCGGAGAAGGTCGAGGAGATCACAGCTCAAATCGAAGTTCGTCAGGTTTTCAAGATATCAAGGCTGGGAAATATCGCAGGTTGTATGGTCAAATCAGGAAAGGTCAATCGAAAGCACCAGATCCGTTTGATTCGCGAAAATGTTGTGATCCATACTACAGAACTCAAAAGCTTGCGTCGTGAAAAAGACGATGTGAATGAAGTTGCGGAAGGTTTTGAGTGTGGTATATCTCTTGAAAATTTCAATGATATTCGAGAAGGCGATATACTGGAAGCGTTTGAAATCAAGGAAGTTGCGCGTAAGCTCAACAGTTGATTGAGATTTAACAGTCAACTATCATGAATGATATTAGAAAAAAGAAGCTGGAAAGTCTGATCCTTCGGGAGCTTTCCGGCTTGATTGTACGCAGAAGATTGAAAGATGAGCGGATCGGCCTTGTATCCATTACAAGAGTCGATCTTGCCCGTGATCTGAGTGTGATGACCGTTTATATCTCGATGTTTGGCGAGCAGAAGGAAA
This sequence comes from Leptospirales bacterium, assembly GCA_050295715.1. Lineage (GTDB taxonomy): Bacteria > Spirochaetota > Leptospiria > Leptospirales > Leptonemataceae > JBNKQE01. The sequence continues at coordinate 7,987 of JBNKQE010000075.1, forward strand.
ACCGGATTACCTGGAAAGCCTTAAAAGATAACGCAAACTTCTTTAAATCTACATTGAGCCGGAATATTCGACTCCGTGTTACTCCGGCTCTTATCTTCGAAGAGGATGAAACCATTAAAGAAGGAGACCGGATTCTGGATATAATTGAATCCGAACGAAAGAGATCGGACGAGAATCCTTCCGACGACGAATAATCCTCAAATTGTGCATCAAGAGCAGTCTAAAGATGGTATAGTGATTGCCTCCAAACCCGGAGGTATGGGATCTGCGGCACTTGTCAGTCGGCTGAAAAGAGATGCTGGAGTCAAGAAGGCCGGACATGGTGGTACACTGGATCGGTTTGCCGATGGATTGATGCTTCTATTTACCGGAAAGGCTACACCCTTTGCCGATTTTTTTCTCCACAAAGACAAATCATACATTGCAACCGTTCGAGCTGGAATTTCTACAGATACCCTGGATCCGGAAGGAACCATAACTGATTCAGTGTCAGATCAACTCATTGACACTTTCTTACGAGAACGAGGGAGTGAAATACGAGACGCTGTTGAGAGTATGACCGCGCTGAAAAGTCAGCTTCCCCCCGATTACTCGGCCCTGAAACTTGGGGGCAAAAGAGCCTCCGATCGTATCCGGTCAGGGGAAACAATTAATCTTAAAGAGCGACCTATTACTGTCTATTCTGCATCACTGCAGGAAATAAATTTGCATCAAATGACATTTCGATTTGAGGTCAGGGTATCCGGAGGGACATATATTCGAGCCCTGGTCCGGGATCTTGGAACGGAACTATCATTTCCGATGCATTTGGAGGGATTGACCAGGACGTCCATAGATACATTTCGGCTTACGGATGCCACCACGTGGATACCCGGAGAAGGAGAGCCGATTATTCAGAATCCGGCAGATATTCTGGATACATGGCCGAGAATTATTGTGGAATCAACAGAGGATTTGCAGCGGCTATCCCACGGGAACAGAGTTGTTATTCCTGGACTTCCTCCAGGGGGAACTCACTTCTTTTTGATGGATTCCAGAAATAATCTTCTTGCCTGGTGCATATCCACAGGGGATGGTTACATGAACCGCAGAGTTTTTGTCGGCTGATCTGAAAAATGCTTTTCTGGAAATGTGGAAGTGAATTTATGGTCAGTTGAAATAGAGTATCAGGAAATAATACAGTCATGATAGACACAGAGCAGAAAAAAACGCTAATCAATGAGCACAAGCGCCACGAAAAAGATACCGGTTCTACTGAAGTACAGATTGCACTTCTGACAGAACGTATTCGTGAACTTACAGAGCATTTTAAAATTCATAAGCATGACCACCACTCTCGAAGAGGCCTCCTCAAGCTGGTTGGTCGTCGCCGTAAGCTCCTTGATTACTTAAAAAGAAATGATCAGCAGAAATACAAAGATCTGATCGCTACACTTGGAATTCGTAAGTAAGGTCGGAATCCCACCCGCAGGCCTCCGACCTGGAGGTCTGCTTATGTACAGACCCGCTCATGGCGGGAGTTCTGCCAGTTAGAAGTATATCATCAGTTAAACAGGAAATCATATGTCTTACCATAAAACCGAAGCTACTATAAACGGAGCCACAATCAGTCTTGAAACAGGTAAATGGGCCAAGCAGGCTCATGGCGCTATCGTCTACAGGACAGGAAAACTGGTGCTTCTGGCCACCGTGTGCGCAGAAAAGGAACCTCGCGAAGGTCAGGATTTTTTCCCGCTCACAGTAGATTATCGAGAGAAATACTATTCCGTCGGACGTTTCCCGGGCGGGTATATCAAGCGAGAAAACCGGCCAGCGGAACATGAAACACTCCTTTCACGAATCATTGACAGACCGGTAAGACCATTATTCCCCCAGGGGTATTTCTCCGAAGTTCAACTCCTCATTACTGTATTATCTGCTGATGCAGAAACGATGACCGAGGGACATGCCATTACTGCCGCTTCCGCAGCGCTCTGTGTATCGGATATCCCATTTGACGGTCCTATTGCAGGTGTGGTTGTCGGCCGTATAAATGGTGAGTGGATTGCTGACCCCACAGTAAAACAGATGAAAGACTCCGATCTTGAATTGATAGTTGCGGGTTCTCAAGAAGCGATCACCATGATCGAAGGTGAAGCACAGGAGTTTTCAAGCGAAGAGATTATTGATGCAATTACTTTTGCTCATGAAGTGATTAAAGAACGAATTGCTCTTCAAAATGAAATGGCAAAAACAGCAGGCGTCGAGAAGCGCGATGTTGTTTTACGTCTACCGGATGAGGAGATTCTAAAAAGAGTTCGAGAGTATGCTTTCGACAGGCTAAATGATGCAAGTCAGAACTCTGATAAAGCGGCCCGCTCAGAGGGTATTGATGCAATTAACAAAGAGACCGTTGAAAAATTCTCTCAAGAAATCAAAGATGATCCATCATACGATCAGAAACTTAAAGATATAAAAAATTACCTCCATGAACTGGAAGGCGAAATAGTTCGTGATACAATATTTCACAAATCACTTCGTGCTGACGGCAGAAAGACTGATGAAATCCGTGATATAAGTGTAGAGCTCGATGTACTTCCCGGCGTTCATGGATCGGCCGTTTTTACCCGGGGGCAAACTCAATCATTGGGAGTTGTTACTCTGGGAACGGCAGGAGATAATCAGCGATATGAAAACCTGACCGGCCAGCAGGTTAAAAATTTCATGCTTCATTACAACTTCCCTCCGTTTTCAACAGGTGAGGTGAAGCGCATGATGGGACCGGGCCGTCGTGAAATCGGTCATGGTAACCTGGCAGAACGCGCATTGAAGAAGGTAATTCCATCACAGGATGAATTCCCGTATGTAATTCGTATTGTTTCGGAGATTCTTGAATCCAACGGGTCATCCTCTATGGCTACTGTTTGTTCCGGATCTCTTGCGATGATGGCCGCCGGTGTTCCCGTGAAAAAAGCCGTATCCGGTATTGCTATGGGTCTGATTACGGATAAATCAGGTGATTACAGAGTCCTCTCCGATATTGCAGGTATTGAAGACCACTTCGGGGATATGGATTTCAAGGTTGCCGGAACAAGAGACGGAATAACGGCATTCCAGCTGGATATCAAGATCAAAGGTCTTACAATTGATATTATGCGAAATGCCCTTACTCAGGCAGAGAAAGGACGATTTCATATACTTGATAAAATGGATGATGCTATCATAAATGCAAGAGAATCGGTATCCTCCAATGCTCCGCGAATTTCCAGTATTCAGATCGATCCGGATCGTATCGGTGAATTGATCGGTCCCGGTGGAAAAGTGATTCGTGCGATTATTGAACGCTCCGGAGCAGAAGTAAACGTCGAAGATAGCGGAATGGTTACAATTGCCTCTGTTGACGGAAGTGCCAATGACATAGCCCGCCAGTTGATTCATGACCTTTTCAATGACCTGGAAGTGGGAAAAGTCTACGAAGGTGTCGTCAAGCGTGTTGCCGACTTTGGAGCAATTGTGGAGATCATTCCCGGAAAAGAGGGACTCCTTCACGTATCCAAGATGTCAGCAAGCCGGGTGAATGATGTTCACGAATTTGTATCGGAAGGCGACAAAATTGAAGTAATGGTTATCGAAGTGGATCACCAGGGAAGAGTTGGTCTTGCTCATAAAGAGTTTGATATAAGCAGCGCTCCCACTCGCAGACCGCCTCCAAGAGGCGGACGTGATGGGGGAGATCGCGGTGGACGATCCGGTGGTCGTGGAAATGACCGTGGGGGCAACCGCGGCGGTCCACGCAGATAATCCAGGTGTTACTATTACACGGGCACAACAATAAATGAGTGACCTGAACATAAAAGTCTATGCAATGCCGGGAGCCCGTCTCCCGGAAAGGGCAACGCCCGGTTCTGCCGGGCTGGACGTATGTGCCCTGCCTGGTCCCGATACTATCATCACTATTCCTCCTAAAAAACGAATGGCTGTTCCAACAGGCCTTTTTTTTGAAATTCCTCACGGTTATTTTATCACTCTCAGACCACGATCAGGAATGGCTTTGAAATCAGGAGTGACTCTAATAAACTCTCCGGCTACAATTGATTCTGATTATCGTGGCGAGCTCAAAGTAATTCTTGGGAACCTGGGTGAAGAACCCTTTACAATAGAGAATGGGCAGAGAATAGCTCAACTCTTTGTTGAAAAGATTCTGGACTTTGAGTTCAGCGTTGTTGAGACAAAATCGGAATTGAGTGACACGGATAGAGGAAGCGGGGGCTTTGGAAGCACAGGACATTCTGCTCCAGCTTCAGAAAATCGTCTTGCTTGATGATCTAAACCCGCGAAATAAAACACCGCCAAAACCGATCTCCCTATATAAAACAGCCTGCTAAAAAAATACGTATCTGACTGGAAAGTTTATGTCTGACTCTCGTAAAACCAGGAAGTGGTTGGTGAGACATAAAAAATAGAGAGGCTATGGCCGCTACGCACCGATATTTTCAAAGATGGAAAATGTGCAACAGGGTCAGGTATCGGGAAAGAAACCGGGATTATCCGAGGTGCTCGGTGTATCCTTTGTGCTGTTTGGAATATTGACATTTCTTGCAGTTCTATCTTATAATATTACCGGTCAGGAGAGGGATAACCTCATCGGTGCCTTTGGCGGATTCACTGCTACGTATTTAAACTTTCTATTCGGCAGCGCTTCATTTTTTCTTGGGCCGTATTTGATACTGATGGGTCTTATGGGTATCTATCGCGGAACTCTTAAAGATCCCATTCCGCGCATTGTGGCTCTGCCCGTATTCATGTTCTCTCTGGCAATACTGCTCTCTATTGTCCTTGGGGTTGATCAGGCTGACGGCGGATTGATCGGACAGGGCGCCGGCGCATTTTTAAGTTTTATTTTTGGACCGGTGGGGGGTGGAATACTTGCTGCCGGTGTATTTATAACAACCGTAATTTTAACTCTTCGTCTTCCCGTGCCGGTATTAATTGAGTCAATTTTATCAAGTCTTTCCGATCTCGGTTCCGGTAAAAAAAATCAAACAGAACCGGATATTGAGATACCGGATATTTCCGATAAATCCTCCGCTGAAAACTCCGTATCACCGGTACCCGGTGTAACCATAAATATCGGCGGCAACTCCCTGCGAGAACTGCTGGGAGCAGGCGAAAATAAAACCGAGACTGCAGTCGCAGATGTGAACGAGAATCCCGAAATGAATTCAAAGACAGGTGCAGTAGAATCTGAAATGGAGAATGAGCAAATGAAACCCCCGGTATATGAGAAGAAAGAGGATACACGTCGCCCCTGGTTTCAGAAGGTCGTTGCAGATGATGCAATTGAAGTCTCCTCTGCACCTGAACATACAGAAAAAGAGCAAGCAGCCTCTGCATCACAGGCAGCTTCTTCGTTATCACAATCATATTCAGGATATGAAGAGTTTACTCCGCAGGATTTTGTTGTGGAAGAGGAGTTGAGAATTCATCCTGCTTCCCCCGTTGAAAAAGAAGAGATCAAGCCTGAAAAAAAGATCGAGCAGCCTCGCTTTGTTTCTCCAGCTGCAAAAGCAAACCTGCATCGTGTTCGTACCATGCTAAATGACCTTGCCATGATGCGATCTGGAGAACAGGATAAACCGGTTCAGGCTGAATCCCCTTTGAAAGTTTCGTATGAGCAGACTGTTGTAGTAAATAAAGCAACTTCGCAAGACGGGCAACAGGTTTTTGACGGTCACTTCAGTGCGGATGGATCCAGATTTCACTTTCGTCAAAAAGTCACAGATGTTCCCGGATCTATTGCCCGCAGCCAGAATCCGGTCAATATTGAGAGAGGTATTAAGACAAATCAATCGGCAAATGATAGATCATTGCTGCGCAACATTGATCTGAGTATACCTGCCGGTCGCCGTGTAGCTGCCAGTAATCCTTTCGAAGGTGAATTCTTGCGAAAAGATCGGAAGAAAAAAGAGGATACAAGAGAGTTTGCCTTCCCTCGAAAGGGCCCTGACTCTACTGCAAATGGAATCCTTGAGACCGAATCCAGGCTTTCTGAGAAACGGTATCCGGAGTTTGTAAAAAATCAGCCTTTAAAGAATGAGTCTGAATTCCGTATGGATGATTCACCGGAGAAGTTGAATGTCCCACTCGAAGGGTATAATTCATCTGAATATGCAGAATCCACTGTATTGCCCGAAGGGCCTTTTCCTTCTATTCACGAAGATGACCTGGATAGTGAATCAGGATTGGAAGGTCTTGAAATTGTAACCGATCAATCGGCAGCAGACGAGCTCGAATCGGAGGATGAATCAGAATTTTTTATAGAGGATGATCCTCAGGACGAATCTGTTTATGATAATGAAGGTCCGGAAATGGAAGATTCTAAAACCGGAGAGGAGGTACCTCAGCCGGTCACAGCAGAAATACCTGCTGTTGCTGTCAGTAAAGAGCGAGAGACCCGGGCGAAAGACCCGGTAATTTCAGCTGTTCCTCCTTTAGTTTTGAAAGATGGCCGTTATTATCTTCCACCCGAATTGCTCGATCTTTCAGAACTGAATCACAATGATGATGCTGAAGAAGAGATTGAAATTACACGGCAACGTCTGGAACAGGTTCTCCAGGATTACGGGATACATGCCAGCGTGGTTGATACCAGACGCGGTCCAATAATTACTCTTTATGAAATCAAACTGGAACCCGGTATGCGTGTCTCTCGTGTCCTTGGAATAAATGACGAGATTAAAATGAACCTGGAGGCTCAATCTCTTCGAATTGTTGCTCCTATTCCCGGCAAGTCTACAATCGGAATCGAGATTCCCAATAGATCCAGAGATAATATAAAACTCGGGGATCTGGCAAGACTCGACGACAATTTCTTTTCAAAATCTCGCGATCTCACGGTAGTTCTCGGCAAGAACATCTCCGGATCAAATGTATACGTTGATCTGGCCCGTCTTCCTCACCTTCTCATTGCCGGTGCCACCGGAGCGGGAAAATCGGTTTACATGAACTCCGTGATTGCATCTCTCCTGTACAATCGATCTCCGGAGGAGCTGCGTTTCATTATGATTGACCCGAAAATGGTTGAACTAAAGCTATTTGAGGGTATTCCGCATCTGCTTATGCCGGTTATTACAGACGTGAAAATGGCAAGCAAGGCTCTATCCTGGGTTGTTGCAGAGATGGAGCGACGCTATACTATACTGTCACGAGCCAGGTCTCGGGATATTCGATCCTATAATGAGCGGGTCTCCGAAAGAAGTCTATTTTCAGGCGAAGAGGGCAATGAATCCCGTAAAATGCCTTATATCATCTTATTAATTGATGAGCTTTCGGATCTGATGATGGTCTCTGCCCGTGAGGTGGAGGAGTCAATCATTCGTCTTACCCAGAAAGCCAGAGCTGTCGGTATACATGTTATCATGGCAACCCAGAGGCCGTCCGTAGATGTGATAACTGCACTTATTAAGGCCAACTGTCCGGCCAGAATCTCTTTTCATGTGGCACAGAAAACTGATTCAAGGACCATTCTTGACTCCAACGGGGCAGAGGCTTTACTCGGTCGTGGTGATATGCTCTACAAATCTCCAACGGGGACTGTCCCCGAAAGACTCCATGCTCCTTTGATCACCGAGCAGGAGATTGAAAAAATAGTACGTGAAACATCCAAATTCGGCAAACCCAGGTATGTTGAGATGCCAGGAGATGATGATGAAGGATATGATTCCGAGGAAAACGAGGAAGATGAACTTTTTGAAGCCGCCTGGAACATTGTTCTTGAATCGGGGAAAACCTCGACGTCCTATGTGCAACGACGACTTCGAATTGGGTACAACCGGGCCGCCAACCTCATTGAGCTGATGGAGCAGAAGGGATATCTGTCCGCTGCAATGGGAAACAAGCCGAGAGAGATTCTGAAAAGGTCTTGACCGGCACTGGCCGTTCGAGGACATTTTCGTGATCGTGATAACTTTCGCTTGATCTGGATGGACCATGAAATCAAAGACCTTGAACCGCATATATGGATTGGCTCTTGGAGCCTTCCTGCTATTTAACTGGGGTATTGCAGCCCAGGAACACAACTGGAATTCTCATGCCGAGGTGGCCCGAAATGTCATAAAGGCATTTGATGAGATGAAATCATACCAGGCTCACTTTGAAATCCGAACGGAAGAATCAAGGCAGGTAAAACTGAAGCGTGGAACAATCTATTACAGTAAACCCTCACATA
>JBNKQE010000076.1:0-16178 GCA_050295715.1 Leptospirales bacterium
CTGAAACTCTAAACCTTGCAGTGGTTACAGATGAATTTGACGTCGACACATTTGATGAGAATGTTGACACTGAGCCGCATGTTGAAGAAGATGATGAATCAGAGTTGCATCTTTGCTGAAAATTTCCGGACTTTCAAGACTCTTTTCTAACTCATCACGGAGTTCCTTCACACTGCTATTTTCAATATGATACAACTTTTCCTTTTTAAATTCATTAAAGTCCATGCGATCTCCTTTTAAATATTTATAAAATCGAGAACTCAACCCGGCAAAAATATATTTGAGCTGGAAAATAATTTTATAGTAAACCGGAATATTATCCTTTTACAATGAGGTGAAAATATTGATGAGACTCCTGTCTTTCGTTTTATTACATATTCCCGATATTCTATTTCAAAATAATGGATTTTTTTTCCCGCCCGGTAAATACTGGACTCAAATGAGCTTTCGAATAGCAAATAAGATTATAATTTTTTTCTCTTTGTCTTTCTATCCCAATCTCCAGCAAAGTTGATTTGATAATAGTTCAACCAACCGACAATGTGACACTTGCACTGCCTTTAATGGAGGCCAATCAAGCTAATATCCCTGTCGTTGCGTAATACCAGTATATAAGCGGAAGCAAACTCAATTCATATATTACATCGGATAATTATAAGGCCGGTTATCTCGATGGAAAGTATATTTCGTATAAATTCCCTGACAGCAAAACACTAAAAATCGTCCTTATTGAATACCCTTATGTTTCGTCAACGGTTGAGAGGGTAAAAGGGTTCCTTGATGCCCTGGGTGGGATGACCCGATTCCGGATAATTTTCGCAAGCCCTGGGAAAGCAGACACCCCATATGGTCTGGAAAGTAAAATCTATCTCAGTCGATACATCCGACCGAAAATTCCTGCATACAAAAAACGGGAATTCAAAGAGTTCGATATTCCACTGAGAATCGATAAATTATTAATTATCTTTTACGGGGCCATGGTTGAGACATTGATGATTCTTGTTTACGCTGCTTCATTCTATAATTACTACGCAACAATAAATAGTGTAGAAATTCGACTGGCAAACCTGGCAAGCGAAATTGTAAATGAGTCAGTTTATCGCATAAGCTTTTCCGGGAAATATCACTCCAGACGACTGGTAAACGAATCAGTCAGTAAGAGTCCGGATTTCACAACCAAACATACGACTTCGGGAACCGGCATTGGACTTTATATGTCCAAGATGATCTTTGAAGAGAATATGGGTGGAAAGCTGATCGCTGAAAATATAGAGGTCGGAACACGTTTTACAATTCTCTTATAGACAATGATAGATTAGCACAAAACACCTCAAGGAAATCCAGATAGAGAAATTAGGATATGATAATATCGATGACACTTTCTTACGTATTAAAGGTAACAGTAGAATTAGAATAGACAGTTCCATTGCTATTTCTTAACCGCAGTCCTTTAGAAGCCAGATGATTATTTTGTAACCCATCACGCTGTTGAGCAAACATCCAGAATCTCCGGACACTTTTTTATCTAACCCGACTATCGCATGGTATATCAAGTTTGTTTCTATTTGTGGCAAACCAACGGCTTACACCCTTCTCGCGGGTGTCCAACGGGCCTTTTTGTCTATATTTGGAGTGTCCTTGTTAAATTTCTGTCTCTTGAGTCGAGTAAAACCGAACAAAAGGTCAAAGGATTCCACGCTCTCTTCACAAAATATGGTTTAGTTCCACCATTTTTCAGAGAGATCACCGCCATATCCACAAGCATCAGAAAAACAAAAATGTAACAACGTGAAAAACCCGTGGCATTGGACATAGCTGAAAGACGGGCCCAATCCCTCTCATCAGGATAAAAATTAACACGACGAAGATCCTGACCCGCAGACTGATAAACCTTCTTCCACTTGTGCGATTTTAGAAAACTCAACTTATATTCCAGTAGCGGATCATCCAGCAAATGCTGGAAATAGGAAGCAAGAGGAAGATTTCTCACTTTAATGAATCTGACGTATCCATTGAAAAACCGTTCGTAGAAGGAACCTGGGATCAGGAGGGTCGATCGGGATCCTGTGTAGGGCTCGCCATTCACTCGTATTTGTTTACTCATACAAAGACAGAGTATAAAAAATTAAAAAATTCCCGGAAAATAAAAATATACGGGCGGTCACAACACTGCTTTCTTCACGTATCAGCATCCCAATTCTCTACGACCAGGCGCAAGATCGAATAGTGAAGTTGAACCTTGCTCATCAAGCTGAATGCTTACAATATTCTTACTGCGGATATCAAAGCGATATATGGAACTGTGCCCGGATAAGTATCCGGGCTTGGACAGTTTATGATTCGGATTCTTCCTCATAGGCAAGACGCTTTCTTGTTTCGACACCCAGTTCGCGCATTTTTTCGGCAATTCCCATAGCATTACCACGTCCGGATGATAGCTTTTTGAAGGCACTCTGATAACTTTCATCGGTCTTTTTTATATGCTTTTCAATCTCCCTTAAGTCTTCAACAAATCCTACAAATTTATCATATAACTTCCCTCCGAGCTCGGCAATTTCAAGAGAGTTCTGATTTCGAGCTTCAACTCGCCAGATATTGTCCACAATGCGAAGAGTGGCCAGAAGAGTCGCAGGAGTAACAATGGCAATCGACTTGCTAAGAGCTTCCTGATAAATAGAGCTATCCGATTCAACAGCTGCCTGAAAAGCCCCATCCAGAGGAATAAACATGAGAGTAAAATCAGGAGAGCTGATTCCGTAAAGAGATGCGTAGTTCTTTTTCCACAAATCATTGATATGGTTCTTCATGGAATTTATGTGGGACTTCAGCTGGACTGCCTTCTCCGTCTCTTCTTCTGAATTGACAAACTGTTCATACGCTACAAGAGAAAGCTTTGAGTCTATAATAATATTCTTTTCGCCGGGAAGTTTAACAACCACATCCGGTCGAAGCATATTTCCGTGCTCATCTTTGACAGTTTCCTGAACAAGATACTGTTCACCTTTACGAAGACCTGATTGTTCCAGAATAGATTCGAGGATCATTTCCCCCCAGTTACCGCGCGTTTTTGACTGTCCTTTCAGGGCATTCACAAGGCGGGAGGCCTCTTCGGTCATCTGCTGATTTAGCTTTGTAAGCCCCGTGATCTGTTCTTTAAGACTTACATTTTCCTGGATCTGCTTTTCACGATTCTGGTCGATCTTCTGGCGAAATGTGCTGATCTCTTCTTTAAAAGGCTTCAGAATACTCTCCATTTTTTCAACACCGGTTTTACTGAAATCATCGGTGCTTGATTTAAGGATTTTTGATGCCAGATTTTCAAACTCCTTGCGAAACTGCTCATTCAGTTTTTCGATCTCAGCTTTCTCCTGCTCCAGGCGTTGCTTCAAATGCTCAATTGTTGAACTCTTTTCACCAATCTCACGAAAGTAAGTCTGGTTTTTTTCACGCAGCTGCTCGCTTTCAGTTATCAACATCTCTTTATTTTCGCTTAAATTCGTAACCCTGGCTGATAACTCAATTTTTTCATGCTCCAGAGTTTTGAAATCCACTCGCAGCTGATCCATCTCTGGATTCGCTTCAGCAGAACTTGCAGTCTTCCATTTACCGATCAGATAACCAGCGGCTCCGCCAAACAGGAGTCCGAGAACCATTCCGATGAGATGAACCAGGTATTCTTCCATAACACAATTCCTTTCGTATTTTAATCGGCTCGCCTTCGAAAACTGCATGTGGCAGGGATCGATGGGTGGGCCCTCCACCCGGAGAGCCCGGTCCCGCTTCTACCACTGTGGATGCGGGAGCCACCCGATAGAGACCTTTATATAATATGCCTGTGACATTTTGAACAAATCCAGTCTGACAGGCGACCCATTCTTATTTTTTTTGAAGTATTATGAAGGGCGACTCCCGGCTCGCTGCGCAAAATATGCCGCTTTTGCAGAGGAAATTTTCTTATCTATACGGTACGCTCTTCGATGCGCAGACTCTCCGGGACCGGGCCCTGAAGCTGCCACCCCGACCATACAGCCGGGGTGGCCGGCCGGTCCCTGTCGCATTTTAATGAGAACGGATAATTCTTTGCTTGCGCGAAACAGGTCAGGGAAAAATTTTTATTTATGCAATCAATTGAAAATGTGAACCTGGTGCCGCAGGCAAATATTTATGAAAACGGCAAATGCGTAAGCCACACGTTCTATACTGCTGATGGAAAAAGAAAATCAGCCGGAGTCATTTTCCCCGGTAAATTTACTTTCAATACCGGCGATCCTGAGATTATGGACCTTGTGGAAGGTAAATGCAGGGTAAAATTAAAAGGATCCGATTCATGGATGGAACTCAATGGTGGAGAAAAGTTCTCCGTTGAAGGAAATAGCTCTTTCGACATTGAGGTATCAGATATTCTGCAGTATGTCTGCCATTACGGATAATCAGAATGTCAGCAACGACTCAACTCTACTGCTGAAAGCGACAACGGGGGCAGCAATTAACGTTACGGATATTGCCGTATTTGACTTCGAAAATTTCGGAATCAAATAGCAAAGAGTCTGCAGTAAAGGCTGCTTTCCGCATAATTGCCATTACAGGAATATCGAGGGTAATGATTTACTTCACTCATTTCCTGTTCGAAATTTGACGTAAATCAGTTTACTTTTATAAAATAATTTTTTGAAATCTATTATTGATCGGAAAATTTTATCAACATCTATCGCTTCGAAAAGATGCGTTAATGGGCTTAATTATTGACATTTCTGAGATTTAGATTTCAATGCCAGTGATGCGGGTAAACCTGAAGCAAGATTCTCCCCCCAATTCACCGGCGGTCCGGAACTACCCTGGATCTGTTTCCCGTTTATCCAGAATTGTCAATGCTATTACTCATCTACATATAATTGCCGTTTTAACAATCTTAACACTGAGCACTGTATTATCCTGCTCGGGAATAAGCCGGCGGTGGGAAAGTAATTTTTCAGGTGACAATGCATATCTTGTCACTCGATGGATCCGCAAAGAGTTCCAGACAAATAGAATCATCCCCTGGGAAAAAAACGGACTCGATGAAATTGCGAATTGTAATGGCCAGATTGGAGATAACTCTTTTTCGGTCCATCCGGATCAGGATGGATATTTAATTCTTGCCCTCTCTCGTAAAAGTCTGTTAGAAAGAGCCTCATCCCCTATCGCACTGTACATAAACTGTAACAGCTCCAGCGCAAGTATACACAATCTGGTTTACTTCATAAATACACCTATTACAGCCGGTAATATATATATATTACCGGAGGCCACCTTCTCAATGGAAAGCAGTGCTGTGGTCGTCAGAACGATTCATGCAGACGGACCTGTTTACAATAAAATGATCCGCATAATCAAAGAGAAAACTAAATCAGAACTCCCCGTTGTAACGGTTACACCGGATCAAATATATTATTAACGATCCGGTCACCTGGTTCCGTAATCCCTTACGATCTCGGATACTTTCTGTAAATAATGTAAATGGAAAGATTTGATAAGAATTCCCACAAGATTCGCGTGTGCAAGGGCAAGATTATTTAGAGGCGGTCTCCACTGGTGAGCAATATTGCCAATCATTTCTTTCATTGCTGCAAGCCTCGACTGGTGTATAAGTATGCGCTCCCTTTTCAGAGATTCGGGGAGAACATTCGTTTGCTTTGATATTACGGGAAAATCATTTCTCTTTTAGTATTCTATAAAAAAAGAATGATCCTTCAATAAAACAAAAAGGGCTCCTTTCCCGAAGGAAAGCAGCCCTTTAACGCACATGAAGTGCATTATCTATTTCAAATCGTTACTTTTCTATCTCAGCTTTGATACCGATTGCCACTTTAAACAATACAGTAACAATCATAGCACCAATCGCATAGATACCGATTGTAATCACTCCTTCAACACCTGATATAGTGTACTCTGTAATATGCTCCAGAGGTGAAGGAATAAATCCACCGATTATAAGTCCCAGTCCTTTGTCCAGATATGTTGCAATAAAGATCATAGCCGCACCAATGCCCAGAAAAAGTTCATTCTGACGCATGGAAGGCTTGATTATCAAAGCAATTCCACCAAAGCCCAATATCATGGATGCCCACATATAGGGAACCAGTTTGGCATGACCGTGCAGCCCGAAAAACAAATACTCCAGCGAATGCGCGTGGGATGGGATATTCGAGTAGAATGCGGTGAAAAACTCCATTCCATAGAAGAACAGGTTTGTAATCATCGCATACGTAATGATTTTTCCCAGTGCCTGCAAGGGTTCTTTGCCCGGATCAAAATGGGTCAACTTTCGAACCAGAAAGACCAGAAGGATCAAAAGTGATGGTCCTGCAGCAAAAGCCGAAGCCAGAAATCTTGGAGCCATGATGGCTGTCAGCCAGAGATGACGTCCGGGAAGACCGGCAATCAGAAATGCAGTCACTGTATGAATGGAAACGGCCCACGGGATCGATACATAGATCAAGAATTTGACCCACTTCGCAGGTGGAACGTTATTTCTTTCTGCTGCCTGACTCGCCCATCCGATTACAAGGTTCAAAAATAGATAACCTTGCAGAACGATCATATCCCAGAACAACATGGAATGCGGTGTTGGATGCAGCATTACATTGAGAATCCTGGTTGGTTGTCCCAGGTCCACAACAATGAACAGGATGCACATAGTAACAGCACCCACGGCCAGTGACTCACCAAGAATGATGATCTTTCCAAAGGTTTTATAACTGTGCAGATAGTACGGAAGTACAAGCATTACAGCTGATGCCGCCACACCCACGAGGAATGTGAAGTTGGCAATATAATAACCCCAGGAGATATCCCGGCTCATCCCTGTTACTCCAAGACCTTCCTGATACTGGTAGAGGTAACCCACTACACCTGCACCGGAAAGAATAGCCAGAAATCCCAACCAGGCCCAGTATTTTTTATTGCCTGTTAGCGCTTTCTCTATCATGACAACTCCTCAAAACCCTTATAGAAAACGTGAGGTGACGTTCCCAGTTCGGGCTTTCGCCTCATTGTATGGTTCTTTTTAACGATTTTACGAACTTCCGAATTTGGATCGTTCATGTCGCCAAAAATCAATGCTCCCTCTTTACAGGCTGATACACATTTGGGTTTTTCACCTTTCGTAACAAGCTCTGCACAGAAGTTACACTTCTCAACAACCCCTTTCGTACGAGTGGGGAAGTCCGGATTTGTTGGTCCATCGGTCATGTACTTGCGTGGATCACGGAAGTTGAAGCTTCGAGAACCGTAGGGACATCCCGCCATACAGAAACGACAACCTATACAACGGTGAAAGTCCATCATGACAATTCCGTTGCTGTCATTTTTGAATGTTGCCTGTGTAGGACATACTCTTACACAGGGAGGATTGTCGCAGTGATTGCACAGAGTGATGAATTTTTTCTCTTCCAGCATTTCCTGATCCATGTAAGGATCAACCTGGTCCGGAAAAAGATTTTCATAATGTTCCTGCCAGATCCACTTCACCTCTTCTTTTCTGTTCCCTACAGTGGGAACGTTATGAAAAGAGTGACAGGAATCAAAACAGTCTGTACATCCTTCGTCAGCCTTACATTTACTGACATCCACAACCATAGCATATCGCTTTTTTGTGGTTGGTTCGGTGCTTTCACCATGTGGTGCAGCACTCAGTCCGGTTCTTGAAAGGAGGCTGATGGCAGCACCACCGCCCATTCCGGCAGCGGTTGTCAGAGCCGAAAGTTTCAAGAATTGTTTTCTATTGAACTTCATTGATGCATTCCCCCCGCTGGAGCTGTAGCCCGAGGCTTCGCCAGAACTTTCCCGGCTCCGCCGTGTATGGGATGAATGGGACTGGCCAGAACATCCGCACTCGGCTTTGTATGGTGACAATCCCAGCAATAGTTGTCCACACCGGCTGTTTTGTGACAGCGATCGCAGAACTGTTCTTTATTGCTGTGGCACTTTAAGCATGTGTTTGTCAGACTCTTATTAAACTCCATACCTTTGGAGTTCACATATGTCCTCTTTCCTTCACGAACCACTTCGTCTCGCCAGTCATGCAGCATTTTCATATGGTTCGCTCTCATGTATTCACGAGACTCAACACACTCAGTTTGACCGGTTGGAAGAACCGGTAACAGGACATCTTTCTCTCCGCCCATCTGTGACCAGAACGGATATGTCACGAGCAAGACAAATATGAGAAGAGCGGCCATTATCGTTGATTTCTTATGCATCATCGTCCTCCTCAACGCCATCCAGAGGTTCGCCGCGAAGGTCGGTTGTACGCTTCTTTTCGCCAGGCATGATCAGTGCATTACCCACAAGTTCATGCACACCACTTACATCAACTCCCGGTACCCAGTAGTTCATGAGCGGAGGCAGAGCCGCACGGTCGATTGCACAGATCGCAGACAGAAGGTTCACTCCATGCTTCTGCTGCACATGTTTTACAGCATTGGCACGAGGCATACCACCCCTCATACGAACTTCCATATATTCGTTGGTATTCAGTCCAGATCCACTACCGCAGCAGAAAGTCTTCTCGCGGATTGTATTCTCCGGCATCTCATGGAAATTGTTCACAACATTATTGAGAATGTAACGTGGCTCTTCGATAAGACCCATACCACGAGCTGTATTGCAGGAATCATGGAATGTTACTGTACGATGATCGTTACGACTCTTATCAAATTCAAGCTTACCATTCTGAATCAGGTCAGCTGTGAATTCTGTAATGTGAACGAATTTTGTCGATTTAGCATTGTTGAATACTGTGCCTGTTACAGGAGATTTTGGAACTTCCAGGAATCCTGCAGGGCCATTCATTGTATCCATGTACTGATGGATAACCCGCCACATGTGACCGCATTCTCCACCGAGCATCCATTTAACACCCAGTCGTTCGGCTTCTGCGTAGAGTTTTCCGTTCAGTTTTTTCATCATCTTGTGTCCGGTGAAAAAACCGAAGTTTCCACCTTCCGAAGCATACGTACTGAATGTGTAATCCAGACCGATTTTTTCGAAAAGGAGGATGTATCCCATCATGGTATAAATACCGGGATCGGCAAAAAAGTCTGCTGAAGGAGTAATAAATAGAACTTCCGCACCCTTACGGTTAAACGTAGGATCTATGCGAAGTCCGGTATAATCCTCAATATCATCACAAATCTGCTCCAGCGAAGACTGAAGAGCATGTGGCTGCAGACCCAGGTGGTTACCGGTTCTGTTACACTTCGCAGCCGGTTCGGAAATCCAGTTGATTCCCACTCCGATTTCGTGCAGCAGTTCACGGGCCATAATAGTGATTTCTGCCGTATCAATTCCAAACGGACAGAATACGGAACAACGACGACATTCGGTACACTGATAGTAATATTTAAACCACTCTTTGATAACATCTTCGTCGAGCTCACGGGCTTCCGCAAGTCCACCAAGAAGTTTTCCAGGGACCGTTTCATATTTTCTGTAAACGGAGCGCATAAGTTCGCCACGCATTACAGGCATATTCTTTTCGTCGCCAGTTCCAAGATAGAAATGACATTTGTCCGCGCAAGCGCCGCAACGCACGCAGATATCCATAAACACTTTCAGGGAGCGGAAGCGTTCGAGACGGGTCTTAAGTCCGTTACGAATTGTCTGCTTCCAATCCGAGGGCAGCTTCCAGTCCGCTTCGGTGGGCTGCCATTCCCGGGGATTGGGAAAGCCAAGTTCTTTAATAATGTTCTCTTTCGTAGCGTATACGAAATTGCCTTCCTCGAATGTGACCGGTTTTTTCTTCCAGTCCTCGCCCGGGGTATAATCGACTTTGATCAGTTCATCCGGTTTCGGTGTCTTTGCCATTGATCAGTTCTCCCCCGTTCAATCTTCTTCTTTTTCTACCGGTATGCCGGCAGACTTCATTACTTTACGGAAATCATTTTCGTAATCCGCATAAGAATGAGGTTTAACATCCGCCAGCCAATCCGGATCACTTACATGACGCACTTCACGAGTGTTAGAGATCATGTTTCGAGTCGGACTTAACCAGATACCGCCAGCGTGAACCAGCTTGCTGAACGGGAAGTACATAAAGAGTGTACTTACCAGAAACAGATGGATGTAAAAAATTGGCTGAATTCCTTCCGGAACATTGGGACTGAAAGTAACAAGACCCATTGTAAGGTTTTTAACGTCCATGATATCCACACGGAGTACATAACGCATTGCAATACCGGTAAGGGCTATAGCCAGAATCAAAAACAGAGGAAAATAATCCGCTGCAAATGAGATGTAACGAATTTTTGGCATCAACATTCTTCTAAAAAATAGAAGTGAAGCTCCACCTACCAGAAGTAAATCGGTGATATAAAGTGTAGGAACTCCAACCTGGAGTAATCCATCACCGGCTTCCAGCATCCACAAAAATCCGGGAAGTTCTCCCGCTGAGAAAAATCTCAGATGGCGAAGAAAAACAAGCAGGAAAGACCAGTGGAAGATCATTCCAAAAGTCCACAGCCACTTGTTTGAGTCGTGAATTACACGACCTTCATGCAAATCTGACTTCGTGTTCCGAAAAAGAGAACGGAAAACGAGAACCTCAAGAGCCATTCTTCCAATAACGTGAAGCATAGACGATGGACTCTCAAACTTATCCTGCTTGATCCATGGCAGAGTTTTCTGCTGGCCTGCGGTTGTTGTAATATTGAAAGGTACGGCTGATTTCGCCCACCCCATTACACGCATAACCATTCCTGCCAGGAACACGAGGACTGCGATATAGGGAATTGCTACGCCAAAAACGTAGTCCATTCCTGCTGTCACTCCAAAAAAAGCTACAGCTACCAGGCCGATTACGGCCAGTAAAGGAACAACTGCCTTCATTTAGTCACCCCTGACCTGTCCCATTTATTCCAATCAGTTCTTGATCACCGTGATGTTCTTGCACGGTTTTCGATGAACAACTCAGACTTTCATCAAAGTCTGCATAATTGTTCCGCTTGAACTCATCGATCTTAATCTGAAAAAGATGTTCACGACAACTCATATAGATGTCGAAACCACGGAGAGCCAGTTCGTCGATTCCGGATTCAAAAGCACCCAGGTCTCGCGCAAACTTCTCTTCCAACCCTGCTTTTCTAACTGCCTCACGTAGAGGATTCTTAACGGCGAAAATAAAGGATATTGCCTGTGATGGAGATTCTTCCTGAACCGCTTTGATTCTAAGAATACCGTCCAGTGGTGCGGTTGGATCCACATCTCCGCCAAGCAGATAGTCTGTCAGTGACTCCAGCTCGGTGTGCAAATTGTATACCATTGGATTTGTGAAAGGATCAATGGGCATTTTCTTTACCCAGCGATTCGTTTTCGTCTCCGCAGAAACTACGGCACCTTTCAAGTTATCCAGAATCATCGCCCTGCGCTCTAACAGGAATTCTTTAAAATGCATATCGTATCCTGTGCTCCGGTTTTCCAGATTAGTAAAAAAAGAAGAAACTGCCTGCCCGGATATCAAGAGACTCCGGGATCAGGCAGTGAACCGCAATCCGACTCGAAGAGTCGGACCGATATAGCGATTAAACGCAGCCAGTAGGCTTGGGAAGACCAGCATACTTACAAGCTTGCTTGGCCGGTCCTTCTGGATACAGTTCGTAGAGATACTTGTTGTTTCCTTTATCAGGACCAAGTTTCTTTCCGATAGCTTTTACAAGTACGCGGATCATAGGAGCAATTTGATACTCTTCATAGTACTCGCGCAGGAAGTTGATTACTTCCCAGTGGTTATCTGTAAGAGTAACCCCTTCTTTTTGTGCAAAGTGTTCGGCCAGTTCGGGGCTCCAGTCATCAAGATTAATCAGATAACCTTCTTCGTCCACCTCGTACGACTTCCCATTGAATTCCAGTTGTGGCATTCTTATCCTCCAAATTTCGATTGTAAATTTTTTTTGTATTTATCAATCAGTACGTAATTTTTTTTAGTCTACTACTTCTGTAGCAGCTGCTTTTTCCCTGCGGATTAACTCAACGAATGAGTCAGCCCACCAGGGTGCTCCGTAATGATGCAGATGCATATACGAAGCAAGCAAGTTTTTTACACGGATACCGTCAAAAGAACCGTTCACACCGTAACCACGCACGACATCATAACTGAAGTCCATGGCTGCGGAGACTGTCTCATCCTCCAGTCTGGAGTAGTGAAACTCATGAGCCTTCACTTCCAGGCCGGGTGGTATTCTCCAGCCCTCATGCCGCTCTTTATCGGCTGAGGTTTTTATTATCATGTATCCCCTTCCGGAAGGCTTTCTATCCATACGGATACCCGCCGGTACTGCGCCTACCATATCATGCGATGACCCGTCAAGAAGACGCAGTCTCTCTGATAGATACATTAGGCCTCCGCATTCAGCGTAGGCAGGGATCCCGTTTATTATTGCATTATGTATAGCATCTTTAATCGCAGTATTTTTCGCCAGTTCCGCGGCAAATTGCTCGGGGAAACCTCCCCCTATATAAAGTCCGTCCACTTCGGGCAGACCTTCATCATGCAGAGGACTGAAAAACACAAGTTCACATCCCCTCTCTTCTAATGCCTCAAGATTCTCAGGGTAATAAAAACAAAACGCTTCATCCCTGGCAATCCCAATCCGAATCGTCTTTTTTCCGGTCAATTCAATGACCGGTCGAGAATATTCGGCACCCTCCGCGGGCAGATTTGCCGCCTTTTCTGCAATTTTGAGAATACGCTCTGTATCCACACCATCGGCGACGTATCGCTCCAGTGCCTCAATCAGGCCTTCCGCCTTCCCATCTTCCGATGCAGGTATCAGGCCCAGATGACGTTCCGTAATCTCCATCCCTTGATCCCGGGGCAAAGCCCCGAGAACCGGGATATCTGTATAATATTCAACTGCAGCCCGAAGCTTTCCTTCGTGCCTGGCGCCGCTTACTCGATTCATTATCACACCGGCAATATCAATATCCGGCTCAAAACTCTTATATCCAATCAGCAGTGGCGCTATTCCACGGGTCATCTTTCCCGAGTCTACAACCAGAACAACAGGCGCCTTTAAGAGCCTCGCCATTGCCGATGTCGCATTAGAACCCTGTGTATCCACACCATCAAAGAGACCCTTATTCCCCTCAAGAAAAGATAGGTCTGCATTCATTGCATACCGGATAAAAGTCTCCATAATCCGATCTTCCATCATAAAGAAGTCCAGATTACGGCAGGATACTCCCGTCGCCGCCGTGGACCAGATCGGATCTATAAAATCAGGGCCCTTTTTGAAAGGCTGCACCTTGAGCCCCTTATTTGTATAATACCTGCCAAGACCTATAGACAGTGTAGTCTTCCCTGCACTCCCATGATCTCCTGAAATAACAAATCGGGGAAATGACCGGATTCCCGAATTGAGATCCATATAATTCCTATAATCTATTTGCTGCGCACAAATACCCGCCGGTGCGCAAAATTTCTACCCGTAAAATCTAAATTCTCTGCTTAACCATTAGAAATCTGCTAAATCAAGCATCCATAATTTGGTGGTTTGATATTTTAGATGCAAACACCTGGAAATCAAGCTTTTTTATCAGAAATTCTCTGTTTTATCATTTTTTTATATTTCAAGCCATTCTACATATAAAACCACTGTTTGATCATTATGGGGTCAAATTTGGCCAATTTATATCAAAGTTTGACCCCTGTATCAACTTCCTGCTGGAAGTCTCATGCCAGAATTCATGGTCAAGAGAATTTCTTTTCAAGATAAAATGATAGGCTCATTCGGAAACACCGGAATTTTATCAAAATCATCACTGCATTCATGATGCAGTCCGTCCGGAAATGCAGAAAAAACCGCTACTTTTCCCAGAGCCCCCTGCACTGCGGAACTGAGTTCCGGAGGGACCAGAGCCCTATCCGGATATGTGACGGGACAACCTCTATGTATTTTAAGGGATATAGACAGGCAACTCATAGTGAATGATTTGCCTTTTCAGACACAACAAACGCACTACAAATAGTATAATTTCAAGCTTCATATTATATATATGAAGAAAAGCGAGAACCGTAAGCCCCCCCCGATTATTCAATTCCGCAGGATGGTGTTCCGATGATGACAGTTGCATTGAAAAGACGTGGACCATAATAGCCACCCCAACCTCCTCCATCATAACCGCCATCAGTCCATCGAATGTAGCGTACACCTGGAGGAATATTTAAGAAGGTGTAGGAATGAGGTTTAGAAGTGTAAATTCCAAGTGTCTTAGGATATGTCGTATTTCCAGCACTATAGGTAACCAGGGGGATTTTATTAGTGTCCAATAACTCTACTTTCATGAAGTAGTTTCCATAATAAGTTCCACTACCATTGATTGTTCTATTCATACCCTGGTAAAAATGCTCCCAAACGGTTATTGGAGGAGACGCATCCAGGACACTCGCTGTATAACCAACTGCCAATAGATCAATGACCTGTTGTTTGGTATCCCAGTTATAGGATGTACGAAATCCGGTGTCATCCCAATACCAACCATCACCTCCTTTGTCTGTGATCGTCCAGCCAGTGACACCATCCTGGCCACTGCCATTCACCAGAAGATTGCTTCCACAGAAACACTGAATCCCCTGTGTAGTTACATTACTGTCTGCGACAGTTCCTGATGTGGACATATTGTAATCTGCGAATCGGCAGGCCTGGTTAGTTGGATGATTGACCAGGCGAACCATATAGCTGCTTCCGCTTTTGACTCCTGGAGAAAATGTAAATTTGGTGCTGATGGAAGATGGGGATATGGTTTCAATCAATGTACCATCTTCATATAGATCCAGAGTAAGTCCGGACGAAGTGAGTCCTGTAAGATTACCGGTGATGGTGAACTGTTTGTGTATACATGTAATACCGACACCTGTGTTGTTGGCCTGGATATTCGTATTGGTGTATATGGTTCCGCTACTGTCAAAGGCACATGTCTGTGAGTTCCCCGTGGGATTGGGGTTGGTGATTTCCACTGAGTAGCTGGAACCGTAGGGAAGGGAAACGGAAAAACTGTATGTTGTGTCTCCTGTGACCGGGGATACGGTTTCCAACGTATTCCCGCTTCCGTCCAGCAGGGCAATGGCAAGACCGGTTCCGTCCAGGTTGGTCAGAGTTCCACCAACAAGATAGCCGTAGGTAGTGCAGCTTATCGACGGATATACATTTGTATTTGTAATTGTTCCCTGCCCACCGACGATGGCACAATTCTGACCATCGGGCTGACTGGCAATGGTAATATCATAGCTATCACCTGAGTAGGTTTGGCCGATCACATCGGTGATATTCAAGCCTGGTGCGCTTGCAGGCACTGCATAAGGAGTTCCATTGATGGATAAAACCATATTTGAATTCACTGTGGTATTAAAATCCACAATTACATCGTATGTATCGGTATTGCACGTAATAGGTGGAACTGTTCCATCGGCAGTGGCGATTGCTACGTTGGCAATTGTGCTTCCACCAAACGTACACGTCTGCCATGGGTTTGTGGGATTGGCCGCTATGCTTACGTTGTAAATATCGTCAGGTGGAACCGGTGTGTGGAACTCGGCAGGTATGGCGCCCGGATTGATTAACAGGTCGTCTTCCCCGTTGTTCTGTAGAGTCAAACCGGTTCCGAGAAGCCCGGTTATAGTCGCACTATCTATTTTGATGATATAGGCGTCCACGCAGTCAACCTGGATATCTTCTATATCGCTGTTGATCACCTGCCCCGACCGGGTCAATGTATTTATTGTGCAGAGTTGCGTTCTATTACGAGGATGATCAAGAATCGCTATATTATAATTATCCAGAGTTTTCAGTGTTTGAGGAAATGTAAATGAATCGGGCGTTGTTGAATCGATATCGGAGGCAGATATTGCTACCGAGTCTTCATTATTCCCCAGAGTAAGATTCTCCCCAAGAAGTCCGTTAACCGTTCCGCTAATTGTATATTCGGGAGGGGCAATAACATCCAGCAAGAAGAGTTCGGGCAGGTCATCTCCAACAGCTCTGGTACAGCCCGCCAGCAGCCCGAAAAATATAAATATTAAAATCAGATTTTTTGTATATTGAACCATTGCTATCCACAGACAAGACAATCAAACATAATGATAATTAACATACTCAAGTAGCAACAAAGCCGTTTATAATTGGAAATAATTGTCTTTAAACAAA
>JBNKQE010000077.1:0-16088 GCA_050295715.1 Leptospirales bacterium
CTGTAGTGACGGGATGGTCCTGAGGGTAATTGCGCAAGGGATCGAGGGTAACAGGGGTGACCGGTTTGGGGCCCCCTTTCGATGCCGGGCGGATTTTCGTAATCAAGGGTGAGATCGATCGAAAGGCCGGGCTCTCCCGGTCGAGCGACTCCCCGTTGTCCTTCGGCATGCTCAGGAAACAACGGGTCCCCTCTTCGATCGGTCGATCCCTGGTCCGGACGGGGGTTGCAAACCGGACGGGGGTTGCAAACCGGGCGGGGCCCCGTGACGGAGAGCCCGGTCCGTAGATCGGCATGAGGCGAGCTGCGGATGCGTCCGTAATTAAGGAAATTCTGCATTGATGAGAGATGGGGTTTTGATCTGCAATTGTTCCAGTAATCCCGTAAAGCTATGAAAGTGGTCACGGAGACAGGCAATACAAACGCAGCCCCGAAAAAAAAAATTAAATTAAGATGAGAGAGTATGATACCACGCTATTCTAATCCTGAAATCGCCGGCATATGGGAGCTGGAAAATAAATATCGCATCTGGCTGGATGTGGAAATCGCCGTTTGCGAAGCATGGCATAAGAGGGGAATGATCCCGGATGAAGATTTAAAAACAATCAAAGAGAAAGCCGGATTTGACGCCGCACGAATTGACGAGATTGAAAAAGAAGTGCATCATGATGTAATCGCCTTTCTCACCTCTGTAAAAGAACATATAGGACCTTCCGGTCGATATGTTCATTATGGTATGACGAGCTCGGATCTTGTGGATACAGCTCAAAATATGCAGATGACCCAGTCCGCCGATATTCTCCTGGCAAAGGTGGATCGCGCTATTGAGGCTGCGAAGAGCCTGGCAATTAAGTATAAAGACCAGGCAATGATCGGACGAACTCACGGAATTCATGGAGAGCCGACTACTCTGGGGTTTAAGTTTGCACATTTTTATGCAGAGATGGTAAGAAACAGAGAGCGGCTGGTTGAGGCCCGCAAACAAATTGCCGTTGGTGCGCTCTCGGGAGCGGTCGGAACATTCTCCAATATTGACCCGGATATCGAAGAAGAGGTCTGCAGATCAGTCGGGCTTGAAAGCGACCTGATTACCACGCAGGTTATAAACCGGGACCGCCATGCACATTTTCTTGCTGTGCTTGGAATAATTGCCGGATCTCTTGATCGTATGGCCCAGGAGGTTCGCCTTCTTCAAAAATCTGAAAGCCGCGAAGTTGAAGAGCCATTCATGAAGGGGCAGAAGGGTTCCAGTGCGATGCCTCATAAAAGAAATCCTGTTATTTGTGAAAGAATTTGCGGTCTGGCAAGAGTAATACAGTCCAATGTTATGGTGGGATATCGCGATATGCCTCTGTGGCACGAGCGCGACATTTCACATTCCTCCGCCGAGAGAGTTGTACTGGCCGATTCAACTATTGCTCTCGATTATATTCTCGGGAAGATGATATTTGTGCTTGAGAATATACATGTATATCCTGATGCGATGGAACGTGTAATGAATCATACACGCGGACTGATTTTTTCTCAGCGAACCATGCTAAATTTAATTGATACTGGCCTTGAGCGTGAAGAGGCTTATGCTATTGTGCAGGAAAACTCGATGAAGGTCTGGGATGATCAGAACCTGACTCTGCGACGTGCTCTGGAAGAAGATGCGCGATCCGCTACGAGGCTGTCAGAAGAGAAGCTTGATGAGATTTTTGATGTGAAGTATTTCCTGCGAAATATTGATAAGGTCTACAAAAGACTGGGCCTTCTCTGAGAGAATTTCCGGGCAGAATTTTCCCCCTGCTGGGTGGGTGGTTTGGTGGGGGGAGTTTTTCTCCGGTTCCTGGATATGGCCGGGTTCCCGGGGCAGGCAGTTCCCTGTATCACAGGGACTGAAATCTGTCAAGCAGAGTGTCACACGTTTGTAGTAGAATGGATAATGGGTAATTGTCTCTCTTCAGATTTGCTGTAAGTTGAATTAGAGAGATTCAATGAGTACTTAATATTTTTTAGAGATGAATAAGTGAATTTTGATTCCAAATGTATGCAAATCCACTCGCAGCTGCACTGTTAGCCTGCAATTACCGGCTCTGGATGGATACTGCATATGCAAATAAAAATAGATTTATCAGGAAATGAGAGAGGATTGAGATGTTAGACAGAATACCGGATGAGATCAAAGCGGATGATACGTATTTATATATAAAATGGAAAGATGGCAAAGAGTGCAAGCATGAGTTGCTTGTTTTGCGAAAGCTTTGTCCATGTGCGACATGTCGCGGAGGACATGGACCGGTGAATCGAATTACCGGTGATATTAAAGAGATAACTCTCGTTTCATGGGAGAAAGTTGGTCGCTACGGGATACAATTGACCTGGTCTGATTATCACAATGATGGAATCTATACGTATAATATCCTGCGAGATGCCTGCGAAAAAGGGATCTCGTTTCCTGAAGACGAAGTGTAATTTACTCAGTATAGGAAATGTCAATCGGTCAGATATGTAGCCGGTAAATTTATTATTTTACCGGTTGAACCGGCCAGTAAAGGAAATTTTACAATGATAGATATAACATCCAAACAAATAAGTCTTCGCACTGCGAAAGCTACAGGAATAGTTCTCTGTTCTCCGGATACTGTTAACATGATTCGTCAGGGTACTTTACCCAAGGGGGAACCATTCGGTATCGCAAAGGCAGCAGGGTTGCTTGCTGCGAAAAAAACAGAAGCATTGATTCCTCACTGTCATCCGGTTTCTATTGATAACCTTGATCTGGAATTCAGCATTGAGGACTCAGGTGTGAGAATTGATGTGATTGGTAAATCGGTTGGACGCACAGGAATCGAAATGGAAGTTCTCACAGCCTGTTCTGTTGCTGCACTGACTCTCTACGATCTGTTTAAGCCTGTCGATAAGGGTATGGAAATATCCGGGATCAAGTTGCTAAATAAAACAGGTGGTAGAAGCCAGTATTCAAAAGATGCAAGACCTGACTACACAGCGGCTGTTCTTACATGTTCGGATTCTATATCAGCCGGAGAGGGCGAAGACGGTTCCGGAAAAGAAATTCAATCCATACTTGAAAAACTTGGGATCAAGACGGTTGCATACGAGGTTGTTCCTGATGAGAAAGGACCCATTGAGGATTTTGTTCGAAAGTGTGTTGCCGGGGATATTCCATTTATTTTTACAACCGGCGGAACTGGAGTTGGTCCTCGTGATGTGACTGTCGATGTAATAAAATCCATGCTCGAAAAAGAGCTGAGCGGAATCGCTGAAACCATGAGAACCTTCGGAGTAAACAGGACTCCGCGTGCTATGCTTTCCAGATCCGTTGCCGGAACGATTGGAGATACTCTGGTGGTGACTCTTCCCGGAAGTGTGAAGGGTGCTCGTGAAAGCCTTCAGGCAATATTACCCGGAGCATTTCATGCGAGAGAGATGTTACTCGGAGGCAAGCACCATTCATAAAGGTGCCTGATGTCGAAACTTGATTCGACCATGACTGCGGAGCCTACAATGAAGACGAACTTTGACGAAGCCATGAGTATTATCGACAGGAGTATTGCGCCCCTGGATTCTGAGCAAATTCAGGCCAGGAATGCAACCGGTCGTATTCTTGCAGAAGATATAAAAGCTGACCGGGACTATCCTCCCTTTTTTAGAGCCGCTATGGATGGATATGCAGTTCGTCTGGAAGAACTGTCCGATGAAAATCGAATCTTTCCGGTTGATCGTACTGTTCTCCCGGGCAAGGATCCGGGAGATGCTCCAGCTTCGGGTCATGTCCTTCGAATAATGACCGGGGCCAGTGTTCCCCTGCCTCTGAATGTGGTTGTTCGTTTTGAAGACTCTGAACAGACTCCCCATGGAGTGAAGCTTAAACCCGGAAAGGTCCGGGCCTATGCAAACATAGCACGTCAGGGAGAGGATGCAAGATCCGGGGACGTTATTCTTGAATCGGGCAGCAGAATCACTTCTCCCTTTACAGGTTTTCTCAGTTCATTCGGTTATAATAATGTTCTTGTATATCGAAAACCACGAATCAGTATGATTGCAACAGGCGAAGAGCTGTCCACCTCCGGAAACGGAGTTACTATAAGAGACTATAATACTTCTGCAATTACCGGAATTGCTGCTGAGTGGGGGCATGAGGTTGTGGCAAGACGTCCTGAATCTCCGGATCGAGAATCAATTCATTCCGCTCTCGTTGAAGCTATTGAGAATTCAGATATGATATTATTGAGCGGTGGAATATCAAAGGGAGACACAGATTTCGTCCCAGAAATTCTTGAAGAGCTTGGAGTGAAATTTGCTTTTCGTGGAGTGGATATGAAACCGGGAAAACCGGTTACTCTGGGGCTTACAAATGATGGCCGGCCGGTTCTTGCATTGCCTGGCAACCCCCTTGCAGCATCCGTAATTTTTCGTCTCTTCGGTATGGCTGTTATACACAAGCTGACGGGACTGGATATTGAGAATCCATTGCATCTCCCTGTTTGTGAAAACACAAAAGAAGGAAAGGGAAACGTTAGATTTGTCGGGGCTCGAATTCGGAATTCACAGAGAAGTAACGACAACACTGATACAGATGCCTCTCTATTTTGTGTGACTGAAACTGACTCCAATGGAAGCGGTGACTATATCAGTCTTGCACAAACTGACGGCATTTTGAGGCTTGGTGAAGGCTCACTGAGCAAAGGATCGGCAGATTTTTATTTCTGGGATCGAGGTTAACGGGGAACATCTAATTATGAAGATTACAATCGTATCGTATGCAGGACTGAAGGATATTATTGGTGGTGAATTAGACATAACGCTTCCGGATAATGCAAAAATTTCCGACCTCGTTACCAGACTGCAGGAAGATTATCCGCAGGGAGCGAAGCTCATTGACAGTTGTCGTATTGCAAGAAATAACGCTTTTATTGAAGGTGATTTACCCCTGGATGATGGTTCAAAAATTCATTTTCTGCCTCCTCCATCCGGTGGCTAAATTGACTGTTATGTAGAAAAGTCAGGTGTAAATACTTAATCTGTATACTACAGAAAATGTGTTAGAATGATGAGACAGCGGGATAACTCGCATGCAGTATCTGTTTCATGATTGATGAATGAACTGTCCTGTATAAATTGTTATCTTAGAAAATGCGGACGACAGAATAGATCGTCTGTGGGGGGACCAAATGGATATCTCTGGAATTTTATTTCTCGGAACAAAAGACTCTGTTCGCTCTCAGATGTGTCAGTCCATATTGAATCATATGTATGGCAGTCGTTTCTCCGCTTTCAGTGCCGGATGTCAGGTCTCCAAAGAAGACTATCCGGAAACGTATGGAGTTCATCCATTTACTCTTGAGGCATTGCGTCTTTATAATTATCCGGCAGATGATGTTTTTGCACATACCGTTGAAACATTTCTGGCCGGTAAAAATGGATATCAGGTTATAATTTCCCTCTCCAGAGAGGCCAGAGATTATGTTGCCAATCATCCCGAATTGTCCGGTGAGAACATAATTACTGCATACTGGAAACTCCCTGATCCGGCAAATGCCAAAGGGGATCCGGATGAGGTGCGGGAGTCATTTCATTATACTCTTCGCATTATACGAAGCATGATTGAAATGTTTGTAAGTCTTCCTGTCGAAGTACTCGGAAAAGGCAGCCTGCAAAAGAGAATCGAAAGTATCGGTAACGTTGCTGACTCCGATGCATGACGAAGTCGCTTACAGGCAGGAAGGTGAATTCGGGCGAAGAGACAGAATTCCGGATAATCTTCGCGGTCTTGTTTTGTGCGGAGGAAAAAGTTCCCGGATGGGTCAGGACAAGGGGCTGCTGAAATGCGGAAATATAACCTGGGCAAGCCTTGCCATAAGTAAATTCGACACGCTTGGGATTCAATCCGGATTTTCCATAAATAAACATCAATGTGATATCTACTCCACCCTTTTTGAAAATCGGGAACTGATAGTCGATGACGAACTGGAGCAGGGGCCGGTCGGTGCATTCCTGAGCTTTGCGAATGCTCACAAGAATACCTGGGTGATTGTACTTGCATGCGATCTCCCGCTTGTATCGCCGGGAATGCTGGAAAGACTACTCCTTGCCTCCATAGACAGAATGGATCGGAAAAATAGAATCAATACAGGAATATTTGATAATCAGGACCCGGTCGGAGTGATTTATAAAAGTTCACGCGGACTTGAACCCCTCTGTGGTCTATACAGTCCTGTTTTCTTAAATGAGATTGTGAATCGTTTTAATCATGGTGAAAGAGAATTTGGTTTGATGGGTTTGATCCGCCAGTGGGAAGATCATTTTGTGATTATGGAGCTGGATGTTGCAGGTGAAAAACAGATCCGCAATTTCAATACCCCGGAGGAGTTGGCTAATCTGCAAAAACTGTGCGCCCAGGAGGATTCGAACCTCCGACCTTTTGATTCGTAGTCAAACACTCTATCCAGCTGAGCTATGGGCGCCTGATAGTATATACCTGTATTTCAGAGGTCTCCCTCATGTCAACTCTCTTTGCAGGAAACTCCTGCTATTCTCTTCTGCAATAACTATAATAAAGACTTCTGAAAAGCTATGTGAATATGTTTGAACATAAATAGAAAAGTTATAACTGGCGATTCTTTCGTGCTAAATCAGATGCATTATGAATATTTTATAAAGCACTCCTTAAGGTGTATTTAAAAATTTAAAATTTTTTCTCAACACATTGCAGCGGTGGCTCTTCCTTTGCCTGCATTCTTAATTTTCCGTATCACTTTGATGGTTCCAACCACTGTTCTTTTAAGCTCAGGGTGTATTCCGTCTTGCTATAAAGGAGTGTGAAATCCTTGAAAAGGTTGCTGTCCTGGATTCTGGATGGAGTGTTGTATTGGTCTTGAAGTGGAAAAATAGCAAAATATAGATTGCCCGGGCAATCTTGAAGTGTGGTTCGATATACTGTAGTCAGGAAATTTTTTCGTCGGACTTAAGTGTCATCTCCCGTATTTTTTCCTGATTAATCATGGCTCTTAAAAATTCCTTAACCATATTTTTTCGTTCCGGGTTCATTTGTTCAACCTCTTTGAACATGGAAAGGAGCTCCCTGTCTTCGAAATCGGCTCTGGCCGCATCTTCGGTGCTTCCGCTAATAAGGTAATCGCTCGTGACGCCAAGAACTTCGGCCAGTCGCAAAAGGCTATCGATGGAGGGCTCGGATAGTCCTCGCTCGTAACGACCTATGTGATTCTTGGAAAGTCCGACGGCTATTGCCAGGTCCTTTTGTGTCATTCGCTTATTAAGCCTCAGTGTAATAAGCCTTTCAGGAAAGTTTTCAGATTCACTTTGTCCGGGATCAACCATAGTAATTACAGAAGTTGCTTCTATTAGAAGTGTCGAGCACTTCTATGATTGTTTTGCAATCATAAATATTTTAACACTTGACCGTAGTAATTTGATATGGTGTATAAGTAATCATAAATAATTGCAGATGTGGAGTGAGGGATCTTATTCTGGAACAATTGAATGATCCAGGAATCAGAAGTATAATACCTCACCAAC
The DNA here is from genome assembly GCA_050295715.1 of Leptospirales bacterium. Lineage (GTDB taxonomy): Bacteria > Spirochaetota > Leptospiria > Leptospirales > Leptonemataceae > JBNKQE01. Next base: position 7,542 of record JBNKQE010000077.1, read on the forward strand.
CGCATTCTTATAAAAAACTGATTCGCCAGTAATCTCCTGGCGGGAAATGAGTTTATTAAAAAGGGAGGCGAAATGAAGATAATAACAGTAGCATCGCTCAAAGGAGGCGTGGGCAAGAGTACGACTGCTATCTTTCTTGCCCATGCGCTGAAAGAGAGATTAAAGCAGGTGCTTGTCATTGATTCCGATCCCAATAATAGTCTAACTGATTATTTCCTGAAAGAGGCAGATCCACGGGTGATTGAAAAGCGGAACCTGTACCATATTCTGTCAGGAAAAGCGGCAGTAAAGGATTGTATTTATCTGGCCGGGGTAGATATTATTCCCTGTACGCTTTCGCTTCATGGAGTGGGTAATGAGCCACGGACAAATCCAGCCAGTATGCATCATTTCAGTAAGGATCTGCGAAATCTGGATTACGATGTTATTATCATTGACACTCCTCCTTCACCGGGTTACGCGCTACGGGCGGCTCTTCACGCGTCGGATCTGGTGCTTTCGCCTGTGGGGGTGTCTCGCTGGACCATGCAGGCTCTGGATATATTAAATGGAGAGCTTCTGGATGTGAAAAATGCCATGGGATACGCGCCGGGTCTTCTTGCTGTTCCCGGTATGGTAACAGAAAGTGAGGATGAGATTCTTCGCCTGTCATCCTTTGGTGATCAGCTTACGTATGCGACGATTTATCATTCTGATGAGATACATAAGGCCGCGACTTCCGGTGGAGTTTTGAAGAAGGGAAGTAAGGCGGGTCTGGATTTTGAAAATCTGGCAAAGGAAGTAGTGTAATGGTTTTAAGCGAAGAATACCACGGCGAAAATATCTTTGTCCATCCTGAACTTCTATAAAGCGTTGGGTAGCGGTCATCCTGACCGCTTACATATGTTCGCCATGACGAACCGCGCTTTCTGCGCCCGGCTCAGGCTTGCCTTCTTCTTTTGCTGCCTGTCTTCACTATATCCGACGCTTGGAAAACCATTTAAAGATTATAGCTACAGATTTATACAAGTATAGACATGATTGAATGCAAGAAATACTCCCTGTTTTTACATTGTAGAATGGCACAAAGGATATAATAGCTATGCAACATTTTATCAGAATTGGAGACTTAATGAGCTTGTTATTGTTTGTAGAGAGCAGGGATACACGGAATCTATAATATGGCCAACAATTATGCTTACTGAAGATGAGGTTGTTGGAGATATTAAAGGTCGTTATAGTCGGAGTTTTAAAGAAACTGGAATTGATTTCTGGTCTGCAAAGGTCTATTTTGTTTTACAAGCCGCTGGATTTTATATAGGTGATACTCGGGTTTATCCCAATAAGGATTTTGTAAGATTTATTGAGCGATATGAGTCTGGCGAATTCTCTGAAAGAGATAATCTACTGGTATAGAGGCTGGTCAAATTACGATAAGATGACCCAGTATCCGTCCCAGCTCTCTTCCATTGAAGCTTATATCACAGACGGCGGGGCGCCCAGCCAGCCCACCTCCTACTCGATGTGCAGCATCGCAGCGGTGTGTCCTGTCAGTTCGATGGGGCGGATACGCACCGATCTTTTTTATTCACTCCAGCCCTCATGATTCATAGCAATTACGGATACGGTTGCAGTTTGTTAGCACTTCTTCCCAATATTTATATCTTCGATAAATGAGAATAATTCCAGAATTTCTGTCCAAATAGCGCTTCGCATCTCCCTGACAAGCCTGGGTTCACACAAAAATCGTAATGTAATAACAATTGATTCATCTGTCGCATCAACATATATACGAGGTTCCAGGTGACGATAGCGAATTTCATATTGCTCCTGGGACTTACGTATTCGGGAATCTTCTTTTGAGATTTTATCGGGAACATTTTTACCCACCTCTTCCAGGATGGTGGAAGCTCTCTGCCAGTTACTGTCCGGAGTCAGATGCACGTCCAGCTCATGCCAGTTAAAGGCAAAATCTTTTGAACCATTTATGACCGGCGCAACGAATAATCTGGAATTTGGCTGGTAGACAACTCGTCCTGTACTGTGTCCCCCCCTGTGATTTTCATGAACTTCCAGCATGGAAAAATCCTGAATGCGAATATCAAGAACATCTCCTGTTATGGAATCTATCTGGATTCGATCTCCCGGGGCAAATGGACGGCGCGTCATTATATATATCCATCCCATTACATTCAGAAGTAGTTCTTTAAATACTATTAGTACACCGGCTCCGAATATTCCAAGAACTGTCAAAAATGATTGGATGGAGGAGAGCCAGAGTGGCAGAATAAAAAGTCCTGCTGAAAACAGTGAAAGATAGAGTGAGACGGACCTGAGTTGAATACGCTTTCGCGGGTTAGCATCTCTTTTTGTCAGAATTCGAAGCGTCGCCGAGCGAATCATCATGGCGACCAGGAACGTTAGCAGTGAAAAAGCAATTCTTGTTATGATTCCGGGAATAGTTTCCTGGAATCTATGCAATAAATCAATCCAGTCTAAATACACATTTTCAGGTGCCAATGGTTTTTCTCCTTCGATCAGAGGTTGTCTGAATTCTGATGAAGTGTTATCATTCAACAATCCAGCAAGACTGAAGGGACTTTGCCATTGAATCGTTTTTGAAGTCCATCAGTTCTTTTTGGATACTTTTGACTTTTACACCATTTGCTTTTTCAAGGAGTGTTACTGTCTTATTTCCGGTTTCCTGTAATTTATCGAGTTCTTTAAATCTTGCACCTATATCGGGTACACTGAATAAAATATTTATATCCCAGTTTATAATTACTCCAAATGGTGTCCGCATAATTTCATCATATTGAGTATCGCCCGTTTCACAAAAGAGTGCTCTATTCTCGAGCGCCCTCTCCAGAGAAGTGTTAAGATGTTTGTCACTGTAAACCTCTATATCCGGGGAAAATAATTGAGCAAGCGGCCCTGCGTTAAATGCCATTCGTGCAGGACTTTCTGTCTCCATGCAATCTATATTTGATTTTCCTGCTTCCAGGCGAATCTCCGGCAAAGCAAGACACTCTCTCAGTCTGTAATATTTATTGAACTTTCTGGGTTGTTTCCATAAATTGAGAAGGTTCTCTGGATTTCTAATGTTTTCGACTGATAGAAACCTGCTGGAGGTATCTGCAGCACGTGCAGGAATAAATGTAAGCAGAATACAAATAATGACAGCCAGGCTGTGATTGTAACCGGGTATAAGCTTTTTTATTTTATTCCGAAAAATATCCTGATGTGAGGCAAAGGTCTTATGAGCTGCTATAGCAATGAGCATCATCGATGGTAAATATTTTATCGAATCTAATTTTTGTGAGTCATCCAGCAGTTGAGTAACAAGCAGAAGAATTGCGCTGCCCGCGATACGAATGGCTGAAAATTCTCCTGGATAAGTTTGGTGATCTGCGGCATGATCCAGCTTGAAAAAGGAGGTAAGTCCTGTTACAATAATAATCCAGGCAGCCGGAGACAAAGCAAGAAAGATAATGAATTCTTTGAGATTGCTCAATACATTCCCGGTATTCATGGAACTAAAAAAGAGCAGGTCAGCATAGCTATAAAGGAATGCATGAAAGAGCAGGGCGGGTAATAATAGCCCTGCAAACCACGGAGCCAGCAATTTAATCAGAGGCCTTGCACCTGGATTGGTTCTTTTTATATCCTGAATCAAAAAAATTGTAAAGTAGATGATGGGCCAAATCATTGTTCCCACTGTCAGATAGAGAAATGAAAATAGAAGTCCTGTATAAAATGGTTTTTTAATGGGGCCGTCTTTCGCCGTATCAATAAAAATGAGTGTGAGTAGAAAGAGAATGAGCCCGGTTTCCAGTCCGCTTCCGACGGCAATCCTGAAACCGGGTAGAGCGATAAGAGCCAGTGGTATGATAGGCCAGATAGAGCGACCATCATCGGTTTTTTGAAAAACAATATATATGAATGCGATTAATGCAAGTGCAACTGATCCTGCTGGTGCTGTAAGAATGGAGGGTATGGATATCCCCTTCAGTATAATTAATGTGGCAAGCCAGGACGGGCTATCCAGGGGAACCTGGTGTAAACCTGAGTTGAAAGTCAAACCATAGCCCAGGTAAAGATTATCTACCATCCTGACAAATACAAAGGATTCATCCATGATTCCCGCTGAGGACAAGAGAATTCCTGTGATAAAAAGTATTGTGAAAATTCCAATTGGGCGTATGGTAATCCAGTCTTTCATTGGACCTATCTTTATAACCTGTCAGGTCGAGAAAACAGTTTTTTCAGTGATAACAGACCCGGAATCCGACTTTTAAAGTATTTTTCAAGAATTGGTATTGGTATCCGGCTGTGATTATTTATTTATGTTGACACTTGCCGGTTTTGATATTACAGTAATAGTGGTTCTGGAATAAGAGTCCAGATGGGTTTTCCAGTACATTGAGTTCGTTGCTCAACTACGGAAAACATTTTAGAATCGTACTTACGATCTGCGGGGACGAAATGGCTTCGACTGCTGTGGATCAAAGTATGAGTTGCATGCAGAGTTGAGGAGCTCTTTAAAACCTCACCTTTTAATTGCCAACAACGAAATGGCTCTCGCAGCTTAAGTGATGCGTGCGCTCCCTGCGGCTACTCCTCCGGTGTCGCAACGGAGTGTTATAAAACGGAGGATGAGTTGAATGGGTTCAATCTGCAGTTCAACAAATTTTTACAGATTGAAAAACAGTCGTATGCCTGTCGATGAGCAAGCGCCTGTTTATTGATCATCGACTAAGCATGTAGTAGCTTGTGCTTTGCACCGTAGGACGCGGGTTCGACTCCCGCCGTCTCCAATTCTCAAAATTTTAAGTAAAAAAACCCGTCCATTGGCGGGTTTTTTTGTGGAATCATAACCTGACCGGGTTCCGGCAATCTCCTTCGAAGCTTTTCCGGAAAATAATGGTCAGTGCAGCTTTACTTTGAAAAGATCTATAGTGTATCTCTTCGGAGCAGACAATCATGATATTCAACTATTCTGATGCCTGGCTCCTGTAATGGAAAAGACTGCACCAGGTTATTTGCAGTGGCGTTTTACCGATTATCCGTAAGAAAAGCCAACCAGTCTTTATTACCGGTTTCCGCTTTTACCGTGCAAACCTTGTAATTAGAAGCGGATGGGCAGCTGGCCGTTCCACTTACCTTGCAACCTGCATTCTGACATTTTTTTCGATTGTCCCATGTGTCGCTTCCTGAGTATTTACAGTAATCTTCGCAATTGCTGGATGACCCTGATCCACAGATATAGCAACCATCGGCAAAAATAGGACTGGCCAGAAAACCTACCAGGATCGCCGTAAGAATTAAATGATATAGTTTCATGCAAACCTCATATTAGTTGTGATAAAGAATATATGTAAGCATAAATAAAATATGTCAATACTTTAATCGTTGTATGTATCTCTGCTCAGAGCAGTATCCTGAGTGTAATATATGACGAAATAATTTCGTCATTTTTCCCCGACAGGAGTTCCGGAAAACCCGGCAGCTATAACTGTTAAATCATCATATGTTTGACCAGGATTTTTTCCTGTAAGGATTTTAAATCGGGTAATTATTGTATTAAGCAACTCGTCTGCACTACCATGTTTTTTTTCCAGCAACTCTTCCAGCCAGTTTTGTTTCAGCACAGTTCCCTTTTGACTGTATTCTTCCACCAGCGCATCGCTGAAGAGTAAAACCTGACATTCATTATCGGCTGAAAGCGTGCTGCATGTATATTCTATATTGTCGATAATTCCAAGCTGCGGTCCGCAGGATTCAATTCGAACTATACCGGTTCTATTTTTTACATACTGATTGGGAGATCCAGCCATTGAGTAATCAATCCTGTCAGTATATATATCTATAAGAGAGGCACTCAGGAGAATGCTATTGCCATATCGCTGAATGATCTGCCTGTTAAAATCCGTTAAAGCTTTACCGGGGTCCAGTAACTCATGCCCTGAATTTATCCATTCACTTTTGATAAGCATTGCTGTAAGAGCTGCGTTAATACCATGTCCCTTCATGTCTGCCAGTAATATTCTCAGCTTATCCCTGAGATTTACAATATCGCAAAAATCTCCTCCTATTGTATGAGAGGGACTGTACAGCATTGCAAAGTCTTTCTGTTTTACTTTAGTTTTATCATAAGTGAACAACTCCTCCTGCACACGTTTCGCAATAATCAAATCCTCTTCGTGTTCTCTATTTTTTCTCTGGATCCTTGAAAAAAGTTCATTGTTATGGGATGATAAAATCGATATGACTATTCCACTGAGTATGATTGTTAAGGTAAAACTAATACCAACATCAATCATTCTGGATTCAGCCGAATTATAACCGGTTATGAGCTCAGGTCTTGTATATTCGATTGTAATTAAAGTCAGAATTATAAGCGCTGTAGTATTAATAAAAAAAATTCTGGTCCACCTGTCAAAAATGAAGGCGCCAATCAATGCGATCAGGATGAAATAATATTGCGTTCCGCCGGAACTCCCGGCATTATAGAACCACTGGATACTCAGAAATGCAAGAATGGAAAGCAATGTTGCCCATTCTATGTATCGATTTCTCCCTGTAATTCTGGACGCAAGGTATGCAGTGAGAAGAATTGCAGCCTCAACAATGTTTGTAACCGTCAGGAAAAAATTTGTAACAATGAAATGGTTAACCGGGATAGAAATCAGCGCAACAATACTTCCACCCAGGCATATTATATGAAGAAATCTTTGATCCAGGTTGACGTAGTCCGGATGTCCGAGAAGATAGTGGTCCAGTTTCTTAAAAAAACCCTTCACACCATAGTTTTCATAGAACTATTTTAGTATTGCAAGCGAAAGATTATCTATTCATTATTATTTTACATAACTTATCGGGAAACTGTCAGTTACTGCTGGAATAACATACTTAATAAAAAATTCTGGCATTTTTCCTTTTCTTTCAGAAGAGATGTGTTCATCCCATCGAGCATCCAGAACAAAGTATTGGCGAGAATTGATCCGAAAATTATTGTTGTAGCGGCATCTGCTTCAATTGCAACAGTAATCTCTTTATTGTCTATTCCTTCCTGAATGATTGACATTAGATGGGATTTATATCTAAAAATTGTTGTTCTTAAATGTTTCCGAATTTCCGGGTTTCCAATGTGCAATGTATCAGAGAAGATTACTCTTGGAAGAACTCTTGTTTTTTGAAGCATTCGAAAGTGTTCATTGATGAACTTGTTTATCTTATCACGAGTATTTTTTCCTTCATCAATTTTCCGCAGATTATTCTGTAATAGTACATCCAGATTATCTACAAAAAATATTAACATTTCATCTTTGCTGTGGAAATGCTTATAAATTGCCGGTTGTGATATGCCAAGCTCTTCAGCCACGCGTAGAGTGGATACGGCAGATACGCCCTCCCTGGATATTATCTCCAGCATCACCTGAAATATTTGCTCTTTACGTTTTGTACTCATGGTCTAAAGCATCCTGATCTGAGCGGTTAAGGATTTTAGCCGGAGGTCATTCAGTAAATACAATTTTTATTCAGAATCAGGAATGTTAAATTCAATTCAAATGAGAACTTATTATTGACAATTTTTTACTCTGTGAAAAGGTTATATATATATAACCTGCCTGGTAAGCCCGGGGTGTAAATGAAACCTGAAGGTTTCAATGAGACAGGCGGTCAAGGAGAGAAAATGAAAACAAGAATTTTATCAATTGCAGCAATTGCTCTGTGGACAGTAACGATTGGCGTGGTAGTCTTTTTTATGGTAAAAGGTCAGACAGAAACCACGAGTGATAATCGACGAGCTGTAAATCTTACTGCTGGAGAGAAAGCAGTAGTACTTATGGAGATGCGCGGGTTATTAAAAAGCGTGCAGGGTATTGTGGATGGAGTTGCGACTTCCGATCGACAGAAAATTATTGATGCTGCAAGAGCATCCGGTATGCGGGCTGCAGCTGACGTGAATCCTTCATTTATGATGAAACTGCCTCTTGACTTCAAGCAACGAGGAATTGGATTACATAAATCACTTGATAAATTCGCAGACGATGTGGAGGGGGGATTACCAGTAGAACAGGTCATTCCCCGGTTGAACAGTGAATTAAAGCAATGCATTGCCTGTCATGAGGATTTTCAGCTAAATGTGGAGTAATGTGATCAATTCCATTGTTTCTGAATAGAATAGAAGCATCCTGGAATTATTTTCGCCACGGCGGCATTCTGAATATTTTATCTGAATGCTGCCTTACTCCAATTCTACACTCTTCTGGAATCAGAAAAATGCGATATGAAGAAACTGTCCTGGAACAGATTCTTTAAGGTCATGAGGACCTTACGCCGGGGAGTATTCGCTGGAAAACTGAGCACAGGCGTAAGGGAATTGGTAGCTTTGCTTCCGATTTTTGTTTCGTCACAATAGCCATGTTGGGGTGGGGGATGAGTTCCAATAACAAGCAAAAAGATGGATGGTCCATAATCGTCCGAGTGCGAATGTCGTAAAAGATTATCAGATATATCCTTTCATGCGATAGGCAATGAGTCCCAGATATTCTTTAATTGCAT
>JBNKQE010000078.1:0-15833 GCA_050295715.1 Leptospirales bacterium
TTGGAATAGAACAGTCCGAAAGAGCCAGTGGGAAGGCTTAGCGACGTAATATCTGATAGCGACATAACATACATTATGACTCATCGGGACATTACGTCGCATAAACGAAACCTGTATACGTTCCAATCTTCCCGCTGACTCTCTCTTTTTCAGGAGAGGGGACATGGCAAAATCAAAAAATCAGTCCACGGCATCCAGTCGAAAAAATATTCGTGTAATCACTAACGATAACACGGATGGAGTTAACGACATGGACGTCGTGCGAATTTCAGCACTCAAAAATAAAAAAACGGATGTTGGATACATTCTGACACCGCAATTCTCTAAACCACGAGCCGACGAATTACAGGCGGTCATTTCAAAACTTGAAGACGCAATCTCAGAACTTCAGGACTACAACACGGGCATTAGAATTGCCCGTGGTCAACAGCTCAAGCGAGCGTTAACAGAGGAGAGTCACACGGTATTTCGTGACCGTATACTTGAATCAATTAAGGACTTGAGGACGACTCTCGATAAATTCGGATCAATGGTGAATCCATCATGAGTCTGCTCAGACGATATCCTGATATAATCAGAAAAATTGAACCGGCTCACTTTTTGCCACCGGAACGATGTACTCGGAAAGGAAGCCATCGGGAACAGAGTCTGGCAGAGGTTGGGATAAAGATTCGCATTGTGTCGCTTTCAATAAAAGGTGAGAGGATGGTGATACTGACACAGGATGATGCGCGGTCACTGTGTGCTCAATTGTCCAACCTGATGCAGGAAATGAATCCCCCCTTGCCGGGAGTGGAGGGCAGAAAGTGAAAAAACAAGCGATAGCGTATACAGACGCGCACAGGTTCAACGACGCAGTCATGGAGTATATCGACACAAGCAAATTTCGCGGTGTCGAAAAGCTGGAACGCGTAATCGTCCTTTCAGCAATCAAACCATACAACTCGAAAAATACAAAAATGTATTTGAGGGCAGAACAGGCGCGAATCGCCGGTGAGGCCCTCATTGAACTGGCAGATAGATTGGAGGCTGGACGATGAGCACAGTTTTAGACGCATCAATCTCGTTCGTCATGGGCCAGCTCGGGGCTATTCAACCGATGGACCCCGAAAAGGTCCGGCGATATATACGCGAAATACGAACAGAGCTGGATCGGCTTGATCCACCGAAGCGACCAGAGCAAAAAAATCCATCGCCAATACTCGCAAAATTCATTACGGCTAAATATTGCGACGTATGCGAAACGTATCACACGGGCCCTATGTGCCGAACGCGAAGGGGGGCGAAAATATGCCACGGGTAATTAGAATCAGACCGGTTGTCGAAACTGTCCAATCACTGGCTGATCAGGGATATGTCTGGCAGGATATACAGAAGGCTGTTAAATCAGAGCACCGGGTAACAATGTCGAGACGAACTATTTACAATGCTATAAAATACGGCGTAGCCGATAACAGGAGGCAGGGAAATGTTGTTAACGATGGAAGAGGCGAGAAAAGACCTGAAAAAAGCGTTTCAGGACAGCGAGGGAAAGCCGCTGGTCAAAATATCGAAGCCGGGAACAAACGAAAGCGCAATATTACAGCGACCTGAAATCCCGGCCAATGTCACACCGGGAGTCTGGAGAGTAGAGGTTATTGATTCAGGCGAAACGGTTGCGGATTTCCAATTCAGTGTTGATCAACCTGCTAAAGCTCCCGAATCGGATTTCCAATTCAGTGCTGGTGGTGAAATGGTCCCGGCGTCGGTGATGAATGCGACAATCAAACGTCAGGACGAATTTTATAGAGAGTCAATAAACCGGATGGACCAGCAGCATCGGGAGGAAATGACCCGGTTGCGCAATCGTCACGATGATGATTTGAAGGCGCTCAAGGAAAAATACGAATTCAAAATTGAAACGATAGAGGGGCGGTGGAAAACGCTAGAGGATGAACGCGAAAAGCTCCGGGAAGATGCTAAACGACAATTCGCACGAGAAGCGCGGGCCGCATCTAAGAACGGTGATTTTGACATGGGTAAAATCATGGATTTGGCCAGTAACCCGATTGCGTTAAATATTGCGGCCCGAGTTATGGGAATAGACCTGTCAGCTCTGGACGCATTCGGCACAGGAGGCGACGCAAATGTCTAATCAATACGAAATTGAATATTTACAGAAACGTGTTGCACGACTGGAGAACGCGTTAAATCAATTACTCACTCTAATTGAAAAATTTGCTGGAGCCTTACCGCTCGGTGTATCCCTTCGCAATCATGCGAAAGTCATAAAAAAATCATTGGCGGGGGATCTGGAGCAATGATCGGGTTGCGACTCCATGAGACAGACAAGGTCGCTATGGTCTGCAATATGTTCAACGGGCACGTCGTGGACTGGATCGAGCCGCAGACGGGAACCGATCCAATCATTGATCCCATTATCGACCGAATTATAGAAAGAGGCGAAGCCGAAAGGGTGTCAGGCCCTGGCCTGAAGCCCGGAAAATCCCCGGTCGGTAGACCGGAACGCGAAAGCATCAATTTTATTAAATACAACAAATTCAGGATCAAACAATAAACCGGGTCAATTAGGATCCCCGGAGGGGACCTAAATTGCCCGGATGCAGGAGAACTAAACAATGTTACAACCAGTAGGAACGTTCGAGATAAATACGAAAGGCGATAAAAAGAATTACAATCTCAAAATAAACATGCCTTTCTTTCCAGAGCTTGACTGTTTCGGTATAGATAATCCAAACAAGGATAGTGACACAAAAGCAGACGTCCGGCTATTTTACAAAAAGAATCCAGTAGGATCACTCTGGTTTAACCAGAAGGATGATAGTAAATACTGGTCAGGCAATATATTTGCCTTTGGAGTTGGCGAGCGTCACCAGTTAAAACTAATGATCTTTTGGCGCAAGCCCAAAGAGGGCAGCGACAAACCGGGATACTGGCAGGTATGTATACCTATAGACGACGGCCAGAGAAATGAAACTCCGGAAAATAACATTCCAGACGATATGCCAATGTGAGGCGAGATATGAAAGATTTATACATAACACAGGTGGTGTTACATATTATTTTCGCAATACCGTTTATTCATTTTTCCATGAACATTTCGACAAATGAAGAATGGGGTTTTTGGTATGCACTTTTGTTTTCTGTTCATGGTCTCATAGCGTGGGCCTCATTGGAAAGCAGAGATTGGCGGCGAAGATTTGGAAGAGATTAAAAGCTCTAATCGTTAAAGGCGGGGACGCTACGGGGCGGTTAGAGGGCCGGGGCCTGTTTAGCCTCCTGAAAAATAGTGCAGAGAATTACGGCGAAAGCCGGGGCGGGTTGGGGGAATATGGGGGATAGTATGTATATAGACTTTTCATGGATTAATGTGCTAAAAGATGCAACATGGTTTGATTGGCTAACATTTGCCATTGCGCTCATTGCTTATATCGATTCGAGGGTGACTATTTACTTCGAATAAGGGATTAAGGAATAATGAGTAAAATTACAAAGTGGCAAATATTCGCACACGTCATTTCTACAATCCCATTTATTCATATTGGGATTGTATTTAGCAAAACAAGAGACGATTGGGTTGGGTTATATATGTTTCTGGGAGGGGTGCACTTAATAATTGCAATCATTGCTGAGATCAGCAGGGTAAATAATGATTAATGCTCTAATTGTCAGAAACAGAATGTTCCGGGCTAGACGAAAAACAATCCGCTATTGTGTAAATTGTGGCGATGAATTGCGGCTTTATGTTCGCCTTAAATCACATGCGCCAGATTTGCCAACATTGTGCAGGTGCTTTTTATGCGATGCGGATATATGGACGGTAAAACGGCGGCTATGGAAAAACCGCCAATCTATAGCTGCTTTTAAGAAAAGTCCGCAATATATCGCATTAAAAGAATTATGCGAGCAACGCTCTAATCGTTAAAAAGCGGGGACGCTACGGGGCGGTTAGAGGGCCGGGGCCTGTTTAGCCTCCTGAAAAATAGTGCAGAGAATTACGGCGAAAGCCGGGGCGGGTTGGGGGAATATGGAGGGATAGTATGTATATAGACTTTTCATGGATTAATGTGCTAAAAGATGCAACATGGTTTGATTGGCTAACATTTGCCATTACACTCATCGCCTATATCGATTCGCGAGGAACTATTTATTTCGAATGAGAGTTTACGGAATAATGATTAACGCTCCAATCTCTCAAAAAAAAGCGAAATCAAATAACAACTAACATAAGGGGATCTTAATTGAAAAAATACATCAGCATCGGATATGACTACAATAAGGGCAGTGTATTTACTACCATTACTGGATTGGATGGCGACGAAATGCGCAAAGCTCTGGCCGGAATACATTACCAATGGCTGGAAGAAGTAAAAAAATTAAACGCAGATGACGAACAATTTGTCATTGACGCAACTCATGCGCAAAATGACGCACTGGAGATTACAGGGGTTGATCTGTTAAAAAAGGGTGCGCAACTAAACAAAACCCTAAACCAGATAGCATGTGAGCACTGGCGGTGGGTGGAGTCGGTAGACTGGCACAATAAAACAGAGCTAGAATCATTAGGATTAATAACAAGCGAAATCGGTATCGCAATGAATTTACACAGAGATAATATTGGATACGGGCACAAATTGGCCGATGCAATTTTGCGAATTGTTGATCTTGCTGAATCATTAGGCTTCGACATAGAAGCCCTGATCACGCAGAGAATGAACAGGAATCGAAACATGGGACGGGTAAACAATCGGGATATGTGAGATGGAGCTGCTACCCCCCCTATGTAATACGGGGGTAACCACGCCATTTGACCATAAATTACACAACAGTATATATGAAAGAAGCCCTTAAAATCAACTCTGGCCCATTTCTCGACTGGTTGCGGATCGTTTTTCCCTATGAGGACCGGTCCTGGAATTTTCTCGATAGCCATTTTCCAGATAGGACGGCCAGTAAATCGGGGGCCCGTGGGTATTCGCAATCCGAATTAATCAGGACGGGGGGAATGATTGCATACAGTCCGACACGAAAGCAAAATAAAATTATGTTAGACCTGTCCAGCCGTGGCCTTGCCGGATGGGGTGGCGATATTGACGGACTGATTAAATCGTCTCTTTCGATTGGTGGAATTTTGCGGCGTATTGATATTGCAGTGGATGACGAAATAGGATACCTGAACCGAAAAAGAATATTAGAACATTTAGACAGCGGGCGCGTTGTCACATACTGGAAATACTTAAATGAGCACAATAAAAGGCCAATAGGCGGGAAAAGCGGCAACGATTACGGGGAGACGATCTACGTTGGCAGTAGAACCGGGGAATCGTTTATGAGATTCTACAACAAACTTTTTGAGGTCCAGTCTAAGTATGATGATATATCGTTGGATGAATTGCCGTCTCACTGGTTTCGTGCGGAAATAGAATTCAAGGGAAAACGAGCTGAAGCAATCGGGAAACGGTGGGGAACATTTGACCCGGCTAAGTTAATGATTCAACATATCGACTTCAAGGATCTGGACGGAAAATCAATTCCACCACGAAGGCGAGAAAAAACGGCAGACTGGTGGTCTGATTTTTTAGGAACCAAAACGGGGCATAAGATACAAATACCTGCACATAAAAAAGGATTGGAAGAGATAGAAGAATGGTTACATAAGCAAGTATCGGGAGCAATCGCATTGATTCACGAAGCAAAGGGAGCCGACGCAATTATAGAATTATTTGAAAAAGGAAATGAGAAGTTAGAAAAAAACTCCCATTATCAGCGATTGATTAAAAGCGAACATGCAAGGCAAAAATTAAGGGATATCAAGGCTCTATGAAAACATTACGAAAAATAAACTCATTCGTCGATACCGTGCGGGAATGCTCCCGGCTCTCTCGTAAATACTCCGGGGATCTGGGCGCTTATAGATTCTCTACTATATTCGATTGTTATAATTATACAAGAAATCTTCCTTACATTCCAGACCCGAAAGGACTTGAAACACAGGTCAGGCCCGGACTGGCTCTACAACCAGCATGGCCGGGACCGCGTGACTGCGATGATAAAACAACCATTATTGCCGCTTACTGTCATGCTCATAATATACCAGTCAGGGCCTGTGTTGTTGGAAAGCATGATCGGCCACACCATATTTATCCAGAGGTATTCATTCAAAACCGATGGACTCCAGCCGATGCAACATACCCGGCACCACGATGCAAATTCGGACAGAGACTCTATGACGAGAAATTTAGAAGGACATTTCCTCTATAATGAAAAGACGAGAGAAAATACGCAATACAGACGCCTGTAATCTGGCAAGGGACCTTTACACGAAAGGGTATTCTTACAGACAGATTGCAGAGCGTGTGGCAGAAAAATTCAATTATACAAGAGTCTCAAGGGCCAGCGTCTACCGTCTCATTCACTACCCACCGAAAAAAAATAACTAAATTGCTTCAAAGCGTATTCAATACGTATTCATCCCCCATGCAACGCAATAGTTATTCGCTTGTACTCATCAATCAATCATGTTACGTTGTGTCTCTATGAGCGTAGCGGTAACATTAGAGGGCGACCAGCCTGCAGTTGAATTGAACGGTTTTGATTTCGGCCAATTGCTGGGTTTTGGGAATGCGGCAAAACAAAAATCTAAGCTGAATCAATTAAACATGCTGGCGGCTGCCAGCGGTAATCCCCTGCTTGGGGCATATGCCGCTATGCAGAATCAAAAACAATCACAGAAGAATGAGAAGCGAAGGGCAGCAGTCAGAAATGCTGGCCGGGCAGTTGGAGCCGTGGCGGGAATTGGCGCGTCAATGTTTATTCCCGGTGTGACTGGTGCGATTGGTTCGGCTGGATCGTCAATCGGATCAGCAATTTCTGGCGGTATGGGTTCGCTTGGCAGTATGTTGCCTGGCGGATTTTCTTCTATTACTAAAATGATTCCGGGTATGGGTGAGACTGCACAAAATGTGCAGATCCCAACAGAAACACCAAACATTAACAATGATCAACCCGGATTATCCCGACCGGCTGTCTCAGTAGACACAAATGGTCAGGCAGTAGTATCGGTCCCACGCGATGGGATACGATACGCAACAAATGACACAACCAATAACCCACAGGGCCCCCGCCTTTCTCTGGGGATGATGATCGCCGCTGGAGCGACTGCATTCGCAATCTATAAAATAGCAACAGGAAAGTAATAATATGAAAGGTGTAAAAAAACCATCAATTCGTAAGAAGCCGAAACGACCGTTAGCAAGTGCGTCAATTGCGACTTTGAAAAATTACAAAGTGAAAGTAAAGGAAGTTGAGGATCACAATCAAAAAGAGCGCAATAGATACAAAAAAGAGTGTGCCGAAAAGAAAAAGCTCCTTGCTGAAATTCGAAAGCGATAACCGGAAATTTTACAAACTTCAATAGAGAGTATGGAATCATGAAAAAGAACGAACTAAAAAAAATTGGTCTCCCCGCATTGATTGGAATTGGCACGTTTGCGCTTTCGCATTATAGCCAGAACAAGTGGCTGAGAACTATAATGCAGGACAATCCAAACGTCAAGGCCATAGCCGTTCCGCTCGGGCTGGCATTCATGGCCGCATCAATGACACGACGACCTGATGTAAAAACAGCGGCGTATGTTGGCGGTGCAATTGCTGCAACCGGTGGAATGCTGGGACTTGCAAAAATGGACGGACTCAAGCAGGACGCATGGGTAGTGAATCTGGACGGTGACGAAAGGATGTCGTTCCCGGTGGACTCTCCCGAAGGGCAGGCAATTTTACAGGCATATTACGGCGATAACGTGCCAGCGATTGCTGGAGATGATAACGAATTCTATTTGCCGGATACGGACACAACTGCACCGATCCTGGCCGGTGACAATGAATATCTACAGGGATACAACAACCTTCCAGACGAAATTAACGACGAACTGAACGGGGACATTGTTCCTCTATCAGGTGATGAAGAACCAGACAGCGATTCCGATGATGACGAGTTGTTTGGTGATGATAATCTGTTCGACCCGGAAGACTAAGAGAACTAATTAACGGCAAAGACCGAAACAACAGGTAATACAATTATGCGAAATATGGGAATGAAACCAAGTAGACGACGACCGAAGTCGGCGCAGAAGGCAGTATTGGATAAGGGCGGATACTACACTGACTTACACTCTGTATTCAAAATGGCCACCGGTGACAAAAATTATGACTTTTTCCAGTCACAGGAATCAGCAGCGGGAATCACACATTTGGCCAGTTACAATCTGGGCGGGAAAAATCCTCTGTATACGTCTAGCGGAATGCTTTTAGCCTTCCAGATGGAAATACATGGTCCCGATTTCAAGCGGATCGATTATTCTGCAGGCGACGGGACATACACTGTTCTGGATGCGGTGAATAAGCTTGTAAATCAAATGAAATACAAGGTAGTTGTGAACAAGCATACAGTCAGAGAGGGAATCATTAAAAATCTCATGGTTGAACCGGTCCCCGTTCTGATCAAATCACTTGCAACGGCAACGGACACACAAACAGCAGCAGTATCACACTCAACCGGGTCCATTGAACATAAGAACAATGAAAAACCCGGCCTTTATCTGCCCGTGAAATTTACCGGTGCGGCCGAAACATTCAATTTCACCGTCGAACTGCCATCACAGCAGGCAGGATACAAAATCCCGGCTGAACTGAACGACCACTTACTTGTATTGCGTGCGCTGGCCGTTGAATATCCGAAGGGTGCGAACGTAGGTTAATTTAATTAACTAACTAAACCCGGTCTGAATGGCCGGGTTTTTTAGAGGCAATCATAATGAGAGATACAGAGCAGCAGGTCACGCATATATCCGGGAGATCAATCGTCGTTCCCGAAAATACAACATTGACACAGGCTATTCAGGCATTCAATAAATCCGGTGAAGAGTTATATGTTGGTGGGTTTATTTTGAGATACAAGGCAGGACTGGAAAATTGCCTGATTGATATCCGCACACCATCGAGTAAAAATAACCCCTTATTTATTGGTGCGCCTACAATGTCGGATATTGGAACACGCCACGATATGCCACCGACTCCTTTTAAGTTTGCTGGGAAAAATAGACCTGTATTATCCAGAGCCGAGGCAATGGAAGTGCATATTCAAACTGGAGCAGGTCAAAATATTGCAGCGGGTGACGTTTCTCTGACATTAATCTGTATTCCTAAAAAGCAATAATAACAATGAGAAAAGCAGCAATAAAAAATATCTCTCATCCATGTGTATTTACACAGGATTACGATTCGGTAAACGATGTATTTACAGAATCATACTCAGTATCAAAAATAAATATTGGAGAGGGTAAAAACGTTCGGCTGTCTGAAATTACAATCCAGTCATTCTATGTACGATCAACCGTCGCAATTGATACACCGGTTTCTATTGTTATCGTAAAGGGACGCGATGATTTTCAAAAAGTCTTAATGGTCAACGATGCGGACGTCACCGTCCGTGTTGATAAACGTCTGGGGGATGATGCGATTCAGCTATGGACACCAGATGTAAACGATGAATTAATGAGTGTAGATGCAATGGACAGAAATCCCCTTGCGGCGCACAGATTCATCTACGATTCGGTTCCATCTGCAAAATATAGTCTTGTGTCAGCCGTAGATCTGATTGTTAAAAAGCAGACAATTGAAACTGTCCTCATGGGGCACGGCGCAACATACAACAACCCCTCCGATATTGAGCTGGAAATGTCCGGTAGCTCATACATCTATATTATTCCATACATTGCGGGCCTCAAAAAAAGCAGCGTTGTTTCGTCTCTTCGGGTCAATGCTCAATTAGAGGTTATATAATATGCCTCTATATAAAATCAGAGATTTTATTTTCGCACTGCAATCAGCTGAGATTTCCGGACTGGATGCGGCTCTTGCGTCAAAAATGGATTACGCAGAGCGCAGCGCACCGGATGGAGTATGCGAACTAATAGCAGGGAAAGTTCCCCAGTCACGGATTGAAATTCCAGCAATTGCAATAACTGACACCTATCCAGTAGCCAGCGAAGGAGCAATGTTGTCATTGACTGCACAACGTGGAGACGTTGCAATCAGAACGGATCTATCTAACCAGTCGTATATATTAACCACAGACGATCCAACAACGTTGGCAAATTGGGTTGCTCTGTCAGATAGAATTATTGATTGGATAGAGATAACGAACAAACCCGCGACCTATCCACCTGGTGCACATAACCATGACTATTTCTCCGATATAGTTGGGCGGCCAAATCTAGTGACACGTGATTTTGGTGGAGAAATATATCTAAAGAAATACATATTTGATAATACAAATACAATCCTCATTGGAGATTTAGATGCATTCGTGGCTATTGCTGGATGGGGAATCACTAATTCCACAACGGATGTATCGTTATTTATGACAGATGTTGCAATATTGATAAAGAATTTATCCGGGGCTCAGGTGGCGAGTGGGGTATTATACTACTATTCGAACCAACCAAGTTATTAATATGACGTTTGAAATCATAACAACTGTAAATATCGCCGGTGTGATTGGTGTCGCGTTCTGGCTTGGTCGTCTCTCGTCGACTGTAAACGCTCACACAGAGCGATTGCATAACATAGAGGAAACAACTCATATACACTGGAAAATGATTAACTCATTGAGAGAGAATGGTAAAGACGAAATACATAAAATCAGATTACTTCTGGTTCGGATAGCAGAAAAAATCGGAATAGATGCAGGGGATTTGCAATGATATTGAGAGGCGAAAAAGCTAAAAACTGGATGAGGACACAGACAAAGCATTTTAAGTCTGATAATGACATCAACGCGATGACGTGTCGCTGTGGATGTGATCGAATCATTATACATACGGATCTATTCAGAAAGCTGGATAAACTTAGAAAGAAAATCGGATCTATTCGCATTAACTCAGGGTTTCGATGTGAAAAGCACAATTCAGAGGTTCGCGGTGTTGCAAACAGCTCTCACATACGAGGGCTTGCCGTTGATTTTGATATGTCCCTGAAGGATAAAGATGATGTTTTGAAAGAAGTACGTAAACACTTTAAGCGCATCGGTATCGGTGGAAATTTTACACATGTAGACGTTGACGTGTCTAAACCGGAGGCAGAATGGACATACGAAAAAAAACCAGAATCCGTGGCTTGATATTCGCAGCCATATCGTTTTTTCTTACTGTGGCCGGAATGGTAGCCGTCGGCATATACGCACCGGGCCAGGCATTCTCCGGGCTGGGTATTGATAGCATGTCCAATTCTGCACTTGTTGGTATCACCGGAATGCCTGCGGTTTTAATCGGCGTATCAATCTGGGCATGGAATCATATACAAAGAATTGCTGTATTAGTTGAAGACGTAAGAGAGGGCAAAGCAAATGAAAGAAAAAATTAAAAAACTTGGTAGTTGGGTAATTAACCGCTTTCTGATTACGGGTTTAACAGCAGAGGGTGACTGGTATATATTTGCCGTGAAATGGCGAAACGTGTCAATTGCACTGATTGCAATTCTCGTAATTGTTCTTTATTTTTCAATCGGATCGGATGTGGAAACATGGTCTGGAAACGCATACTGGAGAAAATAAACCGATGGAAATTCGAACGTTACAGGCGGGAATTTTTTCGGCGTTGCTCATTGTTGCAGCGTCCGGGTGTGCTACGTTACAACCGACGTACGTAGATACGTGTGAGAGCGTGGCAGACAAAATGACCATCCCTGATAAATACAGAAACGCTGGCCTATTCCGTCGCGGTGTTCCGGTTGATATTGTTGATGATGCAGTAAATGCTCATGTGACATGTGGTATGGCAATGCGTAATGAGATTGAGACCCTTACAGAGAATCAGTGTGGTTTTATGTGCAGGGCCTATCATGTTTTATCGGGGGCCGGTGTGGGAGCCATTTCAGTGCTGGCAGCGGTTGCGTTATAATGTTGCACTATAGAATTGTAAATTATTTGCCGGAAAAAGCTCAGAGGGTCGTGGTAGGGCTCATTGAGAAGAAAATACCGGGCTGGAAAATATACAACGTGGAAAGCATTGTTTCGGGAATGGAAAAGCGATTTGAGATTCCAGACAATTACAGGATTGATTTTCAGGCGATTGCATCACAGCTAGGAATTGAAGTGGAAATTGATGAAGATTTATCAATACAGGAATTGGACTCAATAGTATCGAAGCCATCAATTAACGGTGCGAACTGGTTCTTGATTCCGGTCGCCGTTGGAGTATTGTATTTTATGCTAAGGAAATGATATGTATTTATACAACAGAATAAGGGATTATGCTCCAGAAAAATCTGGATTACTGAATAGCCAGTTGGCTGGTGTCACGGGCTGGAGTGTCTACACGGTTCCACACAATGTATATGGTCAGGAGGTCCGCTATAAATTCCAGGACTCTGTAAAATACAAATTCTGGTCAGCTGCGAAACGGGCCGGGTTGACAATGTGGGCTGATGAGACCAGAACACCACAGGCGGTAATTGTTAAACCGGAGACCGCACAACCACCAGCAAACATACCCGCACAACCGGCGACACCAAAACCGGCAACCGGGAAAACTGACGATAATGTGTTATTATGGCTCGCCGTGGCGGGCGCGGCATTTTATATCATGAAGAAGCGAAGGAGAAAACGACGATGAATTTATTGGGAATGGTAGCTGGAAAACTGGGTGGTCTGGGTGGTCTAAAAGCCGTAGCCGGGTTGAATCCCTTGGTTGCTCTGGCTGGTATCGGAGCGGCCAACGCCCAGGCGGCGAAAAAGCGCAAACAACAGGCGGCGGCTCATGCTGCAGTTATTGCGCGAAATAAGGCGAAGCAGGCGGCACAACGAAAAAAGCTTGCAGAGCAAAAAGCCGCTGAACTGGCACAGCGCGAAGCCGTTGCAAAAAGCTGGGAAGAAAAATACAACGTTGTAAAGAACGATCACCAGAAGGCCATAGAGGCACTGGACCGATTGAGTGATCAGATAGCGCGTCTGGAAATGGAACGAGACACTAGAAAGCTCCGGATACAGGAGCTTGAAGGGAACATTAAAGACCTGCAAAACGAGAACCGCGAAGCTATCAAATTATCAGGAACGGTTGAGAGCGTCCGGGAACGATATGAGGATGCTCGCAGGGAGTCCGAGACCTACAAGCAGGAACTGGCTACAACCAAGCAGCAATTGGAGCAGTTGAAAAACCAGTATTACAATGAACAGTCTAATCACCGTCAGCAATTGTCCAGTTGCGAACAAAAAGCTCAGATGCAGATGATGATGGCAAATCAGCGTAACAATCAGCCTGTTATCATGCAACAACAACCACAGCAGTATGCACCAATTGCTCCACCGGTTGGAAGCAGTTATCAGCCACAGCAGCAGGCGCAACAGGAAGAAGAAGAACCAGTGTTCTGGTAGGTGACATAACCAGCAAAACGGCTAACGAATTTTTCTATTGACAGACCCCTCTAATTGGCGGGGAATCTGTGTTTATGAAAAAGCTTGTTATACTTTTCTTTCTGGTATCCTGCCAGACCGCACCGGACTACAGAACTGAGATAATAACCGTCTTGAATGAAAATAGACGGTTAAGCACAGAAAGTAAAGACGTTTATGATTTTGTGGACAAACAATCGTTTATAGATACCAGCAGGACTCCAGAGGACTTCCAGGCTGCCTTTAATGAATACCGGAGTGAATACATAGAGTTATCGCAGCAGATAAAGGAAAAAGAGAGTGAAAACAACCTGAAAATGTTTTCAGGAATAACCCTTCTTTTCCTGGGTAATTATGTCGGTGGATTCGGTTCACTTGCAAGCATGGACAGTGACGTTTCAACAACGCCAGTGAAAAAGGCATTTTCAAACGTCAAAAATATAGCGGCCAATTATGGCGTCAAAAAAGATGACCTTATGACTCGGGAGGATTTCAAGAAATGAAATCAAATATTCTATTAATCGTTTCCGGTATTGTTTTGGGGCTTGTTATCGGCTGGGCCGGTGGATTCTATCAGGCACGTGAAAGATTTTTCCCAAAGACTGCGGACGACCTTAGAAGCTATTGCGTAACCATAGACGCTACGTGCGAAATCAATGGCGTTCTGACAAGCAGAGACGGACCATAAAAAATCATGCTAACCGGTAGACAGAAAACAATAATCAGATGGATGGAAGACAATTTTCCGGAGCTTAAAAGGACGGCTCCGGAAATCGTCCCGTTTACGGATAATTGCTACGGCCATCATTGCGACGATAATAGAAACGCCGTTGATTTTGCACATGATGGCGGCCTTGATCCATATGTGATAAATGCCTTTCTCTATCTCATGGACCACAACCCGTTTACGTTTCCAATTGGCCTGGGTCTGGGCCTAGGGCATGGATATGCCTATACAGAAAAAAACGATCCGAGGAATGAACATCGACCGGCACCGGCACACATTCATATTGATTCAAAAATGAGTCGTCGCCAGAACGTTACATTCATTGAGATGGATCATTTATACAGAGATGGCAAGTATGATCACGCAAATACGACATCACGTGGACAGACAAAAATAGTAAACGGCAAAACCGTTGAACCATTCAAGTCGGCGTTATACCTGGCAAAGCATTACTACAATTTTCAGGGACCTGTGATTCCTCCAGATAAACTAACCGTCCCAAAGACGGACATGGACTATAAAACAATTCTCATCCCTGCAATCATCGGGGCAGCCCTGGGTTACAAAGAAACGATTTCCGGAGAGATTAATTGGACCCGCTTGGCACTCTATGTCGGCGCCGGCGCCGGGGCCGGGTATGTATTCGCAAAAACCGGCCAGGGTCTGCGCTCGATCTTCTGACATTCACATTTCCACATCGACGAAGTTATATATGCAGAATATATACAGCGATTGACGATCTGCATATATAACTGTATAAATATTTTAGCATACACTCGTTTTTCGCATGAATCGATAGAAATCACACCTTTTCGGACCCCGAAACAACATAATTGACAGAAATCAGGGATCTCCGGAGATCCTTACACCCCGGAATCGTTCACAGGTTGTCCGTATCCGGTTTTATTTGCACTCTCAGACATAGACAGGCGCACCGGGCTCGGTGCATGTTTACGTCCGGGAAAATGCTTTACATGGCTATTGGTTTCATATCAGACCGATTGATTTCCCCATAGATCTGTAAAAACATGATTTCTTCTTTTATTTGCCCGTTTTGTGCCCACTATTTGCCCGTTATTTGCACTTTTTTGCTTATGTCGTAAAAAAAAGCTTGCGTTATTGTGTCGTATTGGAATAGAACAGTCCGAAAGAGCCAGTGGGAAGGCTTAGCGACGTAATATCTGATAGCGACATAACATACATTATCGGAAGTTGCATGTTTCCTCATATAATTAAAGGTAATCCAGCCCCACCTTGATTCCTCAAAATAAAATGTAACTCATGAAATGAATAAAATCTGAGAGGCATGTGCACTTTGATCACTTTGGAACCGGTCATTCGGAGGATATAAAGAATTTAATCATACGGGAAAACAATATGAATGGATTATAACAGCAATTGTCTGGTTGCGTCAGTAAAGGAATCTAACGGAGGCAATTGAGACTGTTAATCGATTGAGGTGAACACAAATGATGTCAGTTATGGTATCATTTGATTTGGACTTCGTTAAAACTGCCCGGCGACCGGGTGCTGCCTGATCCGGTCGCCGGAAACAAATATTCTGAATCGGAGGGTTATGCATTAACAACTCATAAGCCCGGTTGAACTTAATGAAAAGTTCCAGGGGTAATCGCAACTTCACCCCAGTTTTGCTGCTGC
>JBNKQE010000079.1:0-15797 GCA_050295715.1 Leptospirales bacterium
ACGCGAAACCGTCATTTGTTTCGATATAGGTTATATCTGAAACCCAGACTTTATTCAAAGTTCCAACCTCGAAATTCCGATCCAGACGATTTGGCGCAACTGGTAGATCATGATTTGAATCCGTTGTTGAAACCCGGAAAGCACGCGGTTTTTCCGCTGATATTCCAAAGTTTTTCATGATCCGAGCAACACGCTTCTCATTTATTTCAAAACCCATAGCAACCAGTTCTTCGGTAACACGGGGACTACCATATGTTCCATTTGATTCATTTTGAATTCTTTTGATAAGACTCACAAACTCCAGATCACTTTCCTGTCGTTTGGATGCAGGACGTGTTCTCCAATCGTGATAACCGCTCGTTGATACTTCCAGAGCTTCGCACATTCCCTTTACCGAAAAGACCGAGCTATTTGAATCAATCCATTCAAATTTCATTTCCGGGGTTTCAAGAAAATGGCCACGGACTTTTTTAAGATGTCACGCTCCTCTCTGAGTTCGGCTATTTCTTTTTTCATCCGTTCGTTCTCTTCTTCAAGAGTCTTTCGCTGTGGACTATCTTCTTCCGCAAGATACTTCTTTTTCCAGTTTCTCAGGCTTTGCTCTGATATACCCAGATCTTTTGCCGTCTGCTTTATGCTTTTGCCGGTCCTAATAAGATGGTCGACAGCTTCCCTGTGAAATGTTTCATCGTAATGTTGGCCCCTTTGTCCCATTCTACCACTCCTTTTAAATTACTTATCGGAGTCCAGGAAACGGGGGGAACTTCAGTATATGTCCGTATTCATGTATAGCTACCTGTTTATTTGCATTTGTACCCACATGTGCTACCATGCCTCTATTATAAGAAATTTTATGCCATTCAGCCAGTACTGAATCATGAACGGCAAAGCCACCATTATGTTATGATATTGTTGCAAGCTTTTTCCTGACTATTGACGTTGCAATCATATCGTAAACACCTTCAAAAACGCTTAGAAAATTTCCCCAGCTCGTAAACATATGACGTACAAACGTCCCTGCCTCTCTAATTTTCCGCGCACCGACATCGATTGTATTATTACTATCATTGTATTTCTTACCACGGGCGATTCGCTGCACCGTGTTATTCGCATTTTTAAATGCATCGGCTCTCTTCATAATACCCGCTCTACGCTGGCGCGTCAAACGCTATATTGCTTATCAGTCAACGTTATTGTGTTTACTATGTTGGCTTGCTCAAGATCGTCCCGTTTCATCCGTCCGCTTTGACGCCCGCGCTTGAGCAGATATCATTCGTTCGCAGTTGGTGGGGTGTTTTGTTATCTACAAATGCTCCGTCTCATGCATCCAGTTTTTCGTTTGCTTTCCAGGGTGATGTAATTCGGACCTTTTCTCGGTGTATCCTTGAATAGTCATGGATTCTCTACTGGGCTACCGTTCTTTGGGAATCTAAGGATTTCAGCATTTTCCCGGAAAACTGTAATCCGTGGCTCACCGCTGTAGCTTTCGGCCTCTTCGGTGAGCGTTGCTCAGCTTGAGGCCTCAACCTTCAGCGGCTCTAAGTGCCCGTATTGCTTGAAACAGTCACGTACCTTTACGAGTATACCTCGCTCACAGCCGGACTATGTTTAAATCTATTCGGCATCTACGTTTTGACACTTACCAAAGAGCCTATCGTACATCATATATGTAACCATATCTTGACTAATATTAGTATCATTTGCCAGCAAAAAAATAATATTACCGTATTCAACACACTCTTTCTTAAGCTGATCCCTTGCAGTATTCGGATTAGCACATCGGGCGAATGAAACAAAACATAATATAAACAATATATACTTCATATTGATAACCCTCGGCCAATTGTCTCAATGAGCCACCATGCCTGAATTTCCAATGACCCTGGATTCATATAAATATTATAATTCCTTATTGCCTCATACAATGTCGGATTACTTTGGGAGAGAAATAGATATATCAGAAACTTCGGCTGATCATAATTCGCCGTCCCGGCCTTCATATCGGCATCAAATTCGCGTTTCTTAAAACCGGGAAGGATGTTCCATACATCGAAGTGCGTGGTCCTGTTATGACCACGTTCATGGAGAATCGCCTGACGGGAATCACCACTCTCAAGATAGGCTACTCCGGCCAGGCTGTAAGAACCCACAATATTATTCGCTATGTACGAATTCTGAATAACCGCTCCACCCGGATAGTGCTTTACAAAAGGCGCATCCTTTCCCTGCAATGGATTGGCAATCATACTCAATGAAAAGTCCAGACCGCCAAGTGCGTAGCTCCCTATTGCGTGCAATGGCCGTCGGATAAATTCACCTAAGTTCGTTAAAAGCCCGTAGCCAATTCCTGCAATCAACCAGGCTCCAGAAAAAAGCATAGCGAAACCGCCTACTATTGTAAAGAATCCCTTTATCGTATTGAGCGCTCTTCTCCCTAAATCTGTTTTATTGTGGTCGGGACCATAAACTGCAAGACTATATGAATGCGCCGCATTGTCCCATCCTTTCAAAGCCCAGCGTGCGCAGCCCGATTTACCTTTAGATGCCCATTCATACTACATCATATTCCTTTGCTGTTTTTAATTCTTCTTAACGCATCGAATAACATTCAAAATTACGATTGGTTCATAAACGGGATCCTGACAGACATTTGATTCGGAACAAAAAAGAAAGGATTTTAATGCATCCATACAAGGCTCATCTTTTTCTGTATTCTCACAATTCATAAAAAATGAGAATATAAAAATAACAAAAAGAAGAATTATCGCTTTCATCATCATCCTCAATACTTTAGATTCCAACTACCAATTAGATTCATTTTCAATATATTATAATACATATCTCCATCGATTACTCCAATCATATATAGAGCGGCATATGTCCCATAACTATCTGTTCCGGAATGTAGCTCTGCGTCGGTTTCGTATGGCATATGACCTGACCAATCCGGATAGGAAGTATCTCCATTATAGAATTGTCTGATATGCTGGCTCTCGTGTAAAATTGTGTTTCTACTCACGCCTGTTTTTGCTGACACAACAACTCCCCTCGTTGTTGCCTTAGCATCTGACAGGTGATTCTCTGAATAACTATTGAAAATAATATCTCCTCCCGCCACATGTTTTACCGTTGGCAATGGATCATTATGTAACGGATTCATCACCAAACTTACTCCGAAATCTATCCCTCCGAGTGCATAGCTGCCGACTGCTTCGAGCGGTTTATGCAAAAAAGCTTTTGGATTATTGAATACGCCATAAGCGATTCCTGCAAACGCAGAGATGAATATTCCCTGCGCCAGGAAACTGCCGGCCGTTAGTGCTGCACTTCCCACTGCTGCTGCAGTTGACGGAAAGAAATATACGGCAGCCACAACAGTCAGAGCCACTCCCACAACCTCGTCGATCTTTGCAAAATCGCTCCTCTCATACCAGGACTTATTATTATATTTCTCCTGCCCCGAATATTTGTTAAACGTATTTGCTGCATTCTTGAATGCATCGGAGAATCCCTTTGTCATGTCTTTTCGGACCTGCCCCCAGAAATCTTTTTTGGCGCTCCTCCCCATGGGGTCGCGGTATTTTACCGGGTTACCCTCGGTGAACATGAAAAGGTTGAGCCCCTGGTCCCTTACACCGTTGAGAATAGTATCGGGCTGGATAAAGCTTCCCAGCACAGGGTCGTAATAGCGCGACTTAAAGTAATAGAGATTGGATTCGGGGTCCTCCTCCGACTGATTGTACTTGTGGTGAAAGATGTCCGGACCACCGGAGCTCTTTCTCACGATCCCTCCATAGGGATTGTATTTAATGGAGGAGAGTGTTCCTCCCATACCTGTTCCACTGGCGATGTAGCCCGAATCGTTCGTAACAAGCACCGTGCTTCCCAGATGGTCGGGTAAGAAATAGAACATTCCACGCACTGGCTGTCCATGGGGAATATCCCCGTCACCATAATCGTCGTACGGGTTATCCGGATTACCGCTCCCTCCCCCGGGGTTGGGATTTCCGACCCCTGGTGTATCATCCCCGATTCCCGGGGGAAGTCCCCCTCCCACCAGCCAGGGGGGAGTCCCTTTGGCTTTGTCCTTCAGGTGACCGCATCCGGAAAGCATGGTTCCCGAAAAAATGACAAGCATTGCCGGGGCGACAAAGTGAGATACAACGGCGCGACGTGCCAGTAGTGGTTCCCCCATTCCGCGGCGCCCTTTTATAAAGGTATAGCTTGCAAAAGCAAGGCTGGCTCCGAGCAAGAATGCAAGGAGCGCCAGTTGTATCCAGCCTCGATGATCGGCGATAAGAAATTGCCTCTTGATCTCCAAAAAGAGAAGTTCCGCTGACCTGTCCGCTTTTTGGAAGGCCCGATCCATATAGAAAGCGGTTGCATAAAGATCTCGACGCACCTCAGTGGGAAGAGACAATCCGGCCTCTGCAAGCAGTGAATCTACACTTTTTGCAAGCCCCAAAGTTGCAAATCCTCCGGGAATCGAAATGGTACCGCTGTTGCGAGCGATCACCGAAAAAACGGACCCGGAGGACCCGAAGTCTCCGGCAATGGTCGTTCCGGGACCGCGAATCAACTGCTGTGCAATAAAATCGGTTTCACTTTTTGCAAGTGCGACATCCGACTCTTTCCGAGTTAGCTGACCTACGATTTCACCAGCGGCGCCTTTGATGAATACAGTGTGGGAACCCTCCCCTCCCGTATCGGTAAATTCATAAAGATCCTTTACGTAATATCGAACCAGGCCTCCGCTTCCGGGGGATTTCTTTGCCCTCCGTCCAGCATAGTCGTATGTATAATTATAGAGAATGTTTCCGTTTACTGTCTCCACACTTCGAAGCCTACGCCCCGCATCGTAAGAAAAGACTCGATCGCTATTGACCTGTCCGTTTCGCTGGATCATATTCCCGGCTGCATCATAGTTATATGTAACCACTCCACCACCAACCATGTTCAATTTTTTTACGGCATGGGGGGTCTGCGAACCATTGTATTGAAGCGAATAGTCTCCCTTTTTTGTCATGCGACCGCCGGCGTCGTATTCGTAGGCAAGATCTCCATAGACCCCTCTGGCACGAACAAGTCGATCCAGGATATCGTATTCAAACTCCTGATTGAGAGTCGGATTTTCCCGATCGGTGATTTTTGTAATATTCCCGGCGTTATCGTAAACATATTCGTGAGACTCAACTACCAGACCATCGGAAAGTTTCGTATAGACCTCATCGGGACGTTGATACACAGGATCATAAGTTACGACGGTCTCCACTCCATTCCCTGTGATCCGCTTGATCTGATTTCCGGCAAGAGGCCCCTGATATTCGACGATAGGGAAATTATCGGAGAGGATCGCCTGCAAATGACCGCTATCGGAATAAGAGTAATCGATCTGAAACCCGTCAGGATAGGTGAGCGTGGCTGCTCGACCGGCCACGTCATATGTGCTTATAAAGGAGAAAGTCCGGCCGTCTGTATTTTTATGAAGGGCCGTAATGCGACCGGCTATGTCATACCCATGCGCAGTCAATCCGGAACCATCTTTGATCTCCACAACCCTCCCGATCCCATTGGGTATGGCAGCGCCCTCATCGTTTTTGTCAAAATAATAGGTCACGTCATCCGAGTCACCCGGGTAGTCTACAAAAACGAGTCGGCCAAGTTGGTCGTATCCATAATTAACAGTGATTCCGCGCCCATCTTTTTTAGAGATAAGCCGTCCCGCCAGATCATAAGACATTTCAGTAAGACCCGAGTCCGGATCGTCCAGCTTCGTGCGCATTCCCAGCGAGTTATATTCCACCTTTGTGGTCACACCGATGGGATCGGTCATACGCAACAGCTTTCCCGCTGCATCGTATAAGAAACTGGAGACTCCCCCTGCAGGATCGATTTTTTTTATCGGTTTTCCCGAAATATTCCCCGTAACGGAGCGGGTCTTCCCCTCTCCATCCGTCGTTGAGACGGTAAGACCGTTATAATGGACGTTAATCAAATTTCCATCGGGGCTGATTGTCTTAACCAGCCTGCCGCGAACCGGTTCATACTGCAGGATGGTATAATAGGGTTCGGTTACACCGGTAACATATTTCGTCGATTTTCTGATCGGACGGTCGAATTCATCATACTCCACCGTTTCGATTATGTTCCGTACCGCACCTGTATCCGGGTCAATGTAGCCTTCGTTCTCAGTTTTGTAAACTTTTCCACTACCGTCTGCATAGGTTCGGCTCCACATATACCCGTCCCCATCGGATCCATCTCGCTTCCTTGTCTCCACATACTGATTGCGTGAATCTCCCACATTACTGTAAATATATTGCATATCCCATTCCGTTGATCCGGGGTGGGTCTCCTCCGTTTTGCACAAATATGCATCGTATTTGATACTGGCTACTCCACCATTGGAGTCTGTGGAATTCAAAACAGCGCCCGTATCTGTATCCACGCTCTGAATTATCGTATGACCGAGAACGTTCCTTTTTTTTACGGCTATCCCATGGATTACGCTATCGTATTCGATCCATTCCGACACCCCCGAAGGATCGGTCGTTTGAACCACATTGCCGTAGGAATCATACTCATAGTCCGTCGTAGCCCATGCATTAAGATCGTCCCTGTATACGCTCTCGGAGAGAGGCAGACCCGCAGGTGAATATACATACTTCTTCCATTGCATAGTCTTCGAGCCAGATTCCATGCGAATCTCAGCAGGAAGTGAGGTAATGTAAGCGCTGCCCACAGATTCATAGGCTGTAGTTTCTATTATAGTAAATTCGCCATTACTTATCTTTTTCAGTGCATTTCCATACCCATCATACGAAGTTACCTGCGAACTTTCGGTATAGAGCAGCGATCCATCGGTATCATACGTTTTTTTAATCATCGAATCGGGAAGCGTTAGAGTTGTTCCGATCACCGAGGTCTTTTTCAAATAGGTCATATTCTGTGACCAGACGGGGACTCCGGCTTTGTCCCATTGTTCGACTTGATCGACCTGTCCACCGTAGCCCTTTGTCTGCATGAAGTGCGTCTTTATTTTCACACCGTTTTCTTCCACCGCCATACGGGCAAAACCGAGAGATTCCCGCTCATCGGGAGTGGATATATATCTTTTTGCATTCTGATACTCGTACGTTCGAGTGCTCTTTCGCGGTGCAAATCCGGGCGCTCCGTTTACGAGCGTTCTCCTGTATCCGTCCATGACTTCGATTTTGCTCACCGGATGCATGGGAGAAACATTGGGAAGATAGGGATAAGACCGGCTCGTAAGATCGACGGCTCCGGGAAATTCTTCGATATCCTTATAATTGATTTCCACGGATTTTTCGCTTCCGGATGCAATATTGGTTATAAGACCTTCTGGTAACCCGCTACTTTTCCATGTATATATCACATTTTCCTGTCGATCATAGGATACAATATCATCTCTACCATCTCCGTTTATATCGTAGACACCCCAGTCCCTGATTTTTTCATCACCCGTTTCCGATGCTTCTGGATGTTTGCAACCTTCCCAGATATATTTACGCCACCATGGGGAACAAAAGTCCCCTCCCGATCGAGGAATTTCCTTGAATGGAACCATCGATACTGTCTCTTTATACGATGAATCATGAGAAAAAACGGATGAAGAGCCGGAACCCTTATGAATTATGATCTGGTCTCCGTTTTCAGGAAAATAGAGAAAATCGGTATACCCATCTCCATTAATATCTCCGATCTTCGCTGATGCAATACTTGAGTTATTGGTATCAAAAGATTTTGATACAAAACCCTCACCATTGAAGAGGCGGATTTTCAGAATTGAACCCGATAAAGTTGCGAAGTCAACCAGACCATCATTATTAAAATCACCAAACCAGCTTTTTTCCTGGTCAGGAAAGGCTGTGAGGTTTACACTATAGTTACGAGTTACAAAGCTATTTCCACCCGAAACAGCATAGCTCACTTTATAGTATAAATTTCCATCTGAAGAATTTGTTACAAATCGAACAAAATCGGGCAACCCATCACCGTTCATATCGATAAAATTTGAAAGATGGCTTATTGTGTCCCCTCCTACATCACGCAAGATTCCTGAATCAAACCCATCCCCATGAGAAAAATATATCTTAAGCTTACCATCTAATTCAGTAATGACATCAGATAAACCATCACCGTTCACATCAGAAGACCATACATTTGATCTGACAGGGACATCCGGATTGGAGGAGGTCAATGTAGAAGGGATAACTACGTTCGAATATTTAACTGGAGAGGAAAAACCGTTTCCATTCGAATACAAGACTGCCAATTTGCCTGATTCTCCATAAATAAAATCTGACATTCCGTCACCGTTTACATCAGCCATTTGATGAAATGAATCATATTCAATGTTCAATCCACCAGAAGCATTACCAGTATCCCCTGCAGAATCCAGGTCAACAATACTACGTAATATTATGGAGTTTTGGTTTCCTGAATACCATGCCAGGTCAACTCTACCATCGCCATCTATATCAGCTGGCATCGGATTCATAGTCGTGATAGAAAACCCTTCATTGCATACTTTTGTCAGATTCAATGCACAGTCACCACATCTTAACTGGGCATTTTGATAATCAGGACAGCAAGGAAAAACACCAGCCTCGCATGATGGCAATGCTGTACATATACATGACTCTTCACAAATCCTGCACATGGTACGATCCAACAGTGGATAGTTCATTGTGTAAGATAGATCTTGATTATTAAAATTTGCTTTTTCGTGCGTAACATCAGTCGTATATGAAAAAACAATATCACTAAAATTCGCAGTCCCATAATTATTCTCAACACTCTTCTTAAAAGAGATCGGTCGAGATAATTCGCCGGAAGCAGCGTTGTAAACCATATCGTATTTAATCATTGAATTTTCAGCTGAGATTGTAATTCCAGCAAGTCTTTTTGCCGAACTGTAAGGATTTTGATGTGAATACCCACTACTGTTACCCACACGATCCTCATAGCTGAATTGAATGACTCGATTTGCATATGATATTGTATCCGGGATCCTCCTGCCCTCCGAATAACCATACGTCACATCATAATAATTACCATTACTATCCTTAAATCTATTCAGAAGCCAGAACCTTACAGAGTCCTCAGCAGCAGATTTTATCTGTGAATCAGCTGTCTCACCAAAGTAATATGTATTTCCGGATCCATCTTCCATGATCCATGAGCAAGGTGTAACTCCGCATTCACCCCCGGTTTGCGTGTATTTATGCAATCCTTCTTTTCGTGGATAATAGTTCCCGTCTTCACTTCTCTTGAACAACCTTCCTGACATTGAACCCAAAAAGTCATCATTACCATCAAATAGAATTCCTGATAAAGGATCCAGTGCTACAAAAGGCAACCCTTGAAGCGACCAACCTTTTCCAATTAGACCATCACCTTGAGCTGATGACGAATATGCAAGAGAGATAGATGGAACAGCGTTTCCTGTGCCAGGAAAAACTTCTATGGGATAGGATAAATGGGAGCTTCCATCCGGCCCTACCTTAACATCAGGCAATACTTGAGGAGGAAACGTAGATGTTGAGCTTCCAAACGAGACTAACAAAGAAATCATTGCACCAGCAACAATATATTTCCACGCATAATTCCACGAACTGATTTTCATAACAGACCTAACTTATTAAATGACTAACTTATTAAATGACTAACTTGTCAAATGACTAACTTGTTAAAGTCAAGTGATTTTTGCATATAAAATGTCTTGCATTAAAAAACCCTTCGGCGAATGATATTTTTAACTACTGCCAGTGATGTTTTTAACTACCACCAATGCAACTCAATCACAGAGACCTTCTTCCCACCATACACACAGTCAACATGCCTGACCTTCAGAAAAGGTGACTAACTTACAAAGAGTTCCGGAAACCTCTCTGCGACAGGGATTGATCGGTCGAAGGAGGGGCCCGGTGTATGTGTTCCTACAACTCCTCTCTTTTTCTCAATTTTTTCCGTTTTCGGTAATTTTACACCGGGAAGTCCCTCGACCAGAAAGCCCGGTCCCTGCTTGCCAGAGGGCAAGCAGGGAGTCGCCCATGCCATTTTTGTAGGAACTGTAACAGATTCTCTGTTTTCTATTAAAAGCTGTGAAAATAATCAGGTAGCCTATTTATAAATCCGGAGTTTTTAATACTTTGAGCAAGAGAAAATACCACGGGTGCACCGGTTTTTCACAAATAACTGCAAGTCTTCCGCTAAATTTCAGGTGCACCGGACTCTCCGGAGAACCCCGGGAGGCCTAAAAAAGGATTGCCTGAAAAGAGGGCAGATTTTTACGTTCACTCTACCGGACAGGATCATCAGCAACGGGCGATGCTCTGACCGGAACGGATAAACAAAAAACAGAAGATGCCAGGCTTCACCGTCAAATTTCGCCCAACCACCGCAAGCCGGTCTTTACTACGACGGCAAAGCCGATTCGGGATCGCTCCGCGTATCCCGGGCCAGGGCTCTCAAAAATTACATTCCTTATTAGAGACTCAAACAGGGGGAAAAAAATCGATATGGATTTTCTAAACGAGTATAATGCGCATGTGGAAGAACGCTCCAGAGAGGGAGTACCACCGCTACCGCTGACGGTTGCCCAGACCGAAGAGGTCATCTCCATGCTCAAATCCGGGCATGAAAAAGGTGACTATCTCAAAAACCTGCTTTTTAACAGGGTCAATCCCGGTGTTGACGATGCAGCCAAAATCAAAGCCGCTTTTCTCGATGAGATCGTTCAGGGAAAGGCAAATGTATCGGCCATCAGTAAAGCCGAAGCCATTGAAGGCCTGGGTCGTATGCTGGGCGGGTTCAATATCGAGCCTCTCATTGCAGCTCTGAAAAATGATGAAGTTGCAGCTCTGGCAGCAAACGCTCTTAAAAATTCACTGCTTGTTTACGATTACTTCAACGATATCGCTGATCTTGCATCATCCAATGCTCATGCGAAGAGTGTTCTCGAATCCTGGGCCAATGCCGAGTGGTTCAAAAATAAGCCCGAGCTTCCC
Source organism: Leptospirales bacterium (assembly GCA_050295715.1). Taxonomy (GTDB): domain Bacteria; phylum Spirochaetota; class Leptospiria; order Leptospirales; family Leptonemataceae; genus JBNKQE01. The sequence continues at coordinate 11,034 of JBNKQE010000079.1, forward strand.
GAGAAGATCACTGTAACCGTTTTCAAGGTTCCCGGTGAGACAAACACAGATGACCTCTCTCCTGCAAGCCAGGCCTTTACACGAAGCGATATTCCTGTTCATGCCAACTCCATGCTTGTAACAAAAATGCCCGATGGCATTGAAACCATTCAGAAATTGAAAGAGAAAGGCCATCCCGTTGCCTATGTGGGCGATGTTGTGGGAACCGGATCTTCCCGTAAGTCCGGTGTAAACTCGGTTCAGTGGCACATGGGAGATGATATCCCCGGAGTTCCCAACAAGCGTACAGGCGGCATGGTAATCGGCGGAGTGATTGCTCCGATTTTCTTTGCAACCTGTGAAGACTCGGGATCTCTGCCCATCCAGGCTGACGTTTCCAACCTGGAAACGGGCGACGTAATTGATGTTTATCCTTTCGCTGGCAAAATTGAGAAAGACGGAAAAGTCGTAACTGAATTCAAACTGACTCCGGCAACCCTCAAAGACGAAGTTCGCGCTGGTGGACGCGTTCCTCTGATTATTGGCCGAGGTCTGACTCGCAAGGCCCGCGAAAAACTGGGCATGGGCGACGAAGAAATATTTATGAGACCCGAGCAGCCTGCAGATTCGGGCAAGGGTTATACCCTGGCTCAGAAAATGGTCGGTAAGGCCTGCGGAATGAAAGGCGTTCGTCCCGGAACTTACGTGGAAGTGGAAACAACTACAGTGGGAAGCCAGGATACTACCGGCGCTATGACCCGCGACGAGATCAAGGAACTGGCGGCTCTGGGCTTTCAGGCCGATCTTGTAATGCAATCTTTCTGCCATACAGCAGCCTATCCAAAAGAGGCAGACATCAAGCTTCATGCCATGCTGCCCAACTTTATCTCCAGCCGCGGCGGTGTTGCCCTTCGTCCGGGCGACGGCGTGATCCACTCCTGGGTAAACCGCATGGTTCTTCCCGATGCTGTGGGAACCGGCGGTGATAGCCATACCCGTTTCCCGATTGGCGTAAGTTTTCCTGCAGGTTCAGGACTTGTGGCTTTCGCAGCGGTTACAGGTGCTATGCCTCTGACAATGCCTGAATCCGTTCTTGTCCGCTTTAAAGGAAAGATGAACCCCGGCATCACCCTGCGTGACCTGGTGGCCGCTATTCCATACTATGCAATTAAAAAAGGTCTTCTGACTGTTCCCAAAAAGAACAAGAAGAATATCTTCAACGGCCGCGTTCTCGAAATTGAAGGTCTACCCGATCTGAAGGTGGAACAGGCTTTCGAACTTTCCGACGCTTCCGCCGAAAGATCTGCTGCAGCCTGTACGGTTCGCCTGAACAAAGAACCTGTGATCGAATACATCAAGTCCAACATCACCCTCCTCGAAGCGATGATCCGCGATGGTTACGAAAACTCCAAAACCATCCAGCGCCGCGTGGACAAGATGAAAGAGTGGCTGAAAAATCCCACTCTTATGGAACCCGATGCCGACGCTGAATATGCCGAGATCATCGAGATCGATCTGTCCGAGATCACCGAACCAATCCTTGCATGTCCAAACGACCCCGATGACGTGGCCACTCTCTCTGAGATCCAGGCCGATCCCAACCGCCCCAAAAACATCGACGAGGTTTTTGTTGGTAGCTGCATGACAAACATTGGTCACTACCGCGCCCTTGGAGAGATCCTCAAAGGCGAAGGACAGGTCCCAGGTCGTCTGTGGGTCGTTCCTCCTACAAAAATGGACGAGCGCGAACTGATCGACGAAGGATACTACTCTGTTCTCGGCGCAACCGGCGCTCGCATGGAGATGCCAGGATGCTCCCTGTGTATGGGTAACCAGGCTCAGGCCCGCGAAGGATCGGTTCTATTCTCCACTTCTACCAGAAACTTCGATAACCGCATGGGTAAAAACACGAAAGTGTATCTTGGCTCTGCCGAGCTTGCTGCTCTTGCCGCCAAACTGGGAAGACTTCCTACAAAAGAGGAGTATTTTGAGTTTGTTCCGAAGAAACTGGAAGGAAAAGAGAACAAGGTTTACAAATACCTCAACTTCAACGAGATTAAAGACTACGAACTGGCCAGCCGATAAGGCTCATTCGTATCGAATCTCTAAAGACCCGTCTCACATTGAGGCGGGTTTTTTTGTGTTCTTTTAGCAGATGATCCTGATTGACGATGAACCACAGATAGACACCTATGAACACGGATAATCACGGATGGGAGAGATTCGCAGATACCAAAGATTGGCTTTGATTGGATCTCAGAAATAGGTTGAATACGTCCTCGGGATCGGTTATGTTCGGTGAATGTTTTATGGTTTATTTATCCGCCGATTTGCACAGATTAACGCAGATTTTTTTCTTTGAGTTGGGTTAGGAGACGTCCCGGGAACGTTTACGATCGGCGATTGTTTACTATATTTTCACATGAAGAACATGAAGTACATGAAGATTTGAGTAGTAGCGACTCAGGGGGTGTCCCTGATTGTTCGCCCCTGAGATTTCGTTATTTGGACTTGTTATTCGCAATGCCGCAAAGGTCGTAGACAGGGTTCGCATTTTCGATCATGCAAAGGACAAGGCTGACAATGATCATCTGAATCTTTTACAGATTTCCGACTCCGTTAAATCTGGATTAAATAACTTTACTTTTCAATCGAATCGCTCACAGACTGTCTTTTAACTGACCATTAAACTACGTAAAAATATCAAACATGCCCTTCGGTCAGCGAAGATTTAGATTGAGTTTTATTCCGTCCACAACCTTCGGCATATTTGATTGCTTTAATTTTCCGGCCTTTTTTATTAAACGCTCTTTGTCAAGATTTCACCACGCATCATCCTTCAAACTCCTGCAGAGCTTTTGCATATAGATGACTTCTGGGAATTCCGAGTCGCTTAGCAGTCTTTTCTGCCTGCCTGAATAAATCATCAGGAATGGATATAGCGGTCTTCATACTTATAGTATGACCATGGTTATACTAATGTCAATTGAAATGTTTTAGAGAGGACAGAATATAATTCACCTGTATCTATTTTCCCGGCTCCTGCCTGTACCATACCCACACAGTAGCAATAACACCTACAGCACCTGCCAGAGCTACAATAAGATAGCTTATGATGTCAAGCTGCAGCGAACCATTCTTCGATATATTCGCATATAATCCTGGAATGGCCCAGGGAAAGTAAGCCCCGTATCCAAGTGCCCCGAAAATCTGGGCTGCCACAACCATAAGTATGACGAAGGCGATGGGAGCCATATAGCCGCGGCCAAGACTTGCGATGGCGGCAACGGGAAAGCTGATCATAAGGGACATAGCCGTAACGGGAAGTGTGAGCCGGATAACCTTTTCCGGACTCAACTGCGACCATCCATCAAGCTGGAGAATTGTGCCTGCCAGAAGGACACTCAAATACAGTGTGATTAATATTATAAACACCCAGAGAGTTCCTGCAATAAACTTTGTCATTACAATCCAGACTCTCTCTACGGGGAGCATAAAGAGGTCCTTGGTGGTGTGCTCCACATACTCCCTTCCATATATCCAGCTCATTATAAATCCAAATACGATGAGCCCTCCAACTCCTATCGCCTGTCCTATCAGATTGAAATACGACTCCCAGTCCGGGGCAAATCCGGTCATCTCGGCTTTCGTTAAAAGGCCCGGATTACTCCGGGCTGTTTCCGGGTCTCGTAAGATGATTATAAACAGTGCACCAAATAGAGGAGCCAGGTTCATAGCAACAACTGTGGCCGGGAAAACAACAGATCGCTGAATCTTCTTTAACTCACAGTACAGCAGATCGTATAAAACGCGGATCATTCTTTGGACTCCTCTATGACTCTTGAAAAATACTGCTCCAGGTTTTCCCCCCTCTCACACAGTTGATGAAGCTCAAATCCTTCTTTTACGATCATACGGGACACTTCATGGGGATTTAGCAAAGCTGAAATATCCCCCAGAGATACCTCTTCACCCTCAATTTGCGCCACAAAACCGTGACCATCAAGTAAACGGGCAACTCTATCATTGTCGTTTGTTTTTATATAGAGCCTTTTGCGAAAAACATCATGAACCTCATCGATGCGAATCTGCCGGATCACCCTTCCATTATGTATAATGCAGATTCTATCGGCGACAAGCGAAACTTCTGACAGGTTGTGACTGGAAATGAGAATCGTAACATCTCTCTTGCGGGCCAGATCCAATAAAAGTTCTCTTATCTCTATGATCCCTCTGGGATCCAGTCCATTTGACGGTTCATCAAGGAGGAGAACATCGGGATTGTGGATCAATGCGCGGGCAAGGCCCAATCGCTGACGATTTCCAAGAGAGAGGTTTCCAGCTTTAGTGGATGTGTATTGTGTAAGTGAAAGTCCATCCATGATCGAGTCAATATCTCCCGACTTCAACCTGCGAATGCGGCGTATTAACTCAAGATTCTCTTTAACGGTAAGGTTGTCGTAAGCCCCGGGTGTTTCTATGAGGCTTCCCACCTTATCCCAGGGACCCGAAAATCCCGGCCTCACATTTTCGCCTAAAATCCAGGACTCTCCAGACACGGGTCGAATAAGCCCCAGAAGCATCCCGATAGTTGTTGTTTTTCCCGCTCCGTTGAGTCCGAGAAATCCGAGGATCTCCCCTTTTTTGACCTGGAAAGAAACTTCATCCACGGCCCGGAAATTCCCGAAATCCTTTGTGAGTTCCCGTGCCTCGATTCGTATTTCATCGCTGCCAGTCATATTCAAATTATACCATACATTTCATATGACGTTTTGCGGCCTGAAT
>JBNKQE010000080.1:0-15630 GCA_050295715.1 Leptospirales bacterium
CTGCGGAGGCACTCTTTATTTCCATACGATACCGATCCTCTGAAATCCTGTTATAGAAACGCTCGTGTTCAACTCATTGGCGAGCTGCTCTTCGGCATCTCTGATCTTTTCGATTGATTTAAAATCTTCCTTCCTGTTGACGATTACTTCTGTGTTACCAGTGCCTTCAGGAGTCATATAGAACACGATATATTTCTTTTTCATAGAAATAGTTTACATGGGATGTTTCTAAAAATCAACTTTAGAGGCAGGACATAAAAAAGCCGTCCCAGGCCGGAACACTGTGGACGGCGGTTTAAAGAAGAGTCCCGACTGCTCAGGAGGACTTGGATTCAGTATACTTCGACCATTCCATGAATTCAATACCGAATTCTTTCTTGAAAATAATCGCCGTCCGCATTTTCATCGCGAGCGGATCCCGCTTCCCGGAACAATACTGAAAAAGTATTGATTGGCTTAGGCCGGACTTCTCGGCGACAGCTTTGTATCCCTGGCTCTCCATGGCGCTTTTTAGCTTCTGGATTCCGATTGATTCTTTCATAGTCCGATCCTCCTTTTTCTTTTCCAGTGAAACCGTTTATTCGGAAACATCATTTTCCGGATAAGGTTTACAGTCTGGATGGCGCAGAATGTAGATTGCTCGATCACAGAATTACATTCAATTATGAAGTGCTGCTCTGAAAGAATCGCTATCTGCATCATCCATCGGTCAATGCGGAACCAATATGTCCCACGGTAGTTTATGGTGAGCTGCTTCAGGTAACTCAGGCTTCTCATCTCAGTATCTCCTCAAACATCTCGCTCCTGGCGATGAACTCTTTAAATTCTCCGATCGCTTTCCCGGCGCATGTAAGGCAAAGTTGCTGTTTTGTTCTGGCCATAGGCATTGGCGTGCGATCGCCGTCAATAATCGAGAGCCGGATTTTATTCGATTCACCTTCGCAGAAATCTTTACATCCGTCGCAGTAGAAATACTGAACGCCTGGTTTATCTTCAGGTCTCTTGATATACCCTCCACAGAATGGACAGAACTCGAGCTCTTCGCCATTCAATGTCGGCGGATTTTCCATTTCAATCTTCTCCAGAAGGAAATGGCTCTGCCTGGAATTTTTCATGTGGATGCATGGGAGGAACCTCCCGCTTTCCCATCGGCATTTACTCATCCGAACACCGCCTGAAAAATTGCTATTGCAGCTCCAATGATCGGGAGCGCCATGAGTGCTAGGAATAAAACCCCAGAAATAAGAATGATGATTCCATTGACGATATTTTCTTCTTTTTCGCTGGCGCTTTTCCCAGAAAACAAATCAAATCCGAACATGGCCTCTTCTGCTGTTCCGTTTTCTTTTTTCATTTTATCACCTCATATCCTTAAGAATTTCTCTGCAAAGAGCCTTTGCAGTATTTACTGGGACTGCATTTCCGATCTGCTTTACCTGCTCTGTTTTATTTCCAGTAAAAACATAATCGGAAGGAAATCCCTGAGCTGCAGCCAGTTCGTGAGGCTGGAGCATCCTGTACCGTATATCGAGAGTATAGGCGTCGCCTTCTACCAAGGAAAATCTATCCTTGGTTGTCACAGTATTCAATGGGTCGTTTATATCCGCAGCTTCGCTGTTTCCGTAATACGGAATAATGAAAGGCTGCAAAAGTCCATGCCCTGACCTGGTTGTCACTGCCGGTAGAGGTTCGCTTACTTCTCTGATTTTCCCTCCAGACATCTGATGAACGATCAATGGCTGGACAAGGCAATGCTCTGCTTTCGTTACGACCGTACTGAGCGGTTTATTCGTATCTCGAATCCGCATCGATGATGTATGCCCGGAGGATATTACGAACGGTTCAATAACTCCGAACTTTCCATTCCCGGATGCTGGGACCGTCGGGAGTGGATGCCTGAGAGAATGATGCCTCGGAGACTGACCTTTTCGCTCTGAATAAAACGGTACTATAAAAGGCTCCACCAATCCAATATGACCTCCTCCTGCGGTAATTGTCGGCAATGGCGAGTTTATCGGGATATGGCTTCCGTTTACCTGCTTTCGAGAAGTTCCTCTCAATACTACGAGAAAAGGTTCTGCCCATTCACCCCAATACTTCTTTATTCCTGCTTCTATTCTGGCGATCGTATTTTCTGAAAGAGGTTTTTTTCTGGTAAAAATAGACTGACCGGTCAAATTCCAGTCAATGATATCTTTCGCTGGTCTCCACCTGTTATCGGAGAAAAGATCGGCTTTTTCTACATGAGTATATTCCGGCCATTTGATTTTTCGGTTTCCCCTGACAGCCTGGATAAACAACCTTTTTCTGGTTGTCGGATCGCCATAGTCAGCTGCGCAAAGTACTTTGTAATCGACCTTGTATCCGATCGCTTCCAATGCCTGAATAAAAGCCTTAAAGGTTTCTCCCTTCTTTGACTTTAGAGCTGCTCCGTTCGCGCCAAGCGGTCCCCAGTTTTTAAACTCTGGGACGTTCTCAATAATTACCCTCTCTACATAGAGCTCAGAAAGCCATTTCAACACGAGCCATGCGCTAGCTCTGGATTGGTCTGATTTCGGCTTCCCTCCCCTGGCATTTGAATGATGAGTACATTCAGGAGATGCCCACAACAAATTGAGTCTGCCGGATGGGATCGCTTTTATTGGATCAATACTCTGGATTGATTCACACAGATGTTTTGCAAATGGATGGTTTGTTGTATGTGTATCTATAGCGACATCCCAGTGATTGACTGCAAGTAGTTCCAGGTCTTTTCCCATAGATTCTGCTGCCAGCTTTAGGCCGGTAGACTCCCCTCCAGCTCCGCAGAACAAATCAACAGCCTTTATCAATTTTTAACCTCCTCTATAAGTCTCTGAGTGAAAGTCAGCATCGGTTTAAACGACACGACTTTTCCATCGATAATATCCTGCATCTTCTGCAGGTTCTCCAATCCGACAGCCCGGACAATCTCGACCGCTTTCTTCCGATCGGAAACCGGAGTGGCAAAGCAAAGCCGAATCGCGCAGGCGATCTCGTACTCTGCCATCTGGCGTTTAGTCCTGGGAGGCCAGTTCTGAATAACGCAGACGTAGCAGCGCTTTCGAATGAAGAATGACTCAGGATATTTCATCCCGCATTTGGGACAGGTTTTCATGGGCATACTTTCCCTCCCATCTCGAAATACGAGCGCATGGCTCCCTCAAAGGTGTTTCTGATATCCGTTTTAATAGCGCTGGAAAGCTGGATCCGGTCCGGGCCGATAACGAGTGTTCCCTCCGGGAGAATGTTGATCATGATTTTATTCAAACCGAGATTGTGCCTATTGTTGAGGTTGAGAATGGCGTGGAGCATCATCATAGGCTTATAGCTTTTATGCCATTTGTCAATGTGATCCGGCTCCGCAAATCCAGTGGAAAGACCGGAAGCGTTGAACCGCTCCTGGTCGACCGGACACTGAATAATATCGTCGCCAATCTTCCAGCCGGCAACCTCAGCACAGGCAAGTATGAAATCTGTTTTATTCACTGGATTCCTCCTGCTGATCCAGAAGCTCATTCACTTCTTCTTCCGTGGGAAAATTGATATTTCCACCAAGACCAGAGTGTTTCAACTCCCTCTGCAATCGATCTGATCTGCGATCTCTCTTGCTCATACATATCCTCACTTATTTATGTGTTACCTAATACTATATCTATTTACACAGTATTGCAATAGAAAAGATAAAAAAAGGAGTGAAATTAATCACTCCCTACACAAAAAGGTTATATATCAAATGAGCCAAATAACGATTTAATCATACCATGGCGAAGAAATGCTGTAAAGCTACTACACCTCGGACCATTTCTGGAATCGCTTAACGTCAGAGAAGAGCATAATACAGCAGTCTGCCCAGTCAGGAGAGCTGAGTCCGGTTCTCTTTTTGTATTTTTCTTTGCTTTCGACCTTTCTTCTCTCATCTGGAGTATATTCAAAGTTCCTGGATATCAATTCGAGCTTTAATCGTTCGTTATTTGGTAAACCGATCTTTGATATTTTCTCTGAGAGCTGAAACCACATCTCGGAAATAATATCCGGATATTTTTTCTTTTCTTCAGCAGCTTCACCAAAGTTAATCGGAGTCAGACCGTCAAATTTCAATTTCCCGGCCTTACTAATATCCCAAAGCTTATCGGTAACACCTCCTCCGACTCCAGTATCATCGATGAGAGCCCTGGAAGATCCTTCTGCAAAATCGTTAAATCTTCTGGCTGTTTCCTGGGTACTCATCTTTGAATATTCGACTGTATCGATCACCTGGAATCCATCACGCTTCATGAATACGATCTTATCGTTTCCGAATCTGGCAATATCAGCTGCAGCAACAATCTCTCCGGTCCTTTCTACTTCACGATTCATCGCTGATTCGATTGCTTTTCTACTGAGAACGCCCCTCTCTCCGTCATCAAATGGGATCCCTTCCCATATCCTGTCGTATTCCTCTGAGGACATCGTTTTCTTCGCCTCGATTCTTTCTTCTTCAAGGGATTGAGGAAAGTATGGATTATCATAATAGTTAACGACAATTTCCTGTGTATCTTCTCTGAAGTTCGGGAGAACCAGGTCGATCGGATCGCTCCATGAGAATGGATTAAGGGTATACAGAAACATTCGGAGAGGGAAAACTCTCGGGACACCGTCACCAAGATCTATTTCAAAATACCCATCAGTTCTGAGAGTTGGGATGAGGGTGTTGAGGGATACAGCAGAAACACCGTGAGATTCCTCAACCCACGCCCAGTGAAAACCTTCATACGACTTTATAGAGTCTACAGTGTGCTCCTTGAGTCCGATAAAAACAGCACGAGCACCGGCAGATGAAGTTATTATTCCGTTTGATTCAGAAAAAGAAAACTTGCTGGATAATCCTTCAGACTCTATCGATTTTCGAAGCAAAGCGTATGATGATTCTTTGAGAGATTTCTGTGTTTCCCTGCAGCACAGAATATAGATCGGAACCTGGCTCATAACGTTGGCAAGAAGCTGCCCGACAGTATATGATTTTCCTCCACCTCTCCCGCCTTTTATTTTGTTGTGAGTGTGAGGGTTTTCAATTAGCGGGAGGAGTTTCTCTGGGAGATTCATAGCAATCCTAACGATTTATTTGTGCAAGCATCTTCTCCAAAAAGCTCTATGGCCTTCTTATCGTATTCTTTCGCTGCAAGAATCTCATCTTTAGTTCTGATTATGTAAATTTGTTTTCTATCGTGAGTAATTTGAGAAACATAGAATCCATTTTTGTCCTGATGAACGCCTTTGTATTTCGATGTTTTCTGGGATATGGTTCTGTTCTGATTATTTACCGAGTGTCCTGTAATTCTCAGGTTCGATTTTCTATTATCAAGCTTATTTCTACTCAGATGATCTACAAGGCCGATATTTTCACCGTGGTGTTTCATCATTATCAGCCTATGTATTCTGACGGACTTTCCATTTTCCTTTGTGGAAGCGTACTTCTGAACTCCAACCGATCTGCTATTGAAAAGGTTATAATCTTCGGTATCGATTAAAACCGAAGGAGATCCGTGAATTATTATCTCGGTATATCCAGAATCATGATGAATGACTCTATTGATGAAATGCTTACAGCCTTTTGTTCTGCCGTAATAAAGATTTTTTATAGTTACAGAACCTTCAGCTCCGCATTGAGTGCACCGGCAAAGAGCTTTTTTACTTGATCCGATACCAGAAAAGGATTTGACAATCAAATCCCCATAAACGTCATTCAATTTTACAGATTCTTCTATTTTTCCCATCGATACATCCTACATCCTGTTTAATAATCCGGTTTGCCCTGGAAGGATGTGTACCAGGGCCGGGATGGCCGTCCCGCCGGATAATGAATAATACCACAAACTATTCTTCTTCGCCAGCATTGGGAAGGATTTCATTTCCATCCTTGTCGACGATTTTGAAAGAAGGTTTGTTTCCGAAATCTGCAGAGATATCGATTTTCTCTTTTGGCTTACCGACAGCTCGATCAAAAAGAGCCAGAAGGTTTTTGTAATGGCTCCCCTTCATATCCGCAAGGACACCCTTCGCCAGCACTTTCATAACCATTGGAACCTTCGGATCATTCATCAGCTTGACAATCTCTTCCTGAGTCATGGGAAGGATGAATTTCGCCATAGCAGCGACATCGTCTGCACCGATATTATTGTCCTTGATGTACTTTTTCAGCTTCGACGGTTTCCGGCCTGGATTCTTCGGCTGGTTCGTTGAGGACCAGGGAGCCTGCAGGTTCGCGCGGGAATTCGGGTGTTGAGGTTTATCAGCCATCACATACTCTCCGGTCTGATAAATCCACCGTCCTCATCCATTTCGAATTCAGGAAGATCGACGGTTTGCCCTTTCAAACTGTGGTTGCAATCGTTGAGAAATTGAATTTTCCCGGATCGGACAAATGAATGACAGCGGACAGGATTGGAGACTTCTTCCCCGGTCGAATAATGCCTCGGAGAAGTTACCAATACAGACGGATTGACCGTTACGGAATCCACATCAACTTTCCAATTATCGGTGATGGTATGAGGATCCTTACATCCGGGGCAGAAGAAGGTATAATTCCCTTTCCGGTCGTGAAGCTTTTTCTTAGCCATCCCAAACCTCCCCATTCAGCTTGATAACGCACTCTCTGCCGTTATCCTCGCACCACTTTTTATACCGAGCGACTTCAACGTCGACATAATGGGGATCGAATTCAGAGACACGAGCGATACGATTTGTTTTCTCCGCAGCGATGATCGCCGTTCCGGATCCACCGAAAAGATCGAGGATAATATCCTCTTCCTTCGTGTTGTTCTGGATACAATAAGCTATAAGCGGGACAGGCTTCATCGTCGGGTGAACTTCACTCACTGCAGGGCGGTCAAAATCAAGAACTGTCGTTTGTTTTCTGTCAGCATTCCAGAGATGACCAGATCCTTCTTTCCACCCATAAAGTGCGGGCTCATGTTTCCAGTGATAATCCGATCTCCCGAAAGCCGAATTGTTTTTATTCCAGATAAGCGTCTGACGAACATTCCATCCAACATCTCTCGCTGCTCCTCTGAAATTATACCCTTCTGAGTCTGCATGCCATATATAAAAAACAGCGCCAGGCTTCATGAAAGTATCTGCTGTTGAGTAAGCATCTTTCAGAAATTCACGAAAGTTTGAATCTTCCATTTTGTCATTTTCGATCATCTCTCGTTTTTTACTGCCACCCTCATACGCGATATTGTACGGAGGATCGGTGACGAGAATATCGGCTTTCCGTCCATCGGCAAATAGCGGTTCAATCTGCTCAGGCTTTGTAGAATCGGCACAGATTAGTTTATGAGGACCGAGATCCCAAATGTCGCCGAGTTTCGATATTGTTTCCTCAACATCGGATACTTCGTCATCGCCTGCAGTTTCTTCGAGCTGCGAAGTATCGAGCGCTAGTTCAAGCTGCTGGTCAACAAGACGAATTTCTTCGGTAATCTCAGCATCGAGGTCGTTTATCCAATCGGTGAGTTCTTCCATATCAAATTCACCAAACTGAGATGTAATTTTCAGGAGTTTTCTTCTGGCCTCGGTTTCGTTTTCCGCCTCAATCCAGACGATCGGCAGTTCCGGGATTTCCCACCCGCGCTGCTTCATGTTTTTAAGAGCATTAAGGCGACCGTGCCCGTCAAGGATTCTGTAATTTCCGGAGTCGTTCCAGACAAAAATAGGAGCCATGAAACCTTCAGTACAAATGCTTTTTATCAGCTTTTTTCGGTTTTCTTCGGATAACTTTTTAAGACCTCCCTGGAAATCGAGAAGATCTTCGAGAGGAAGCGTGGCTGCTCCTTCACATTTTATTTCAATCGGGTTTACGAATGGATTAAGCTCTTCCACGTTGGTTCTCCTTATTTGCAGCATGACGCATTCTGAGATCCTCCGAAACATGGCAGGACCGACATAGCACCACCATATTTTCGTGGACGGGATCTACTCCGGTCCTGATATTTTTCCTTCCGGTATTGTCTCTGTGATGAATATGAAGTCTCTCGCCGTATTTTTCAAGATGCTCTTGATTTGTAAGGCCACAAGTCTGGCATGATTTGTCTTTAACAAATGCTGTTGCATCCATTCCGGTCCGGCGAAGTTCTTTTATAGTTTTGTTTTTCTCTCTACGAGAATGATCTGATCGCCATTTATCATGAAAGTATTTTGCAACTTTCTCCTTGTTCTTCTGGCGATAATTTCTGTCCATTTTACCCTTGCAGGAACGGCAGAGTCCTTTTCCGTTTTTTTGATTGGCAGTTCTTTTCGTGAATTCCGAGTTGGGTTTTGCTTCACCGCACCTCGTGCAAATTCTGTCCATGTCCTCTCCTGAATTTATCATAACGCTGTTTTTATCCCGAATCAAGAAGGGATTGATCCGGGATGAATTGATCAATGGCGAATCAAAACCTCTTCGAGATTACGCTCGCGAAGGCGATCGTATTCTTCCTGGCTAATCTCGCAGAAAATTCCTTCTCCACATCCGATGTTGTCCGGAAGATATTCTCCTTCAGCAAGGCAGATAAGATGATCGCAACCTCCGACGAGATCCTTTTGGCATTTCCAGTATTTCATTCTTCGGAATCCTCCTTGATCTCTTCTCTACAATCATCGCACAGGCCATCTTCTCCTATCTCAGAATTCCCCCAGTATGTACAATGGTCACACGATTTTGGGGACTCAATAACGTGAGGAGTTTCTTTTGTCATTTCTTTGAAAAGCCATGGCTGATTTTTGATTATACTTACCCTAAGATCAGTCCACTCTCCATCACAATATTCAGAAATATATGTATCCCATGCCAGTTTCTTTGCTTCTCTGATTGTATTTGCAAATATAAGAACAGCACCTTCTGATGAGCCTGCAGTATAGCTATAAGCCATATATGCTTTCAATCCGATACCTCCACACACCACTTAGCATCTTCCAAAGCTCGCGCCGTATGCTTCCGGCACCAGCATCCCCAGTTCCGGCTCCAGCGGAACCCGCGAGATTTCAAGCGGTCTATTACGGACCGATCCGGCTTTTCGTCGTGCGTGATTTTAACACGGTCATCCTCGATGTCAATAACGCCACCTTCGAACTGAATCGGTTCGAAAGATTCCTTTCTGGCGATCCTGGCTTTCATAACCAGCATCTTATCCTTGAGCAGTTTGATTTTCGCATTGTTATTCGTCAGAGCGTACCGCGGAAATCCTATGTCTCCGCAGCAGTCCGGCTTCAGGATCGCTGCAGCATTTTCATCAGAAAATCCGAGATCCATAACCTGTTCAAGTCTTTCGTCCGGATGGAAGCTGCGGATGATCTTATTGACCGCTTTCATCTTCTCCTGGTTCTGGACCGCCTGGTCATACTGCTTCAAGGCATCATCGAGATCCTGTTCAGTGGAAGGTGTCGGTTTGCGAAAAACCGCTTTGATGTATTTCTCCCGCCAGTGCATCCAGCCATGATAAGCGGAATCCTCCCAGTTCATATACTTCTGGTTTCTGGCGACCGGGAAATTCGCAGGTCCGGTAATAAACCAGCTCATAACCTTCGATTTTGCCGAAAGCCAGTGCTTCACATGATCAATGTACTTTTCGGCATAGTTTCCGGTTGATCCGGATTCGGATTCAATCTTCTGCAGATCCTCTTCCAGCTGCGCTTCGATCCATTCGACCGTCCGCTTCGCTGCCTCTTCCGGGAAGAAAGAAGTGTTCGAATGAGCCCTGTATGCGAGCTCATAAAGTCCGTCAATTTTCATATAACCTCCTGTATTATGTTGTAACACATTACTATCCTGTCGGAACGAATGCAAGTCAATTAAACCAGATCGAATTTCAGCTGCATCCCGGAAGAAGTGGATTTTTTACCGGGAGAATTTCCTCCGTTTTTCCGGACCAGATCGATTACTCGGTCAACGAAATCGAGCAGGTTCTTTTCGGATTCTTTTTCCAGTCGGATTTGTTCTGATTTTTTACTCATCGATTCCTTCCCATTCGAAGTCATCATCCGAATCTTCACAAGGTTTCCTGGAGTGGACATCGCGGTGAGGACAATTGAAAACGGTACAGTTCGCGCAGCATTGGAGCGATTGTACCGCATGCTCAAGTTCGGTGATGTAATCCTTGGCATGCTCCAGGGCGAGCGATGGGTTGCAGATCTCGCAGCCTTCGCCGAGTATGCTCTGTGCCAGAGTGCATTCGCATTCGACTTCTACGGTAGGATCGACTTCTTTGACTTTTACTGTAGCTTTTTTCCCAAGTCGTGGATAATTAAAATTCTTCGGGACATATTTTGAGCATGCATTACAGCCGAAATCATGATAAAGATTGCAATCCTCCTGTTTCTCACAACTATCGCAGTTTTCGGGAATTGCCTCGGGTTTTCTGGTTTTCACTAAAATCCTCCTCTGTGGGTTTTCTCTTCTGATAATTTCTTGACGTCCCGGATATTTTCACCTGGTACGGCATCCAATGATATCCACGGCTGCTGAATATCGGCACGCTCTCCATTTTTTTGGTAGAAATAGTGCTGAGGCTCGTATTTCGATCGCCTGGCATCGAGGCAGCATGGCCGGCAGGCACATACTCCGCAGGTTTCATCCCGGTTATCCGGGGATCGGTATCCGCCGTGTTGGCTGCACTTTGGCCCATATACGCGATATCCATCTCCTTTACCGTCGGGAGCATATATCTTGCATCGATAGCAGTCCTCCTTCACAAATACGACCTCTGGCGGAAATGCAGCTCCTTGCGTATCTACGATCGTCGCGTGAGTGGATCCGCAGTTTGGACAGGACCGAGCCTCTTTCGAATAGGATGTATCGCATAGAAAATGCTTCTTCTCGAATACAGGCTTTCCATTCTCATCCTTTCCGGTCTCGATATTCTTGTAAAATCCATTACAGCGATAATAGAAAGTCTGCCGGACCTCCGGCTTCGACTCGGCCTCGAATATGTATCCTTTCTCCCGAGCGTATTTGAAAAGCTCTTTGATCGATGGGTACTTCTCAGAGGATGCAGCGAAAGAATAAACATCCTGAAGATTATTTTCCGGGCATTTACTGACGAAAACATTCAGCTTATTCAGATAATCTTCTTTTTTCTCCTGGTTTTTCTTCGGGGCGAACCCGATCTCCATTGCTGCTAAAAAATCAAACTGCGTCATACTCTTTCTCCAGTTCTATTTCTCTCTTCAGTCGGTCGATCTCATCCCGGTACTTCTGCTTAAGTGAATCGTCAATACCAGGCTTATTGATATCCTTGTCATAGGTGGACACGGTCTTCTCGAGTTTTATCTCGGCTTCTGATTTCTGCTTCGGGAAATACTCCTCTACCGTTGCAAATGAAAGCCATTTCTCAATCTTTTTCATTTTGATGAATTCGGAGAATGATTTCGGTCTCCAGTTTAGTTCGATTTTCTCATAGCATTTTGAAAGATTATCTATAGCCTGAAAGATGTCGTTGTTGGGGAAAACAGCCAGTACATCGAGTACTTCAGAATCAACCCTTGTATTCACATCGAGCGCCCTAGTGCTCGGAAGATTCGGTTTAAGTTTCCAGTGAGATTTTATTTCCATAAAACGCTGCCTGTTGACATCTGGATCGAACTTTTCAAACTCTTCTGGCTGAGGATCCGGAGAAGAAAAGAATGATTGATATTTTTGAGCCCCGGAATTCGATGGAGAAAACTGCTCTTCTCTATCTCTATTCTTATCTATTCTATTATAATCTTCTCTTATCTTATCTGTGCCGTTACGTAACTTGCCTTCATTTGTTACGTCAGCGTTACAATCTTCATTGTAACTGTTACTATGCTCTATTGCCTCTATTTTCTTCCTTTCGCGGTACTTTGCAACCCTCTTTCTCGTAGCTTCTCTTGTCTGCCTTATCCTGTCGAGAGATTGATGTTTCTCGAAGTTGGTAACAAAGATTGTATCGTTGTGAATCATCTCAATCATCTTGAGTTTTACGAATGTCTCAAGGCCGAGGTGTACTGTTGCGATTTCCATATCCAGTTCTGCAGCGAGCATTTCCGGTGAAAAGGGGATCCCTCTTCCGAGCTCCACAGTTCCTGGATCATCGGACTTCATCGCCAGACTAAGAATCCCTATCCATAAAACAAAAAGGCTATCACCGGCAGGCATTTTCCTGAGCATCTTAATTTTACTATCATTCAGGATTTCAATATCGACCTTGAAGAATGGGATAATAAGTGTTTGAACCTTATTCGACATCGGCGAGCCTCTCTTTGATTTTGTGGTTAACGAAGAACTGGAAGTCTCGGAATTTTATACCGTTGCAAAGAGCTTCCTCGAGGAGATCATATGCTGAAAATCCGTAATCCTCTTTCAGTATTACAATTTTCTCATCTCCAAATGAGACCAAAGTGTGACAGCTTCGTATTATCTCAAGGAAAAGTTTTGTATATTTTCCCTGTATTGTTGGACTCGTATATTCGCTGATCAAATCAAGGATAACCATCGCCCTATTGCCAGATAAATCATTCTCTGTATTAAGATGGATATCTTTGTGGCAATCGTTACAAACAGTCTCATAGCAGGAATCCAAATAATCCCAGACATCCCGGTCCTTGATATAATAGAGATGATGTACGTTGAGAGTTTTCGATGTGCTCTTACATCCTCTGCAGGTGAAATTATCCCGGTTAAGTATCTCGAGCCGTTTCCGTTGCCAACGCGGATCGAGATATTGTTCTTTGTAATCCATCAGCCGACCACCTTTAGTTTTCTATTGTGAGCTCCGGATCCCTTTTCCTCGATTCCACATTTGCGGATATACCGAAGAAGTGTCGTTACAGAGATCTCGAGAATTTCTGCTGCTTTTTCATTCGAGTTTTCTCGGTAAATCTTCTCGAGCTCTTCGACCGTAATAGCCTTCATAAAATGCCTCCTATTTAATCAGACTTTCCAGCCTGGTTATTTCCATATGTGTGAGATGTTTCGATTTGTGTTTCAGCATATAACGAATTACTGAATCGTAATCGTCGTCATAGAATGGTGCTACATCTACCAGCGCTGCGATCGGGACATTTTCATATCTGTCATGAAAAACTGTTTTTTTGCCAAATCGCCGTTCGTACTCGTGAAGATTCGCTCTGTAGTGAGAAAGTAAATCAATGAGTGAGTCCTGATTCCGATAAAACCGGAGGGTAATGGGGTGGGTGGCGTTGTAGCACTTATTCTGGCCTTCCCAGGTAACACCAAGCGCGTGACCTATATCAGAAATAATTTGATACCCTTCACGGACGTTGACCTTCTTTATTGCGTAGTCAGGAAGTAGCTCGGCGTTCTTAGCCGGCTCTCTGTGAATAATGTAGAATTGCATGTTTCGATCCTTTTTGTGGTTTTATGTTATGTTAGTGCTACTTTAAAAAGAAATCAAGCCGAGAAATACAGAATTTCCCGGCCTGCTCTCAAAGATTCATCGCCCAGATAGTGAGCGCTGTGACGATTACGAGAATAACCAGACAGCCGATAGCGTTGTTCTTGTTTTTCCGATCGTAATCAGTCTCCTGTTTCTTTTCTTCCATAGACAACTCCATATCTTTCAAATTGAATTAACCGAACCATATAATCAAGGGCATGATCCCTCGAATCCGCGTGATAGATAAAACGGTTTTCACCGTCACGAACCTCCACTATGTGGTAACCTGGCTCCGAATAGCCGTAAAGGATATCCATGTCCCCGGACCGGAAGTGAGCGCCGACAGGCGAAACGTCCTCGAAGATTGGCGGTAATTCCTGTGGAGCTGGATCCTCTACTTTTTCTCCGAAAATAAGAATATAGAGGATTACAAATCCAATACCGAAGATAATCCCCAGAGGCAGCATAATAAAATCTGTAAAATTCTTTTTTGGTTTCATTCTCATTCTGATTCCTCCAAGTCTTTATAGCTTACGCGGAAATGTGACGATTTTCTTTCAAGCATTTTCGATAAAAGTGCATCATATACTGCACCAGAAATTGTTTTGTGAAGTGATTCTTCTATTGTTTTCGCTTCTGAATTTATGTTTGCTATTTCAGTTTTTTTATATTTATAGTCAAAATATTCACACGTAAAACTTAGAATCAAATCTTCGACTTTTTCATCCCCGTTTGGCTGCGCTTTTGATAAATATTTCCTTTTCATAAATCCCCTTTTCTCAAGACAAACTCGCTGTTATCGATCCAGCTGATCATCGGCTTTTTCTTATATTTCATATCCCAGACCAGCCAGGCATAGACATTCATTCCGGTCTGGTATTTACCGTCGGATCGGATCGCCGATCGTAGGTCCGGCATCCTGGTGAACACATAGACATTCTTTAGATGCTTATACAGATCGCTGTTGAACCGAGTGGATCCGGACAGAAAATTGATCCGTGTAAAGAGCGCGAATTTCTTCTTCGTGATCTGCTGGCATTTGATAACGAATTTATCCAGCTCTTTTCCATAAGGCGGGTTGGTGATTATGTAATCGTGCATCTCTGTTTCTTTATAGAAATCTCCAGCAGGGATCCCGGGAGACATAGGTTCGATATCATAGCACTTTACATTCCAGAAATGCTGCTCGAGAACTTTCACCATATCGCCTTTACCAGCTGCCGGCTCGAGGACGGTATTGCTCCAATTAAAAACCTCCCTCTCCATCAGCGCTTCAGTTATCGAGTACGGTGTCGGAAAGTAATTACTCTCCGAATTCCTGTGCCCATATGCTTTCCCTTTTTCGTCAGACAATTTTGTTCTCCTTTAAATCGAATATTTGAATTGATGTCTTTACCTCGACATCTTCTTTTTTGATAAATGGCAAATCTTTAAGGATTGATTGTACTCTCTGTTTCGTTGAATATTTCCCAGCAACAAAATGAAAATCTCCTTCTTTGTAAATTTTATGCCCACACTCTCTGTACCAGATCTCTCCATCTAGGACTATATTGAATCCAGTAACGAATATGAAATGGTCGGCTTTCTCGAAGTTATTCTCTGGCATTATCGATACCAACGCACTACATAATCCGGTAACCGATCGCCGTTGCTGCAGAGGAACCATTCGCCGTGATCATACCGAACTCGGATATTTCCGAAAGGAGCCTTCCAGGTATAGATCCCATCCTCCGCAGGCCTTTCTTTTCTGATGTCTTTGAATTCCCAAAATACTGCCATGGTTACCTCACCAGATTGGAACTTCAGGATAAGGCCAGTCGTCCTGGACTTCCTGGTCTTCCTGGTCTTTTTCATCCGGCTCTTCTTCGCCGAAAAGATCCAATTGTTTATCGTCTGCCATTAAGAAACATCCAGATATGGGCTTCTCGATACGAACTCAATGTCCAAAAAATTATTATCTTCATGGAGCGATAGATTGGTATTCAATAAAGCCCCACCCATTGATATTTCAGGACCCTCTTTTCTTAAAAAGAGCAAATTGAATTGATGTTTAACTTCATGGGATCTTAAAAAATCACGTATCTGCCAATATTCTTCAATGCTAATTTTAAAAGAGCACTGATAGAAAGTGATTGGCCCGAGTATTGTCTGGCTTATGCTTTTATCAAATTTAATAGAAACTATGTTTGCCATAATCCCATCGATTATAATTCTATCTTCCATACGGCCTCCT
>JBNKQE010000081.1:0-15261 GCA_050295715.1 Leptospirales bacterium
CCGATCTCTTTATATGAATAAAATGTTTCCGGAAAGAAAAATCAAAGTAACTATTATTGGCGATAGATATAATGCGAATAATGATAAGTTATGTGTTATTATTAATAAATAAAAATAAAAAACTGGATAATAATTTATTTTATAAGGAAGCGCGTTGAACCAGTGAATACAGCTATCATAATCTCTGCCTATAATAGGCCGGAATCTCTAAAACGTCTTCTGAACTCAATAGCTAGTGCCGTATATGATGACAGTAATATTCCTCTGGTAATAAGTGTTGATAAAAGTGATAATGATGAAGTCAGGCAAATTGCTGAGGCTTTCGAATGGAAGAATGGTGAAAAGAGACTCATATTTCATGACGAAAATATGGGATTGCGAAATCACATATTGTTTTGCGGAGATCTTGCCAGTGAATATGGAAGCATAATTCTTCTTGAAGATGATTTGTATGTTTCGCGTTACTTTTATGATTATACAAAAAATACTATAGTAAAATATGGCAGCGATAAGCATATTGCCGGTATATCGCTGTATTCGCACAGATATAATGAAACCGCCAGATCAAGTTTTTTACCGCTTGATGATGCATCGGATGTATTTTTCATGCAGCTTGCTTCCTCCTGGGGGCAATGCTGGACAGAATCTCAATGGTTACAATTTCGCAGCTGGTATGATAAAAACAAAGGGAATAGTGAGGATATTTCTTACGCGGTTCCGCATGATGTGATTCAATGGCCAGAGACATCATGGAAGAAGTATTTTATCTATTACTTGATCGAAAATGATCTCTATTTTGTTTATCCGCGAATTTCATTGACAACGAATTTTTCCGATCCCGGAGTCCATCATAAGAAAGCATCAACGCATCTTCAGGTGCCATTGCAATCTCAGGAAAAGAGTTATAATTTAATATCGTTGGAAAATTCTATAGCAGTCTATGATGCATTTTGTGAAATCGATCCTGAAAGATTAAAAAGACTGGTCCCCGAAATAAGGGATTATGATCTAACAGTAGATTTGTATGGTACTAAAGATATTCACGATATGAAAACGGAATATGTGCTTACCGTGAAACCTGCCGGAGATTATTTATTCGGTTTCGGCCTGCAATTAAAACCCCATGAATCAAATATCATACATGGTTTGTCCGGCCAGGATATACATCTATCCCAAAAGATTCATTTGAAACCTATAGTTACGAAACATATTGATTTTCGTTTAAATTATTATTACAATGTTCCGGACCATATAATTCTGGAAAAGGAATTGAATCATATTGGATTAAAAACGCTCATTCGAATAAAGTTAAAATCATTACTGTCAAGGGTCAAAAGGATACTTGCCTTAAAGTTTTAATGCAACAGGAGCTGGTTTATTGAAAACAATAGTCATTGCGGATCCTTTTCAAACCGGACATCATTCAACATATCTGAAGTATTTTGCTGAAGCTGGACTTTTAAACGGCTGGAAAGTTATAGTTCTTGGTCCTGATCCTGAGGAAATAAAAGATCGTATAAAATTAGAGATTCCGGATTTATTCGGGAAGTGCTATTTTATTGAATATAGAGATATCTACGGAAGTTACAACAACCTCTTTTCTCTTAAGCAAATCTGGATAGTGATCAATCGCTGGAAAAACCTGGTAAGTATCCTGGAAAAGGTATCTTATGAACATAAATTAAATATTGATATGGTTTTTCTCCCATGGCTTGATTCATATATTTCCGGTTTTATCATTACACGTATTTTTGATCAATTTTTCCCGTATAAATGGGGAGCATTGTATTTTCATCCTCTTGAAGCCTTGCCGGTCCTCGGAAAAAGGGCCAGGCTGGTATTAAGTCCGTCAAATCTATTTAAAAGCAAAAAAATCAAGGCAATTGGATTGCTGGTAAAAAGCGTCGTTCCCATACTTGCAGAAAAATACCCAAATGTAAAAGTATTACCATTCCCGGATATAGCAGATGGGAGTCTGCCTGAACAAAAATCCAATCTACTACTGGATATAGAAAATCGCGGACGAGGGAAGTTTAAAGTTGGCCTTTTTGGAAGCCTTGCCAAAAGAAAAGGAATACTGACTCTGCTTAAATCAATTGAAAAGATTTCTTCAAACTCCGATCTATTTTTTATAATTGCCGGTCAGTTAATGGAGAACGATTTCAGTGAAGATGAGCTAAATCTCATTACGAATACAGTCAAAAAACACAATGATAAAATCTTCTATTATACAAACAGATTACCGGAAGAAGCGGACTTAAATGAACTTATGAATGGATGTGATCTTATATATGCCGCTTATGAAGAATTCTATTTTAGCAGTAATATGCTGGCTAAAGCTTCTATATTTAAAAAGCCAATTATCGTTTCGGATAACTGCTATATGGCAGACGAGGTTCGCAAATATGAAATCGGGTATGTTGTTCCTCCTGCTGATGTTGAATCATTAATTGGATTGTTTATGGAAATTATAGCAAAACAAGAAAAACTAGATGGACTTTCTAAAATTAGAAAATCAAACTATGACAAATATTTGCAGGATAATTCATTGATTGCCCTTAAACAGGCATTAAAGTATGCAGTTGAATGACTGGGTCTGTTATAAATCAAAAAGCATGATTTATATTTGAGGGTTATTTATGTGAATAATCGAGGCGACAACTTCCGCTGATATGTGGGGTTAATATCATAGGAAAACGTATTTATAAATATCAGAATACTGATTTGAAAATCTAAAAAAAAGTGAGGGTTAAATGTTTTACTGGTTAAATAAAGATCTTTTTAAGGCATACTTGATAATATTTATTGTTACAGTTATCTCCAGTTACTCCGGTGTCTTCCTGAAAGAAGGAATGTTTCTGGATGACCTCGGGCGATACATTCTTGGTTTAGATAACCGCTTCCATAACGGAATCCTGCATAGCAGTCCCGGGTTAGCATATTTACTGCATGTAGCTCATATATTAATGGTTAAATCGTTAGTTGCTGCACGTATTTATATACTCACTTATCTAATCATAGCAAACTTAAGTTTGTTTTACATAATGTACTGTCAGTTCAAATTTTCATGGGTAAGTTCCCTCATGGCTTCTGTCTTTCCTTCTATTCTTATTGGACAGAACTTAATTCCACATTTTATTTCAGGATCCTATACTGTTATTGGGAGTGTCTTTCTATTTATATCTATAATTTTCGCAAATAAATATTTAGTCGATAAAAAAATACAATATGCAATTCCTTTTGTTATTCTTTTTTTATTTTCGATGCTTATAATGCCAAATACGGTATTTCTTATACCGGTTACTGTATTTATCTACATGTATGTTAACAATTATAAAATAGAAAAGAGAATAATATTTTTGATATCAATTGAAGTCTTAATGGGTTTACTAAGAGCTGTGCAAATATTATTGCGTGGCTCCGGGCATGATTCCATAAGTCCCACATTAATAGAACTACCTTTGGTTAAGAGTCGATTGTTTGCAAGTCTGTTTTATATATTTCCTCTATCGAAGGGGGGACCGTTAACCGTAATTATTGAAAGTATAATTATATTAATAAGTGTAATAGGGTTCATTATATTTATCAACAGGATGTCAGGTTCTTTAATAAATAGAAATTTGAGTCCACATGTGATTCTTCATGATTTATTTCCCTATATTCTTTCTGTATCATGGATTATATCAATAGGATTAACTTTCTGGTTCCTCTCTCCCTATTTTACCAGTCGATACTTTCATCTTGCGGCTTACGGTTCTGGTCTTTTAGTCGGAACGTTATGGACTGAAGTCGTTTTAATGCGAAAAATTAGTAAAAGAATACAGAAGTCAATAGTATTTAGTATGACATTGATTGTGTTATTAATGTCCGTTCAGAAAAACAGAGTATCATATCGCGATATAAGGATTGAAAATAGGAAAATCGATAGAATTAAAAGTGATGTATTTAAAAATTCATTTCTACCTGAATCTCAGATAGTTATTGTTGGTGAAGACCTTGGTACTGGCGGATATTGGAATTATTCAAGTGGATACATTAAATACCTTTCTGGAAATCCACAAATTAATGGATTAATTGGATTTGAATTTCAGTTTTATAATCCCTTTAATAAAAAAGAAAAACATTTCGAAACGAAAATGACTGGAATTGATTTAGATAAACCTGTATTTCTTTTTAATAGGAAGCTGAATGGACATTTACTTCCAGTGGAATATGCACTTGAATGGGATGCCTCAAAATGGACGGAAGGCATTCCAGGAACAAATGTTCTGGGCGGTGTCCCTTATGAAAAAATGCAAAGTTCAACCTGGAAATTATTTCATTTTGACACTGTATCTGGTCAGAATTCTGTAGCTTACAGTGGAAAAGGAATAGATGAATACAATAAAGCCATTGCTAATTTAGGGAAAAATGGTATTGATGAGAGTGATATTTTGTGGGCAGGACCTATGTCAACGGATACAAAAGAAAGATTTGGATTGAAGTGATTATATAGTATGAGAATTCCATTTAATAAACCGTATATGACTGGGAAGGAGTTGTGGTATATAAGCCAGGCCCACCATAACTCCCAACTTTCTGGAGATGGTCCTTTTACAAAAGAAGTTCATTCGATTCTGGAGAAGTTGACTGGTACTTCTAAAGCATTGTTGACACATTCATGCACTGGTGCTCTTGAGATGAGTGCAATTCTCGCAGATATCGAGCCGGGTGATGAAGTAATACTCCCATCGTTTACATTTGTTTCTACAGCTAATGCTTTTGCCCTGCGAGGAGCCAGGCTGGTTTTTGTTGATATAAGGGAAGATACACTCAATCTGGATGAAAATCTTCTCGAAGAGGCAATAACAGAAAAAACCAGAGCAATTGTTCCAGTGCATTATGCAGGTGTTGCCTGTGAGATGGATACAATAATAGATATCGCTAACAGGTATAATCTTCTTGTTGTGGAAGATGCGGCTCAGGGAGTGGGGGCATTTTATAAAAATAGAGCACTCGGAACCATTGGACAGATGGGTACTTATAGTTTTCATGAGACAAAGAACATTACATCCGGCGAAGGTGGTGCCCTGCTAATTAATGATAAGCGTTTTATGGAACGTGCAGAAATAATACGTGAGAAAGGAACAAATCGAAGTAAATTCTTTCGTGGGCAGGTAGATAAATATACCTGGGTTGATATGGGATCTTCCTATTTACCGGGTGAAATCGTTGCAGCATTCTTAAAGGCACAACTGGAGGAAGTTGATTTTATTAATCAAAAACGCAAAGAAATCTGGAATCATTATAATAATGGACTGCATGATTTAGAGAAAAAGGGATATTTAAGAAGACCCGTCATTCCCGGTTATGCTGAACATAACGCTCATATGTACTATATTATTGTAAATACTGAAGAGATTCGTGATTCGTTAATTCATTGGCTTATGGAGAAAGAAATAGTTTCAGTATTTCATTATTTACCCTTGCATAAGTCGGACTATGGCCAGAAGTTAGGATATTCCGAGAGCAATCTCAAGTTTACGGAGTTGATGAGTTCCAGGATAATTAGATTGCCAATGTATACTGAATTGAGTATGGAAAATGTCGATAGGGTTATCGACGAAATTAATAAATATTATAATAAATTATGAAAAAAGTTGCAATATTACAATCTAATTATATCCCCTGGAAAGGATATTTTGATATGATCAATATGGTCGATGAGTTTATCCTTTTTGATGATATGCAATATACCAGGCGAGATTGGCGAAATCGTAATAAAATTAAAACAGCGAAAGGCCCCACCTGGATAAGTATTCCTGTGGAAGTTAAAGGTAAATATTTTCAAAAAATATGCGAAACACAAATCAGTGATACCAAATGGGGGATCGATCATTGGGAAAAAATTCGGCACAACTACGCACGTGCACCGTATTTTAAAGACTATAAAGATCGATTTGAATATCTATTTCTCGAAAATAAAGAAGAGCTGTTGAGTCAGATTAATTATCAATTTATTACAACTATAAATGAAATTCTGGGGATTGATACTAAGATTTCCTGGTCAATGGATTATGGGGTTATCGAAGGAAAGACGGAGCGACTGGTTGGTTTGTGCGAAAAAGCAGGAGCAAGTGAGTATTTATCTGGTCCAGCAGCGAAAGATTACATTGTTAAGGAATTGTTTGATGAAAAGAATATAAAACTCTCCTGGATGGAATATTCAGGATATCCAGAATATCATCAATTATTTCCACCCTTTGAACATGGCGTGACTATACTTGATCTGATTTTTAATACAGGTAAAGATGCTATTTCCTATATGAAATCATTTGGAAAATGAAAAGATGGCAAGAAGTAAGAATAAGCAAATTCGTAGTTCGGTATCTATTGTAACTACCATGTACCGATCAGCTCCGTACTTAAAAGAATTTTATTCGCGAAGTAAAGCCACACTGGATCGGATCACTACTGATTACGAATTCATATTTGTAAATGATGGATCTCCCGATGAATCATTAGAGGTCGCTCTTGAATTAAGAAGACATGATTCTCGGATAAAGGTAATGGATCTATCCCGCAATTTCGGACATCACAAGGCGATGCTGGCCGGTCTGGGAGTTGCTCAAAAAGAGTATGTCTTTTTGATTGATTGTGATCTTGAAGAGGAGCCCGAACTTTTAGAGGTCTTCTGGGAAGAGATGATTCCATCGGTCGATGTAGTATATGGAGTACAACAAAAAAGGAAAGGAAGACTCTTTGAAAGATGGTCTGGAGTTCTTTTTTACTGGTTATTGAACCTTCTGTCTGATGCTAAAATACCTGTGAACTTTCTCACCGTAAGACTTATGCGACAGGGATATGTAAATGCTCTTCGAAATTTTTCAGAGAGATCGCTTAATTTTAGCACCCTGACAGTCCTTTGCGGATTTAATCAAAAAGAGCTGAAGATTCACAAAAAGGATAAAGGGGAATCATCCTATAGTATTTATCACAAGCTTAAAATTTTGGTTGAAGCAATAACGTCAAGTTCAGCAAAACCTTTGTGGATGATATTTTATGCCGGGGTTTTTATTGTGATTGGAGTATCGCTGTATATTGTATATGTAATGTATCAATATTTTATTTATAATACAATTCCATCTGGATGGTCATCCATAGTAGTTTCCATCTGGTTGTTTGGTGGTTTGCAGATCCTTGCACTCGGAGTGATCAGTGTCTACATGTCGAGAATATTTGAGGAAGTGAAACAACGACCTCGAATTATAGTTAAGGAGCTGTATGAATGAAAAAATATCGTCTGGCGCCGGGGAATATTCTTGTCAATTGGTACATAAAAAAAAGAATTAAAGCAACAGAACCGCAGAGTTTTGTGGAGATCGGAGCCGGTGTTGGAATAACTTCGTTGCTTTTTTTAAAGCAAGGAGCGAAAGGACATGCGTATGAGTTGAATCCCGAATCTGTGAAAGTCAATAAAGAAGAAAATCATTACTGGATTGAATCGGGTAAATATTGTATACATAATGAAAACTTTTTAACAGGCACAATAGAAGGCCATTGTGATGTCATTTTTTCACATAATGTAA
The DNA here is from genome assembly GCA_050295715.1 of Leptospirales bacterium. Taxonomy (GTDB): domain Bacteria; phylum Spirochaetota; class Leptospiria; order Leptospirales; family Leptonemataceae; genus JBNKQE01. The sequence continues at coordinate 7,569 of JBNKQE010000081.1, forward strand.
TTGAGCATTTATCAGATGCCGAACTCGCTCAATATTTTGAGAAAGCAAAGTCTATTATGAATAAGGGAGGGAGAATTATATCCGTAGTTCCAGCAGGTATGCAATACTGGGGAATTGAGGATGAAATTGCAGGGCATATGAAAAGATATACTATTGATGACGTACGGGAAATTTGCCAAAGGCATAATTTTCAGATTGCAGATCTTGTTTATCTTACTTACCCATTATCCAATATGTTAAAACCGCTTGGAGATTGGTTGATCAGGAAGAATGAGTCGGTGTTACTATCCGCAGGCCAGAAAGAGAAGACAGTAAATTCATCCTTGCGTCAAGTTGAAATGAAAACAGAGTTTAATGGATTTTTTCGGATTATTATTAACGAAATATTTTTATTTCCATTTATTATACTTCAATCATTGAATAAGAAAAATACGAATAGCATGACAATGTACTTTGAGTTGGAGGAGAAATTATGAGCTACAAAACTATGTCTTATGGAAAATTCGAACAAGCGAAGGTCGAGTCTGATGTAGACCGTCATGTGGAGAACATTAAAAATCGAGGTTTTACTGTTGTTCAGGATGTTTTAAACAGCAGTGAAATTGAGCAAGCTCGAGAGCGCATTGAAAAAGTCTACGAAATTCAAGAGGCAGAGTTTGGGAGAGAGAACCTGGAAAAAATTCAGGAACTTGATATGGCCAGAATGCTGTTTGTATATGATGATTTCTTTCTAAGTTTTATTAACAGAAAAAAGGTAACAGATATAGTCTCTGCAATGCTGAAGCAGAAATTTATACTTAATCTTCAAAATTCAATTATTATTCGATCTGGTAAACAGCATCATCAAACATCATGGCACAGGGACCTTCCTTACCAGAACTATATTAGTTCTCGTCCAATTGCAATAAATGCACTATTCTGTATCGATGATTTCAAGAAAGAAAATGGTGGCACAGTAGTTGTCCCTTACACGCACCAGATGGAGATGATTCCATCGGATAAATATATCGATGAAAATATGGTATATGCCGAAGCACCGGCTGGATCTGCTATTGTATTTGACTCTATGTTATTCCACAGAGGAGGGTATAATGATTCAGGTGCAACCAGACGTGCGATAAACCACCTTTACACGGCTCCAATAATCAAACAGCAGGTTGATATTCCTGCTATGTTGAATGGGAAATTCTCGGATAATCCAGAATATGCTGAACTACTTGGATATACAATGCAGGTACCATTATCTGTAAAAGACTGGCGGATGAGCAGGTTATCCAAAGCATGAAAAAAATTGTAATATTTGGAGTGGGGGAGAATGCTGAAATAGCCCACTACTTAATTGAACAGTCGGATAAAGGACGTGTAGTAGCTTTTACTGTGGATAGACAATTTATGCAGTCGGATCACTTTCGTGATCTACCTGTTGTACCTTTTGATGAAATTGAAAAAAAGTATTTGCCTGCAGATAATTTAATGTTTATTGCTATTGGATACTCCAAAGTTAATAAGCATCGTGAAGAGAAATACAACCTTGCAAAAGAAAAAGGTTATTCTTTCTATTCATATATAAGTGAAAGAGCCACGCTATTTGACAATGTTAAAATTGGCGATAACTGCTTTATTCTTGAAGATAATACGATACAGCCATTTGTGGAAATAGGCAATAATGTAGTATTATGGAGTGGAAATCATATCGGTCATCATTCAATCATTGAAGATAATGTATTTATTACTTCACATGTCGTAGTTTCTGGTGGTGTTACTATTGGTCGTAACTGTTTTATTGGTGTGAATGCAACTCTTCGTGATCATATAAAAATTGCACCCGAATGCGTTGTCGGTGCGGGTGCTTTAATATTGAATGATACTGAAGAGAAAGGTGTATACATTGCACAGGAGGCGGAGAAAATCCGCGCAACCAGTGATCGATTGAGGAGAATTTAATGAGATGGGAAAAACTTGGAAAGGTATTTCAGCCATCAGGAGTTCATCCGCATTTATTAACTCATGCTGCTAATCCGTTGCCCATTCACCTGGAAAATGACACATACAGGATCTTGTTTAGCGGTAGAGATGAGCATAATCGGTCATCTGTGGGATATTTTGATCTTGATGTAGTTCAACGAAAAGTGATAGATGAATACAAGGAACCACTATTTTCCTATGGTGTGGATGGATCCTTTTATTCCCATGGTGTGAGTATTGGTAATGCATACATAGCTCAAGGTAAAACTTATATTTTATTCATGGGATGGCAAATTGCCCCGGGAGAACATTGGAGAGGCGATGTTGGGCGACTTATTCTTGATCAAAAAGATTGGAGTCTTACACTGGAAAACGAAATTCCATTTATGTCAACGGATTCCATCGATAGTGTAAGCCTTTCCTATCCGTATGTGTTAGGAGATGAGTCAACTGGATATAAAATGTGGTATGGATCAACGATTACCTGGGATGCGGGTAATGGTGAGATGATTCATGTGCTGAATTATGCAGAATCGAAAGATGGTCATCTGTGGGATAAGAAAGGTCTTTCCGTCCCATATGAAATTGGTGTTGCTCAGGCTTTCTCGCGTCCTACGGTAATATATAGTAATGAAAGAAAATATGAGATGTGGTTTTCGTATCGAAGTGGATCTGGTGAAAAGTACCGTATTGGTTATGCAAAAAGCATCGATGGTGCCAGCTGGACTCTCAATTTAGCAGAAGCAGGGATTGATGTCTCTGTTAACGGGTGGGACAGTGAAATGATCTGTTACCCATTTGTTTTTGAACATAATGGTGAACATTATATGTTGTACAATGGAAATGGACATGGGCTATCCGGAATTGGTTTAGCACAAATGGAAAAATAATATTATGGCTTATGTTTACGTAGCAACAACGATTATACTAACAATTTATGGTCAAATTGTGATCAAGTGGCGTATGTCAATAAAGGGTGGGTTACCGGATGGAACGCTTGAAAAGATAATCTTTCTTGTGACGAATCTCTTTGATCCATGGATTATGAGCGGGCTTTTCGGCGCAGGCATTGCAGCTCTTGCCTGGATGGCTGCAATGACAAAACTGGATTTAAGCCATGCATATCCATTTGTTAGCATAACATTTCCGGCCGTTGTGATTTTGAGCTATTTTTTCTTCAATGAGCCTCTCTCAATCCACAAGATCATTGGCCTTGCCTTAATTGTTGTCGGTGTAATTACAACAAGTCAGGGATAAAATGGAATCATTAAAGAATCCTAAAATTATTGATGGAATTAAAGCATTTGCTCCCGAGCTGGCGTATGAAAACGATGGATTTGACTCGGAAAGTTTTCAAACACTCTTCAAGCTTGAGTCAAATAATTTTTGGTTTCGTGTTAGAAACAGGATTATAATTGATTCTATCTTCAGACATTCAAAGAATCCAGGAAATTATCTTGAGATCGGATGTGGAACAGGTTATGTATTACAGGGTATTTCAAAGCAGTACACACAGTTAAAATGTCATGGAAGTGAAATTTATCTTGAGGGACTTCATTGGACCAGTGAGAGACTTCCTGATTGCGAATTATTTCAGATGGATGCACGAGACATACCCTTTAGCGAATCTTTCGATATGGTAGGTGCTTATGATGTTCTCGAGCATATTGATGAAGATGAAGTAGTTTTGCAGCAAATTTATAAGGCTCTCAAGAGAGAGGGAATTCTTATAATTACAGTTCCACAACATCAATTTCTATGGGGTCCGGCTGACGAGTATGCGCATCACAAAAGGCGTTATTCAAGGCGTGAGTTAAAGACAAAATTGAAAAATGCCGGTTTTGAAATTGAGCAGATCACATCTTTTGTAACGTTGCTTTTTCCTGTTATGCTCCTTTCGAGATTATTCCAGAATTCTGAAAACTACAAACCAGATGCTGAGTTGCTGATCCATCCAGTTATCAATAAATTATTTGAGTGGATTCTTGACTTTGACAGATTTCTTATTAAAATTAGAATTCCATTATTTTTTGGTGGTTCATTATTGGTAGTTGCCAGGAAAAGTAATCAGAATTAATTCTCAGAATAATATACTGTCTAATATATTATTTTTCCTGGAGCTATCGCATTAGGTAAACTGTATATCTATTATTCACCATAAATATTTTGTGTAAGCATATAAGGAACGGCATCTTTCATATTATACTTTCAGAATGGAAGAAATATGACGACAGGACCACACTCCTTGAAGCATTCACCCTGAGTGGCCTCAGTGCAAGAAAGTTTGTAGAAGACCATAACCTGAGTATACACACTATGAATTATCATATTCGAAAATGACGAAAAAATAGCAAACCCCGTAGATAATCCCTCCAGCTTTATTCAGATCCCATCAAGTCCTATCAATCGGAAGGAAACAAACTTGAAATTGATCTAATCCTTGGTGGAACAAAAATTGCTATTCGTGTCAGGATTCCTCCATGATCTGTTTCAGGCGATAGAAGGACCTGCTGATTAGATTGATCTCATTCAATTCATAATACTCACCATTAGTTCCTTAGACACTTACGAATCATCTTACTCTTTCGTATATTCTATAGTTATCAAAAGCATCCTTTAATCGTATTCTACCAGTCTTAACCAGATTATCTAGATATTCTCGTGTTCTATCATTGTTTGCATAGCTTTTATCCGATCGAACCTTCAATACTACTAAACAAAAGCTCTTATTTGCTGGGATTATTCTTTTGAAACTTTTAGTATCATGTAGATTATGATAACTACCTCTATCGGATATACTGGGAACATACATCATATACTGATAATTGGTAATTACCTTACAGTCAGAACGATCAGGATTCTTAAAATATTTTTCGAGATAAATATTTATCTGTGGATCACCGAGCTTACTTCTCTGAGTGTAAGATTTTTGGTGTAGTTTATCAAATTGGTTGTTTTTGTTAAATAAACTGAGCACAAATAAAATAACTATCGCATAAAGTACGTATTTTATTCTGAATGAAATTATTTTACTTCGAATATTTGTTGTTTGATTGAATAGAAGTGGTAGTGCTACTCCAATTCCCATACCTAAAAAAGGAATGATAATGTTCAGGTTTCTCGGTACTTTGCCAGCAAGATACATCCATACAAACAAGTAGGGGAGAATAAACCAGAATGAAATTTTGCGAAATACTCGATCTTTATAAGCAGAATAAATATTGAGTCCAGCTACAAATAATAATTGTAAAGCTCCAATTTGCGCGGAAATATTTCGAAGAGCTATAAACGGGGTACTGTAAAATGGAACGCCTGTTATACCTTTAAGATTTGATGACGCACCTCTGATTGACATTTTATTAAAATCGAAATTTAATAAAGCATAAGCATACCATGGAAGAACCATAAGAACCATGATAATTCCAAGTATGATATATAGTTGAAAAATTGTCTTATAATCATACTTTTTTCTTAAATAGTCAAATAGTGCAAGAGTGAAGAAAAAAGCAAAAAACATACCTTCCTGTTTCGTTAATGCAGCTCCTGCAGCGAATATGAATGCAAGAATTAAACGCTTATAATCCAAATACGATTCCTCGGCATCCGCTCTTAGAAGCATATAGACGCTGATCAGGGAAAAAAATGCTACAGGAAGCTCCATTAATCCGTGAATTACATACATCGTTGGTAAAGCAAAAAAGAAAACTACAGTGGATATTGATGAAAGCTGCAATGAATTGTATTTTTGTATTCTCGCCAGATCATATAGTGCAAGTGCCATTACCAGAAGGAATATCGGCATAATGAAACGCGCAAAGAATTGCAGATCCGGAGAATTAGTAAAATAAAATACTATAGACCAGTTGGATGGAATTAACTGCGGAGATAACCAACCATTTATTACAGGAGTTTTTCCGTTAAACCATTGAACGGCCCAGCGATTCCATGAAAAAACGGCGTCATTAGCCTCAAATACTTTACCAGCATTGCTTATAATAACAATGCTCATAATAATAATTGTAAGTAATAAGGATATTTGAATTATTTTGTCTTTCTTTTGAAGCTTTGATGAATTATCTGAACCAGTCCACAGAACTGAAATCGATCTGTTCCACCATGGGCTTTTTCTATAAAGCCAGAAAAAAGCAACCATTTCAAATAATAGTACTGCAAATAATAACTCTCGAAAAAGAATCCCTATAGATGATAATAGAAATATCATCTGATAATTAAAAACCAGGCTAAGTCCGAAGCTTAAAACAATTGTTTCAGTTGTGGTCTTATTTTTTAACTTAATGAATTTTAATAGAATAACGCCTGGAAGGAAAATCATCTGTGCAACGGATAGTATTCCAAATAACAGGGCTAATTTTTGATCTAATATTTCCAATGTGTCTCCTCCAGAGTTACGCCGAAAAAAAGAAAAATGAATAAAATATAAATGCTATTAGCTATATCAAATAGAGTAAATAGCAAAAAAATAAATGAGGCTGTTCCGAAACCAGGACGTCCTCAATTACCATTTAATTCCACGAAAAATTATTTCTTTGCGAATACGATCCTTATATTGCTCAACAACCTTGAACATCTCTTTCAATGAATTTTCATTTAAATAATGTGGCTTAACACCGAGATCTATGAGTCCCTGGTATGTGGGATTGTAATAATGTTCCTCAGCCTCTTTACGAGGATTTTCGATATGATCGATGTTCACTTCGTATCCAAGTTCATCTCCAACTTTGCGAGTAAGTTCCGCCAGTTGAGTTACAGAAAAGGTCTCCATGATCTGGTTGAATATTCTAAGTTCCCCAGGTTCCGCCGGTTTTTTTTCGGACAAATGGACGCATTGTAATGTATCTTTGATATTCAAATAACCCCTTGTCTGCCCGCCTTTCCCATAAACTGTCAGTGGATAACCAATAATTGCCTGAACAAGAAACCGGTTCACGATTGTACCGAAAATTTCATCGTAATTGAATATTGTTTTCAGGCGATCATCAATTAGACTTTCATCAGTCTCCATACCGTAAACTGGTCCCTGCATAAGATCGGTAACCCGTAATCCCCACATTCTTACTCCGAACCATAGGAGATCGGTATCCATGATTTTTGTAGTATGATAAAGAGAACTTGCCTGTCGTGGATATAGAAATGTATGTTTTCTTCCATTATGTTCAACATCTAACCAGCCCTCCTCAATATCTATATTGGGAGTTCCATATTCGCCCATGGTGCCAATTTTAATTATATGCGTATCTTTTGAAAAATCCCGAACAGCATACATAAGATTACTTGTTACAAGCAGGTTATTAGAAATGGTAAAGTTTGAGCGTTTATAATCCATCATGGAGTAAGGAGCGGAAGGCATCTCGGCATAATGAATGACTGTACCAGGCACCTGAAAATCCGATTCGTTCACAGACCAGTCGTACTTAATCCTTCCATCAAATAATGAGCGCATGATTTCCGGATCTGTCAAATCTCCAATAACAACTTTAATTTCTTTACCTGTTTTTTCATACCAGATTCTGGCCCGTTGTATTAGGTTGGGAACATCGTAGAGCATTCCCACATCAAGTTCCGTGCATGAGTTACGACGTAAATAGTTGTCAACAACGGTTACATTATACCCCAGGTTTGAAAAATACATGGCTGAAGGCCATCCAAGATAACCATCGCCGCCCAGAATTAGGACATGTGCCATAATATACTCCTCATTTATTGTTGC
>JBNKQE010000082.1:0-15241 GCA_050295715.1 Leptospirales bacterium
CTTTCTCGTATTAGGTGGCAACTTGATATGAGCAAGGCTACAGCAGATTTAATGGATTCTATTCGTGAAATACGAAGATTTGAAAAAAATTGGTTTTTATACAAGAATAAGAACGATCTTGATTCAGTAAAAGTAAATATAACCCAACTTTCATTATTACTGGAGTCCCACGGTAGAGATTATGCTGAAGTCAGCTCATCAAAATTAATCAACCAGTTTAAGAATGAACTTATTGAATATGAAAGACTTGTTCTGCAAATCGATGTAAAGTCCTTTAATGAACAGTCAAAACTTCAGAAAAAAATACGCGATACCGGGCACAAGTTGATGGAGCTCGGTTATACTTTTCAACATGAAGAACAGGAAAACCTCAAGGAAAAGATACATATTATGACAATCAATGGGATGATTTCTGGTTCTTTGGCTTTTTTGCTAATATTTATACTGGGCAGAAAACTGATAAAATCGGTGGTTATTCCTCTGGAAGATATTGTTTCCTATTCTCGTTCCATTTCACTTGATAAGTATGATGATGGCTGGAAGCAATCGAATATTATTGAAATTAAGTCAGTAATCAACTCTCTCAATATTATGGTAAAAAAAATAAAAGAGAGGGAGCAGCAAATAGTACAGCAAACAAAAATGGCAACACTGGGAACTCTTGTTGCGGGGATCGCTCATGAGTTAAACAATCCCCTGTCTAATATTTCTACATCAGTAGAAATATTAAATGAAGAGATCAGGGATTATGATAATGCGAACTCAGAGATTTCGTCACGAATGATGGATAGAATTATTGATCAAACGGACAGAGCAAAAAGAATTGTTAAATCGCTTCTTGAATTTTCGCGAGAAAAAGAACTCTATCTGGAAAACGTCAGTGTGAGTGAGATGATCGCCGATGTAAAGAGTCTGGTTCAGGGAAAACTTGATCCAGGAATTGATCTCATTGTTGAAGTAAAGAAAGACGGATATTTTCATGCTGACAGGCAACGGATCCAACAGGTATTAATAAATTTCATTTTGAATGCAATTCAGGCTGTGGAAGAAGACGGTAAAATTATCGTTACGGGTGATTATAATGAGCGATACAAACAAGTTTTTTTGGAAGTAAGTGATAACGGTGTAGGGATTCCGGCAGAGAATCTCAGCCGTATTTTTGATCCATTTTTTACAACAAAAGATATTGGAGAAGGATCAGGTCTGGGGCTTGCTGTATCTCGTGAGATTGTTAAGAAGCATGGTGGTAGCATTAACGTCAGGAGTGCTCCTGGGAAGGGAGCCTCCTTTATTATAATATTGCCCGGGGAGTAATGCAAAATGAATAAAGGAAAAATATTAATTGTCGACGATGAACCAATTGCACTTGATAATCTGCAAATTCTATTATCTCGTGAGGGTTATGATATTATATTTGTAGAAAACGGTAAAGATGCTCTGGATAAAATTAAAGAGAGTGAATTTGACCTGGTTCTTACTGATTTGAAAATGCCACGTGTTGATGGAATGCAAATTCTGGAAACTACCAGGGATCTTTATCCTGATACAGAAGTAATTATTATAACAGGATATGCAACAATTGATTCTGCGATTGAAGCTATGAAAGTTGGTGCGTATCATTATATAACAAAACCGTATAAAATTGATGAAGTTCGCAAACTTGTAAAAGAGGCCCTTGAGAAACGAAGTCTTGTAAAAGAAAATAATGCATTGCGAAACAAGCTGGTAAAAGTAAAAGAAAATACCATTATTGCGGAAGATGACGTGATGCAATCTCTTCTTGAAATTGCGCGAAATGTCGCCGGCAGTGATTGTAATATTTTAATTACCGGTGAAAGTGGAACGGGAAAAGAACTTCTTGCGAGATATATTCATCATCACAGTCAACGAAATAATCAGAGTATGCTTGCAGTAAACTGTGGTGTTTTTGGCGAAGAGCTGCTGGCGAGTGAGTTGTTCGGGTATGAGAAAGGGGCTTTTACCGGAGCGGAAAAAAAGAAAGTAGGTATTATTCAATCAGCCGAGGGAGGAACTCTTTTGCTGGATGAAATTGCCGAAATGAGTCTGTCCATGCAGGTGAAGCTATTACGGGTGCTTCAAGAAAAAGAGATTATGTCTGTAGGATCTACAAAGCCGGAAAAAGTAAATGTAAGATTTATTGCTGCTACCAACCGTAATCTCAGTGCAATGGTATCCGAGAAAACCTTCCGGCAGGATTTATACTACAGAATTAATGTTGTTAATTTGCATATCCCACCTCTGTCTGAAAGGCGGCGAGATATACCATTATTATTACACTATTTTGTTGATAGATACAATGTGCTTTATGATAAGAAAGTCGAGAGAGTGTCGGATGATGTTATTCAACTGCTAATGAATTATGACTTTCCCGGTAATGTCAGAGAACTGGAGCATCTGGTGGAAAGGGCTATTGTATTGAGTCATGGTAGTGTTCTTGATCTATCCAGCTTTCCTGGAATTGAAGTGACTACCTTTAGAAATAATGAAGGTGTACTTTTAACACTTGAAGAGTATGAAAAAAGGTATATTGAATGGGTTTTGCGAAAGAGTGGTGGTAAAAAGGCACAGGCTGCGGAGATTCTTGGAATTGATAGAGTATCGCTATGGCGAAAGTTGAAAAAATTTGGATATGAAGGAGTCGATTCTGAAGGCGATAATATCGATGATTCAGAAAGCGTCATGCCATTCATTGAATCTTAACTGTGAATTATGCATTATTTTGAGTAAGCAAGGCTTGCAGATGCAAAAATCTAGATTTCCCCTGAAGCTACCATTCGATATACTGTTTCCAGTTTCAGGGCACAACCATTTATCTCATGTTCTGAAGCGATAGCCAGACTCTCTTTTGAGAATTTTTCATAGAGAGCAGAATCCTTAATGATCTCAACTGATTTCTTTGCGAGTGCTTCGTGATCAAATGGATCAACGATATATCCATTTCGTCCGTTCTGTATTAATTCCGGAAGTGCAAAAGAATCGACGCCTACACAGGGTAGTCCACTGGCTGTCGCTTCAAGAACTACGAGTCCCTGTGTTTCCATTGTCGACGCTGTAAGAAAAAGATCATATTTCGGATAGACAGACGGAAGCGAGTCATGAGCCACAAAACCTGGAAAGTTAACCTTTTCACCTATTCCGAGCTGCCTGGCCTCGATCTTCAGTGAAGTAAGTGCTGGTCCATCTCCAAGAATATCAAGTGTGGCATCGGGGAATGTTTCAAGAATCAATGAGAATGCCCGAAGAATTACCTGGCAATTTTTCTCATAGGATATACGTCCAACGTGCAAAAAACGAGGAGCACTGGCAGGTGATTTGCGAACCTTACCATTGAATATTTCGAGGTCCATTCCATTGGAGACTACATGAATTGGTTTTTCAATTCCGTAGCTTTCCAGCTCTTTTTTTATAAGATGGCTCGGGCTGATAATAAGATTACCTGCTTCGTATATTCTGTTGGTTAATTTTAGAATAACCTTCTTTTTCATTGACCTTGCATTTTTTCTCTCAACTTTTTCAAGACGGGATTTAAGTTTCTTTTTAGATCGAAAGTAATTTAAAAGGCGGTCAACCTTAAGGAGGCGATAGAGGGATAAATAGGTATCTTGCTCGGAAACAAGCGTATGATATGTTCCTATCAGAGGGACCCCATACATTTTCGCAGCCATCATTCCATACTGTCCAAGAAGACCCGGTGTTTGTATATGGACAACATCCGGTTTAAATCTGGCCATTGCCCCGTGTATTTTTTTTCGGGAAGGAAGGACCACTTTGATATCCGGATAGGATGGCAGCGGCGCACTCTTAAAACGCAGAATTTCAATGTTTTCCAGATGCGGGTCATCCTCGTCATGGCCGTATGAGGGACAGCAAATTAAAAACTTATGACCTTTTGCGGAAAGAAGCCTGGTGAAGTTATTTACTGAAATGGCAACGCCATCAATTTTCGGTAAATATGTATCTGTAAATATTACTATGTTCATTTTTCCGATTTTATTAAACTATCTGGATTTTCTCTAAAAATATTTCGCACGGGTTCAAGGTCATTGCTTAAAGGATTAATATAGAATAACCATGAATGAGCCAGAAGCAGCACATACAGGGTTCCGTTAACAATGATTGAGTACATTGTTATTTTTGTGGCAATACTTGACAGAATAGCAGGTCCTCTGTGAAAATTTGTAATTTCAATATTCAGATCTTTCATAACGTCGCCAGCAGATTTTGGCAGAGCTGGCAAGGAGCGATAAAAAATATAAGCAAGCAACAATATTATCAATCCAAAGATTAGAACCAGAGGGAAAAGGATAGGGATCATGGCCAGAAGAATCAAAGGAAGGGACATGAGAATTAAGATAGATCCTGTGATTTTTTTGGCAAATTCAATCATGATGAACCAATGTGTAAGAATACAGATCTGGTTTGAAGGTAGCTGAGTTTACTAAAAACTAAACCCAGTCTTCACTTATCGTTTGCACAAAAATGCTCAACCTGACCTGTTCTATTCTCAACCTATTAGAATGAACCATATCATCCGTCTATCAATAAATTCCGGGAAATTCTGAAAGGATTTGACCGATGTCGCCCCCTGCTTGAACTTGCGTGAGTTAATTATGAGAAAGTTTGCAATAATCGAAGAGCTTGAAAATATTTTATCCGATGCACCGGCAGCAGCCTCCATCGAGGCTGATAGAGATTCAGGCCCCTTTCGTGTCTTTTTGAGAATTCATCTACCATTCCTTTTAATTTTTCCGGTTTTCTTTTTAACGGGACCGTTCGGACCATTGTTTTTAGGATCTTCAAGATCGTGGAAAGGGCTAATTCCCGCTATGGTTCTCGTTTCTGTCTCTCTGCTTCTTGCATTAACATTCGATAGAATTCTCAGTCACAGGATTCCTCCTGCAACCGATATCAGTGATACAAGAGTTCCACGAAATGTGGCCCTGCATTTGCACATACCTGTAACCGCCAGCGGGATATTCTTTTTCATCCATCCTGCTTTTGGATTTATAATGTTATTTCTTTCAATTGGCCTTTCTATTCAAAGGTCGATTCGGATGGCTGCCAGGCTTCATGATATTGGAAGACGTAGATCACTGGTCTATTACTTAAATGGCGTTCTTGGCTGGAGTCTTCTTTTAACTTCCGTGTTATTTGTACTTAATATTATGAAAACTTTTTCAATTCTTTCGAGAATTGGTTTTTAGGCGGGAGAGGACGAATGAAGATTCACCTGGTGGGAGTAGGCGGTGTGGCCATGGGAAACCTGGCTGCCATGCTCAAAGAAGTGGGGCATACCGTAAGCGGATCGGATCATTCTTTGTATCCGCCCATGTCGGATCGACTTCGTGAATGGGGAATTGATGCGAGGCCATTTTCTGCAGATAACATAGGCGGTGCAGATCTTTATATAGTGGGAAATGCCATTTCAAGGGGAAATCCTGAAGTGGAAGTAATTCTCAATAGAAATCTTGATTATATGTCAATGCCGCAGGCTATCTCCCATTTTTTCCTGAAAGGCCGTGAGGTAATTGTAATGGCCGGCACGCATGGGAAGACCACGACAACCTTTTTAATGGATCATATTCTGACGACTGCTGGACTGGAACCTGGACTGTTCGCAGGTGGTGTTCGAAGCGATGGAATGTCCGGATTTCGTGTTGGGAAGGATCCGATTTTCGTAATCGAAGGTGATGAGTATGATTCCGCCTTTTTTGATAAACACTCTAAGTTTCTTCATTACAGACCACGATATATAGTGCTGACTTCCGTAGAATATGATCATGCTGATATATATCCTGATTTTGATGCATACATTCTTTCGTTTCAGCGATTGTTGCGACTGATACCTTCTGAAGGTCTTGTAGCAGCCTGTCACGATGACGAGGGTGTTCGCACAGTTCTGGATGGTTACAAGTTCTCCGATGTTGTTTGGTATGGCGCTCACTACGGAGAAGGTGTACAGAGCTTTAATCGTAATGGGCGTAATGTAAAAACCGATCTTCTCGGAGAAATTGAAGAGTTTTCTTTAATGGGATCTCATAATACAAATAACGCTATGGGTGCATCTATTGTTGCTCTCAAAATGGGTATAAAGCCAGAGGCAATCGTTAAGGCATTGCAGACATTTCCCGGAGTCATGCGAAGGCAACAGATTCGACGCGATTTCGGTGGAGTAAGTAAAAAGACTCCAGTCACTCTAATCGAGGACTTTGCACATCACCCAACAGCCGTTCGGGAAACCATCGCGGCAGTACGCGAAGCATATCCGGATCGCTTTCTCTATGTATTGTTTGAGCCGCGAAGCGCGACAAGTCACCGTAATGTCTTTCAGAAGCGCTATGTTGAAGAATTTTCACTGGCAGACGGGATATTTTTATGCGATATTTTCAATCGCGACAAGGTTTCCGCTGATTCTCGAATGGATGTAGGTGCAATGGTCGAGGAAATCAGGAAACAAAAGGCAGGTGGCCCTGTTGTTTTTGGGGCGAATCCCGATGATTTACTCGCGAAGTTTAAATCGGAGTTTAACAGACATGAACAGGGCGATGTGATTCTCGTAATGTCAAACGGGGCCTTCGGAGGTATCTATCCCGTTCTTGACTCTTTTGTTGATTCGTTAAGTATGTGATAGTAGATGATTTTTCTACTGGATATCCGGGTTAAAAAAATTACGAATCCAAAATTGTATCATTCAAATAGCGTTTTATTTTATTCCTGTTATATGGTTTTTCTATTATTCCGTTCAGACGAATACTTAAATACTCTCCCACTGCCTCGTCTGGAGTAAAACCGGTTATCCGATAGAATATATTATTAACAAATTCTATTTTCCCTGTATTCCGAAGTGAATCCTGTATTATGAAGTAAGTGAATTCTTTCTTTTACAGTTTCTCTCATTTCCTGTAAAACAAAGTCCATTACGGGTAAGCCATTGGCATCTTCAGGATTTTTGATCCCGAGGAGTTCTGCTCCTTTTTTATTTAGATATGCAAAAGTATGATCTTGTTGGAGTCCTATTTCGTAGGGAGATGAGTCAACAGAAAAGGTAAATCAGTAAGTATAATGTGTCATCACTCTTTTAATCCGGATATGTTGGGATAGGATGATTGATAGTTTTTTACTTCACTTATAATTTTATCATTATTCCAGCCAAGATATTGCGCTGCAATTCTTGCAACATCATTCAGAGTTTTAACATCTAACAGCCCCTCTGTTCCGACAGACAGCCTGCGATTGAGAATATCTTCCAGAGTCAGTGCGGATTCGTGCGTAATGGCAAATACAACCTGGGCGAAAATTTCATTATGACCCGGCCCCGGCTCGGATGAAAGCCGACTGGAAAGCAATGAATTCCCTCCGGCTATATCAAGAATGGTTTCGTATTCGCTGCCATACATAACATAAAGATGTCTCAAAATATCTTCATCAAACGAATCCTTGTATCCGGAAACAATTCTTTTTTCCATTTCGTCGGGATCCTCTCCGTACGAATATGATCCTGCCAGCGGTAAAAATCTTGTATCTAATTTGTTTGTATTATTTATGAATCCCGTTTTGGCGGCCGCCTTCACAACCTGCTCACCAAGGTATCGTGAGGTTGTCCACTTCCCACCGGCTACAGATATAAGCCCCGGGAATCCGGATTTTCCATGATCATAGATCTCGGCTTTTCGGCTTGCATGATATGTTCCGGAACCTTCTTCCCCGGTAGATATAAGCGGGCGAATGCCTATTATAACCGCACTGATATCGTCTTCAGTTAATTTATTATTGTCCGGAAGTGCTTCATTCACATCTGCGAGTAAGCGGAGCACATCGGGTCTTTTTGCGTGAAGTTCATCCGGGTTTTCGTTGTATGGTGTATCTGTTGGTCCAATCAACGATTGACCCATCCAGGATAGAAGGAAGAAGTGCCGTCCTTCTTTATTGCGATGGAGTATATTGTTTCCATTACACACATTTCGTGTCATTATGTGAATACCCTGCGATCGGTTTAACCTTTTTACAGGAGCCCCCTTTAACTTCTGAATTATCAGGTCCATCCAGGGTCCTGTGGCATTTACAAAGAGGTCACCGCTTATTGAATAGCTCTGATCGCTTAAAAGGTCTTTTGCATGGACTTCTGTTATTCTTTTTCCATTTTCCGTATCAGCTGTTGTGAAGGACGTGACTTCCATATGATTTATTGCAACAGCGCCATTTGCTACTGCGGATTTGAGAAAGGAGAGAGCCAGGCGCTCGGGGTGGAGACTCTGGTAGTCATAGAAAATAAATCCGCCTTTAAGTTCCTTATCATTCAGGCAAAATCCCATATTTCTAATTTCTGCTGCAGACCGAAGTGATGTCATTGGAACCTGGTTTCGTCGAGGTGTTCCTCTATTTCGATCAAAGGATAAAAGATCATAGATCCACAGTCCCATTCGAAGCAAAAATCTACCGGGTTTTGTAAAGCTGTAAACGGGAAGAATTATGGGAAGAGGTTTCATAAGCCTTGTGGCAGCACCGGCAAGAAGCCTTCTTTCGCGTAGAGATTCTCTAACCAGATCGAATTCATAATTTTCCAGATAGCGAAGGCCTCCGTGTATTAATTTCGATGTGGCGGCACTTGTAGCCCATGAAAAATCTTTTTTCTCAAGAATGCAGACGCTGATGCCGCGAACCGATGCTTCTCTTGCGATGGCCAGTCCGGTGATTCCACCGCCAATGATTACCATGTCAAATTTCTGATTTAACCTGTCTGTGGATCGGATTATTTTCATTTGAGGACCGTGCTCTTATATCAAAATTGTTCAATGGATATCGTAAGTTACTGTTTGTTTATTCTATCTTAGCCTGTACTATGTTAGACGGAAGAATGAAAGAATGGACTTTTTTCGCATAGAACTTTTAGAAGAGTAAATCCTAAAAACGAATTTTCGTTTAGCAAAAAAATAAACCATATTTAGCGAGGAGGTCAAAAATGCAAGCTGAGAATCGTGGAAGGATGTTGAGATATGGCTGAGTTCAATTTCTTTATTCCTTCTTTTAATGGGTAAATTTCACATCAAATTTGATGAACCACAGAAAATAATTGAAAAAAATTGATAATTTTAGAGCAGGCTGGAAGATTAGCAGTAAAAAGTATTATTAGATCTTCCGGGGAACTATAAGATCTATTTAATTGGACTTTACAGTTTATTTTGAAATCTTGCTAAATTCAATCAATTTCAAAGTTAAAACAATGGATGGAGAATCTGTTAAATGCCAGCATTATATGTCGCCACTACATCGCATGGATATGGACACGCTATAAGAACATCGCGAATTCTTGCTGAGATACGAAAGCGTAAACCTGAGGTTGAATTAATCATAAATACTTCACTGCCTGAGAGACTATTTTCCAGTGTAATCCCTGGTGATATTATTTTTCGGGATCGGCCGCTGGATGTAGGAATTGTTCAATCGGACAGTCGAACCATGGATTTGCCTGAAACTCTGCGTCGAGCTGTAGATCTTCAGAATAATGGTATGAGGATAGCGGAACAGGAGGGACTTTTCCTCAAGGAAAATAATGTGGATGTTGTTTTTGGTGATATTCCTCCTCTGGCATCACTGGTTGCCCATGAAGCCGGAGTTCCCTGTTTTCAAGCAGGAAATTTCGGGTGGGATTTTATTTACGCGAGTCTCGGTAAAGAATTTGAAGAAATAACAGACTGGTATAGATTTCTTTATTCTCAAACCGACATGTTATTTCGTTACCCTTTCAGTGAACCCATGTCAAGTTTTCCCAGGCAGCTTGAAGTGGGCTTACCGGTTGGTAAGCCCAGGTTTTCGCCTGAGGAAGTACGCCGGAAATTGGGTCTTGCACCGAATGATTATTGCATTACTATAGTTTTTGGAGGAATGGGGCTTGCGGGGGTCCCTTATGATAACATAGACAGATTTACATCCGGGAATGATCGTAGAGTCTTCTTGTTGTACGACAAAGATCTTGCACTTCAAAAGGAGAATGCTGTATATGCAGGCGACCTTACGGTTGTGGATTTACTTCAGGTCAGCAAACTCATATTTACAAAGGCTGGTTTCGGAGTTTTAACCGATGTGTTCGGGGCCAAAGTACCCATTATTACTGTTGAGCGGAATAACTTTATTGAAGTCCCTTACCTGAATGCGGGACTGCAAAAATACTTTCAGTGGAGAGAGGTCGAGGAAAGGGAGTTATTCAGTGATGATTGGAGCTTTCTGCTGGATCCTCCAGCAGCGATTTCAGGCCCCACTCCTGTTGATAGTCTTTCCACAGATGGGGCTCAAGTGATTGCCTCCAGGTTGCTGCAGGCACTTGGTTACAGGCAAAGTGATGGCCCGGGTGCGTTTCATCCCAATGGTGGGAAAATATGATAGGATAAGCGGATTTTTCCATTGTTATAATGTTATCAAATTATTATTAAATTTCCGTGGTCAAAGATGAGGCTCCTGGAAAGTTGGTTCATGAAGTCTTCGGACTCGTTGGAGGTTCAGGCAATGGAGCAAGTTGCAATTCTTGAGACATCTCATGGAGAGATAGTAATCCGTTTATTTTCTGATGTAGCGCCCAGGCATGTAGAGAGTTTTACAAAGCTTATCGCAGATGGTTTTTATGATGGAACAACCTTTCATCGAATCATTCCAGGTTTTATGATTCAGGGTGGAGATCCGGTTTCCAAAGATCCTGATAAGCGTACTATGCATGGTACAGGCGGTCCCGGTTATTCAATCCCTGCTGAGTTTTCTGATAAAAAACACAAACGAGGAATTGTATCAGCAGCAAGATCACAGGATCCAAACAGTGCCGGTTCTCAGTTTTTTATCTGTGTTGCTGATAGTGCCTGGCTCGATGGTCAATATTCTGTGTTTGGCGAAGTCATAGAAGGTATGGACGTGGCAGACAAAATTGTATCTCAGGACAGAGATCAAAGAGATAATCCTGTAGAACGAATTGAGATCAAGGCTCGTCTGGATGATCGAGAAATTTAATTTGATTTTATAAATAAACTGAGGGCGTCTCACAATAACCGGTGCAACTTCTTTATGAGTCTGCACCGGTTATTTCCCGATGAATTTTCTGACTTCTGCATCATTTCAAATGCACCCACCGTTATTAATTAGCGTAATATCTTTCGGGAACCTGTCATCGAGGTAAAATTGATATTGGGCGAATTTGCGCCGGGATACGGTCCAATCATCATTGTTCAATGTATCAGGTCAGGTGCTTTCAGATATTCTGAGACCTTCCGTCCTGGGACCGGCAGTAGATTTACGATGATTACGTTTGCATAAATCCCTGTAATATAGTGCAATTGGATCATTGTTCAATTCATCCAGGCATCTGTTAAAAAATACGATAGCCTCTTCATATTGTCCCAGGCGATACAGTTCCATTCCCTGTTTCATGGTTCCCATTGTCTTTTTCTTTATGTCTATAATAGCAGGTGCGTCAGAATCAAAAACCTCGTAAATCCTGACACTTGATGTCTTGCCTTTTACTCTTACAGTATCAATTTCTCTTATCATCATCGTATTGGCCGGGAGGGCTTTGAATACTTGTTCCGATATTATTATTGAGCAATTATACTCTTTGGTCAAATTTTCAAGCCGTGATGCCAGGTTTACAGTATCGCCAATGACGGTTGTATCAAGCCGGTCTGAAGTGCCCACTGTTCCCAGCATCAATTCACCTGTATGTACACCAATTCCAACTTTTATTGACGGATACCCATTTGACTGTCGGTGATTGTTATAGGATACAAGTTCTTTTTGCATATCAATCGCAGCTCGCACGGCGTTCTCCGGTGAATCCGGAAAGAGTGCCATAATCGCATCGCCTATGAATTTATCAACAAATCCGCCTGCCTCATGAATATGTGGACTCATCCGTTTCAAGAAAGAATTAAGAAACTTAAAGTTTTCTTCGGTTGTCATTTTTTCTGAGATTGAAGTGAATCCGCGAATGTCCAGGAATAAAACAGCCAGATCTTTTTTGACACTATCACCCGCGTTTACGTCTGTAATACTTGTTTTGTCGAGAAATGAAACAAACTGCGTTGGAACAAATCTGGCATGACTCTGTCGAAGTGATTCCGATTCCCGGAATGCAAGGCTGAATCGCGTCGATAAAATCATAGACTGTGAAAAAATAAAAAATAGAAAACCATACTGCAGGAGATAGGTGGTTGGAAGCAGTCCGGAAGAATACAGTATATCATTAAGAAATGTTATAAACAGCATTATAAAACCAAACAGGGAAATGGCTGATCCGCTAATATTTTTTATCCATGCCCGGGACAGAGAGACAATTGCGTAAAGGAAACTCCCCATTGTAAAAACCTGAAAAAATGTAACGGTTTTTGAATAAAAAGACACAGGAAAGATCAGTTGAGCAAGAAAGAGAAGTGTGACAATCCAGACTGTTATAACGAATTTTTTCGATATGAATTTATTAAATACCTCATAGAAAAACTGTGAGAAAAGAGCAGTTCCCAGGTAGAATGTCGCATATTCAAATTTGTAGAAAATTTCAAATTGTAGAGATGTCGCTACTGGAAACATGGATTGCAGTACTCTCTCTGTTGCAATAATTCGCGCCGTGAGATCCAGGCAGAACAATCCGAAAAAAAGACTTCCATGGTCTTCCTTTCGCTGACTGAATAATCCCAGATGGTAGATTCCCATCACAAGAATTATACCAAGTGAAATGTAGCCAAGTGCCTTGCTGTATTCGTGGTCAATTATCAATGTTGGTAACGATCCTATGTATATATTTTCCCAGAGCCCTCCCTGGCGATGATGAAAATTAGCTACATGTACAATAACATTTCCTTCCGATGATTTTGCCTTGAAACCGCCATGCATTGGCAATAACTGAGGAATAGTTGATTCTTTATTTTTACCGGGGACTCCGTTTTTTATGATTGGAATTCTACAATTCTGTACTGTCATTGCTGAATCACAATAGTAGAGAGTATAAGCTGTGCCCTGTTCTCTCGTATAAAAACCCAGTTCCGAGTCAATTGTGAGGTCCCGGAGTTTTAAAACATATGTTCCATATCCGTATCCTACGCTATCTCCATCATGCTTTTTGTAAGAGTTCCACTCCGCGGGGAGCTCTTTATACAGTGCTTTTTCGGACGGTTTATAAGTACTAGCATTAAATAAACCAGGGTCGATAAAACTGGAATCGTAAAAGCTCCATTCACCAGAAAGCGAAACCATACCCTGACCTGGTTTCCACCCGGTAAGATGAAAAATACCCTTTTTCCCTGTTTCCGCGAGAGGAGCCTGGTGGCTTCCGCAGGAGATAATAGTACTTAGTGCTACTATGACCGGAATGATGAATTTATAATGACGCACACCTGATTCTCAGGGTATCAATATTATTTACAAGCAATTTCTGAAGAGCATAAATTTGGGAAATTAAATTTCGCTGACATTGCATACCGGTTAAATTATTATCGGACTGATAATAGTAGTTTTGACCTGTGAGATCCATGGACAACTGCGTTTAGCTTTTGGTAAAGCAAGCAAAAATGAAATAAAAGAGCCTGTTGTTATTTACATGATAGAGGATTCTCTGTTGAAGAGGTATAAATCTTTAATTCAGGTACTCATAATAATGCCGGATTGAATGAAAGTAATGCGACAGGTTTGATGAAATTATTGAGGGAGATCAAATTTCGATGCTGGACAGTGAACCGGTATGATATCATTTTGGAACAGGGACAGGATATGAGTGATAAAAAGAGAGACCTGGAGAAGCTTCAGAAAATTGCCCAGCATTGCAGAAAATGTCACCTTTGTGAAACCAGAAACCGTGTTGTATTTGGTGAGGGCAGTCCTGACGCGCGGATCATGTTTATTGGAGAGGGACCTGGCCGCCAGGAGGATCTGGCCGGTCGTCCGTTTGTTGGTAGATCAGGGGAACTGCTGACTCGAATTATTGAGCTCGGAATTGGTATTTCGCGTTCTGATGTGTACATTGCGAATATTGTAAAGTGCAGGCCGACTGTGGATATGAAAATGGAAAAGGACAGGGCTCCCACTCCGGATGAGACAAAAACCTGCACACCATACTTGCTTGAGCAGGTTCGAATTATTAAGCCGGAAGTGATTATTACACTGGGGGGGCCTTCAAGTAAATTTGTATTGCAGACTCAAATTGGTATAACTAAAATTCGTGGGCAGTGGGGTGAGTTTATGGGAATCCCGGTTATGCCCACATACCATCCCAGTTATTTGTTGCGGAATGGAGGCGATAAGAGTCCTCTCAAGCGTGATGTCTGGTCTGATATTAAACAGGTGTTGCAGCATTTGGACATGACCATACCTGAAAGTGATACGGTTACGTAGAATTTTTTCCCGTACATCAAAGCATTCGTAATTAGTGCAATACAGCGGACTGTCTTACTCCTGTTCACATTCATACGAAATCAGAGGCAGTCGTTTAAATTTCATTCTTCAATATTATGAAGCTGGTTTTATACATCGATAATAATGATAATAATAAGTAACATTGTGACACACAATAACTCCTCACTCTGATCGGTTCCGTTCTATTTTATTACGTCATATATTAATAAAACAGGTTTTAAATATGGCAGTAATATCACTCTTATACGGATCTGTTCGTAGCGAAAGGAAGGGAATTCATGTCGCTAAATACTTGCACGAAAGATTATTGAAGCGCAGCCATACGGTTCATTTTATAGATCCGCTTGAGCAAGTGCTTCCATTCATTGATAAGAGATATAAAGAATACGAAAAAGGGGAAGCGCCAGCGATTCTTATAAAGTTGAGTGAGTGGTTTGAGCTGTCGGATGGATTTCTTGTCGTAACCGCTGAATACAATCACAGTATCCCTCCTGCTCTAAAGAATATTCTGGACCATTTTCAGGTTGAGTACAGGCGAAAGGCATCTGCCATAGCATGTTATTCAACTGGAATATTTGCCGGTGTAAGGGCTGCAGATCACATGAGAATCATTCTTGGTACACTCGGTATGCCTGCTATTCCCAGAGTGCAGCCTTTTCCGGAGATAGCCAGGATTTTTGATCAGTCAGGAAATTTGAATTCGGATATTATTGAAAAAAGCACTACTGAATTTATTGATGAATTTGAGTGGTATGTAGATGCATTGAAAAAAGCTAGAGAATGAATAAATAACAGGAAGGCAAGACTCAATGATTAAAGGTGTGTCACTTGATAGTGA
>JBNKQE010000083.1:0-15186 GCA_050295715.1 Leptospirales bacterium
TCCCGATGAAATCAAAGACCTTACAATATTTTTCGCCGACATGGTTGATTATACAAAAATGACAGAAGTTTCAGATCCCCATAGCGCGCTAAAAACCCTGAACATGGCCCTGAGTGAAATGACACGAAATATTGAAAGGCATGATGGTGTAATAGATAAATTCATGGGTGATGCTGTATTTGGTATATTCGATGACACTTTGCAGGCAGTTATCGCAGCGATGGAAACAATTATTCAATTTGACAAACTGAATGAATTCAGAAGCATCTCAGGAGATCCGTTAATCCAGTTCCGATACGGAATCCACGTCGGGACCGTCATATTAGCCAGTGTTGGCACCAGGCATAGAAAAGATTTTACCCCCATTGGTGATGCTGTAAATACAGCTGCCAGAATTGAAAAACATTCACAACCGAATATAGTAACGATCAGTGAAACTGCCTACAATAGGATCAGCGATAAGGTAACTGTAGGTGATCCTATTACAATTCACGTAAAGGGAAAGGTTCAGGAATTGACGTTGTACAAAGTTCTGAGTGTAAAGTTCTTTGATGGAAAAAATACACATGTTCTAAGTTTGCCAGGGATGTCGACAGAAGAAGATATAGAGTATTAATATAATAACGTAATACACTTAACCTGTACTACGCAACTAATTCATACTTAAGAATCTCCTTTGCTTCTATTATAGCTTCGGTATGAAGAAGAAGTTTCATTCCGTGAGTGTGAATTCGAAACAATTTTCCCTTCTCCTTTCGGCTGCGCTCTATTTTTACCAGGCGGTTTCGATTCCATTCAAGGAAAAGAAATGCAAGAAGGCATACATCCACAAACCTCTCAAATGCCTCAAAACTCTGTCATGAAAAATCATTTATGCCCAGACCACCCTTGATCTCCCGGAAATAGATTTCAATCTGCCAGCGAAGCATGTAATACTCCGCTATCTTTTCAGTATTCCATGAAGATTCGCTGCAGAGTATAGCCTTAAAGGATTCTTTCTTTTCTTGCTTTTTCCAGGAATAGGCTACCGATACCTGGCCTGCACCAGGAACGTTTAAGACCTCTCCTGTTATTCGAAATTTTGTCATTCGCTTCTTTTCCTTCAATTCCGGGTGAGAAAATCTACTCTGTTTTTCTGTAAAAGTCTCATCGCCTTTGGCAAGATTGAGGTTTCTATATCCTTTCGTTGACTTTCCTCTGTTATGAATTTTCTCGGTTCCGTAAGATACATTGCAGACTCTATCAGAATCGGCCGGAACAAGAATGATGGTTTTATCGTCTGCCATCTTAAAAAGTATTTTCGTATCAAAAACTGTCCGCGATTACGATCAGTTCTACCTTCGCCGGAATAATTCTTTTTACATCCTGGATCATCTGTACTG
Organism: Leptospirales bacterium; assembly: GCA_050295715.1. Taxonomy (GTDB): domain Bacteria; phylum Spirochaetota; class Leptospiria; order Leptospirales; family Leptonemataceae; genus JBNKQE01. The sequence goes on from JBNKQE010000083.1 coordinate 1,383, forward strand.
CGATTTCATTCTGAGTTTTGAATAATTTCCTTTTTCTTTGCAATTTTATTTTGTATAATAGCTTTTTCTAAATGGAATCCTGACCCCTTAGACCGGAGATATAAGGAGTCCCATGATAAATGTAGGAGCTTTTGTTGATCTTCCCTTTGCCTCGCTGCGCTTTTCATTATACTGAATAGCATTGGATATTTTCGTATAGGCTCCACGCCTTGTACAGGATCCATCAATAATAAGAACCCATGGCTTCTCGAAATCCTTTTTCTCTGAAATCGCGTTTATGACTTTTCCCGCCGCCTGGTACAGTATCTCACCGGACCTGAATGTGCTTCGACGAATGAATTTTGAGACAACCGTTTTATGGCGAGGATTCGCAAGTAAGACCTCTCCCAGAGAGGTCAGAGTTCTTTTGCCATGACCGAGTATAAGCCCCGTCATATAGTCTGCCAGTTGCCTCCCTTTGTCGTTTTCTAATCCTGGTAAAAAAAGGTCCGAAAAATGTTTGATAGATTCAGGTGCTTTTAATACCATTATCTTGCGGTCTCCCTGGTATGGATTTTGTGTGGTAACTAAACCCTTGCGCTAAAAAGTAAACCGCGTCCAGGAATTATTTATAGTATACTTTGTATCTGTGGTACTCTATTGTATTAATATTATTACTGAAAATAAATTACAATCTGTTACAGCTTAACATTTGCTAACTGTCGATTTACGGATTGATTCATTTATATAAAAAAACTCTTGCATAAACGAAAAAATTATGACTAATGAAGAAAATCTAAGTAATCTGGGCGAACTTTCTCGTATATTAATCCTTGGGGAAGGCAGTTTATACATAAATAAAGTAAAAAAATTATTACTCGCAACTCCTCCTGATAAATTATCCAGCTTCATTTTAATTGGCGATGTTTTTCTATTCAAGTCAGTAGTATACTATATTCGTCTATTTAAAAAAGATCCGCAAATGACGACATTGATAAACCATCCTGAGTTTTCCATTGAAGCTCTTGAGAGGATTATAATCTATCTACATTTCCAGTACTCAATTCGAGATATGGCGATAGAAGATATTTTTCCTGAACAGTTACCACCTATTGAAAAAAATAGAATACTGGAGCTATTGATACAGGCAAAACATATACAAAATGACTATCGTATAATAATGAATCTCATGTCACAGCTTGACAGGGATATGCTGGAACGTTATATTAAAGAACAGGAAAATCCGGTTAGCTATCTTGGAAATATGATTCGTTATATTCCGGAGCAGACACTGAAGGACTTTCTATACCGCAATTCTGACCTGTACGGATACTTGAAGTTATTCTTTGTATACAGTCCGGAAGCGGATCAAGAAATTGCTGATACTCTTATGTCCTATGAACAGGATATCGAAGAAGCAATGCGCACACTTATATTTGCTAAAAAATTGAAGGAAAATAAAGCAAAGTTTCCTATTAAAAAACATGATACAGAGCGGATAAGTACCATTATTAATCAGCTTCGCATCATGGATGATCCTGAAAAATCTATGAATCTTCTGGCAAACCAGGGAGCATTCCTTGATGAAACTGAATATACAATAGTTAAAAATATACTGCTCAATCCGCAATTCAGTGATATCCTTGCTTCAGTTCCCAGCTTTTCAAATAACGACCTCAAACTATTTCTGGAAAGTGATCTTCACTTTTTTTAATTCCCTATCATTTGTGATAATAACGGGCTTCAAAATTATTCTGAAACCCGCATCTCTAATTTATAGCTGATCCAATTCTTTGATTACTTTATCCGCTTCTTGAAGCGCATTATCTTCATTAATTACAGTGCCGGAATCATCGCTGCTTTTATCACTATTTCCGTTATTACATGCGACAATAAATGGCGCGACCGTCAGAGAAAATAATATTGCTAGAAACAATCCTTTTTTTACGAATAAATCCTTACTCATCTTCACTCTCCTGTTTATGATCATCATCGTTATCTTCATCGTTTCCCATATCGCCATCAGAATTGTCTTCTACCTGTGATTTTTTTTCTTCAAGCTTTCTCTCGGCTTTACTTATCTTCTCACGAAGTTTGGTAGCCTGTTCCGTTTTGCCATTACTTTCAAGTCTATCAGCAATTACTTTCAACCGTTCAATTTTTCGTTCAAGTCCTTTAAGTTTTTCTCGGTTTCCCTGATTGCCTTTCTTTTCGACACTTTTGTCCTTCTTTTTGTCGCTCTTGCCTTTAGCTACTTCACCCGATTTTCCCTTCCCTTCCGGAGGTCCGGCAAATAAAGAAGCGGGAGTTCCCAGTACAATAAAAAAGGCAGCCAGAAAGAATATGGCTAAATACTTTTTCAATTTACTCATTCATTTTACCTGCTTAAATGTTTATATAACTCAATCGTTTTTTAGACGTATTTCATAACAAAAATATGATGATTTACCCGATTTTTTGATGGATTCTATAGTAGTGTGATTAATCAAAATGAGGCGGCATAATGCTATATTATACATCAAATACTACACTTGATGAGATATTACGCAGACCCAATATTTTTTTCCATTCATTCTCCGTTACTGGCTGAATGGATAAACGATTTCCTTTTTGCAGGAGATTCATTCCACGCAAAGCCGGAACAGACTTAATTTCATCAAGTGTGATGGGGGGAACAATAGATTGTACAGCTTTTAGATCGACCATAAACCATCGCGGATTATCAAGACTGCTTCGGGGATCGAAGTATTTACTATTCCGATCAAACGCAAAATGATCGGGATATGCCAATGTAATAACTTTAGCAATACCGGCAATTTCAGGGGGGCGAATAACACTGTGATAAAATAGTATCCCGTCTCCAATCTGAAACTCATCCCGCATAAAATTACGAGCTTGATAATTCCTGACCCCCTCCCAGTGTGTTACTCCATCATTTGAAGATATAAGATCATTCCATGAATAATTTTCCGGTTCAGTTTTCATTAGCCAGTATTTCATTAATCCTCTCTTTAATAACTTATTTAGAAAATAGCATGGAAGGTGCCATTTCCAGGAATTTTTATCAGTAAATAATGCAATTCCTCAGTTTCCATGACCACTCCATTTGAATATATTTTTAGAGCAAAATAGTAATCTCTTAATTTAAAGGCTTTTAATAACTTTCCTTTTTTTTTGAGTATTGAATCTGCGATATTAAAATTGTTTTCAGATACCAATTATTGCTCATAAAATATGTAACACGAATATTTTTTTTATCAGGCTTTGCAGGAGCATTTTACATTAAATTAGTCTAATCCGCTATGAAAGTAAAGAAAGTTACAATACAAGAAAAGAAAGTCACATCATTTTTAGTCCCGGATCACATGGAAGTTAAGGGAAAAACTATGGAAGAAATCACAGCGGAGCTGAATAAAATTACAGAGACAAAAGAACCTTTAATTGTTGAAGAGCGCAATGTAATTGATACTACAGTATCATCCGAGCAGATCGATAAAACGCTGATGGATCGATTCACGGCTCATTATGATCATATAAAAAATTAAGTTCTGCAGAGGGCCCCCCTCTGCTTTTCTTTCAACTATAAATCTTCTCTTGAATGCTTTCCGAAAAAATAACTCTGTCTTATTTTTCGGAAAGCAGATTTGTAAGATTCTTCGTCTTATTACATAGAAAATTTCTATCTGGATGAAATGCGCTATCAAAATGGAAAATCATAGTAATCATAGTCAGACAATCACCGATATCTGCTCCAAGTATAAAAATGACCAGGGCAGACTCCTAGATATACTACTCGATGTTGAGTATATATATTCATGTATTGATAAAAAAAGCATAAATTTAATATCAAATATTTTGAACATATCTGAAGTGGATGTTGAACAGACGCTAACTTTTTACCACTTTTTACACACTGAATTCTCCGGTGAATATACAATTCATTTAAATAACAGTGTAACGTCACAAATGAACGGATTTTCCGAAGTCATGCAGGCGTTTGAAAAGCATACAGGGGCTTCCAGGGGTCAGGTAAGTGCGGATGGCAAATTCGGACTTTATGAGACAGCCTGCATAGGTATGAGCGATCAAGAACCCGCAGCAATAATCAATGGAAAGATTTTTCCGGCGCTGAACGAACAAAAGGTACAGTCGATTATCGACTTTCTTAAATATGGAGGAAGTATTGAGGAACTTGCCTCTAATGACAGTGGTGATGGCAGAAATAGCGATGCCAGCTTAAAATCCCAGGTCAACAACAACATCCGCAGACGGAGCATACTGCTTGAGGAAAAGAATGCAGTAGGTGAAGCCATATCTCGATTAAAAGAGCTTGGTCCGGAAGGAGTCATCTCCCTGATTGATGAATCAGGAATTCGAGGCCGCGGTGGAGCCGGCTTTCCAACATCCAGGAAATGGATGTTCTGTAGAAATGCCCCGGGTGAACAAAAATATGTTTTTTGTAATGCCGATGAAGGAGAGCCTGGAACTTTCAAAGATAGAGTTCTATTAACGGAATTCCCGGAACTTGTTTTCGAAGGTATGGTCGTTGCGGGATATGCCATCGGAGCGACCATGGGTATATTATATATTCGTCATGAATATATGTATATGAAAAAACATCTGGAAGAAACCCTCTCCAATCTTCGAAATAAAAATTACCTTGGAAAATCAATTGCAGGAATTGAGAATTTTGACTTTGATATTCGTATTCAATTTGGTGCCGGAGCTTATGTATGCGGTGAAGAATCAGCACTCATTGAATCGGCAGAAGGGAAACGCGGTGAACCACGTGACCGCCCCCCCTTCCCGGTTCAAAATGGATACAAAAATATGCCAACTTCGGTTAACAATGTAGAAACACTGTGTGCCGCAGTAAAAGCAATCAAATACGGACCTGCTCATTACCGAGAGTATGGAACGGACTATTCTCTGGGTACAAAACTGATAAGTATTTCAGGTGATTGTAAACGTCCCGGAGTGTATGAGGTCGACTGGGGGGTTACAGTTCGCGATCTGTTAAAATTATCCGGTGCAACAGATCCGATGGCTGTACAGGTAGGCGGCCCGTCAGGTATATGTATCGATGAAGATCAATATGATAGAAGGATTTGTTATGATGATCTAGCTACCGGTGGTTCATTCATTATTATCGGAAAAGGAAGAAATTTACTCGGCGACATAGTTATTAATTTTATGCAATTCTTTGCAGATGAATCCTGCGGTGCCTGTGTCCCGTGCAGGACTCTACCAACATTTCTACGAGAAAAACTGGAAAAGATATTATCCGGACACGGAGTAAAACAGGATCTTATTGAGATCCAGGAGTGGGCACATATACTTTCATTAAACCGTTGTGGGCTGGGTCAGTTTGCCGGAAATCCAATATTGACATCGCTTATGAGCTTTCCAGCACTTTACAGTCAATTGATACAGACCGGGCGAGAATTCGACAGTGGTTTTGATATAACCGAGGCTACTCGCGAAGCTGCACGTGCAGCCGGGCGTTTCCCAATATACGAATAAGATCGGATAAATAAATGAGTAATACAGTAAACGTAACAATAGATGGAAAGACTTTTCAAGCAGAGAAGGGTCAATATTTAATAAACGCTGCAAGAGAAAATGATATTTATATACCATCTCTCTGCAATGTTCCAGGAATTCCTCCGAGAGGATCATGCCGTCTTTGCAATGTAAAATCCGGCGGAAGATATATAACATCCTGCACGACAAAGCTGGAAGGTGATATTACAATAGAAAATGACACTCCGGAATTAAACGCACTTCGTAAAAAGATTGTGGAGCTGATATTTGTCGAAGGTAATCATTTCTGCCCTTCCTGCGAAAAAAGTGGTGACTGTGAGTTACAGGCTCTTGGCTACAAATATCAGATGACCGTTCCATCATTTCCTTACAGGTTTGAAATGCGATCGGTAGAACCTGCAGGTCCCTACCTGGTGAAAGATCACAATAGATGCATACTCTGTAAACGATGTATACGGGGTATCAAAGATTCTGAAGGGCGCAATATTTTCGCAGTAAAAAATCGTGGCCATAAGCTGGAGATTACAATTGATCACGCTCTTGCTGAAAATATTTCCCCGGAAACAGCCAGACAGTCTATGGAAGTATGTCCGGTCGGTGCACTATTAATTCATGAGAATGCTTTTCGCACTCCCATTGGGAAACGAAAATATGATCATGAGGCAATAAATACAAAAACAGCTCCTGAACCCAGGGAGGTATATTATGAGTAAGCCGGTCATTGCCACAGTTTCACTGGCAGGATGCTTTGGCTGCCATATGTCCACTTTAGATATTGACGAAAGGATCTTTACACTGGCCGAGCTTGTCAATTTTGATCGCTCGCCAATCAATGATTACAAGAGTTTTCAGGGACCTGTTGATATTGGCCTTATCGAGGGAGGTGTATGTAACAGTGAAAACATACACGTTCTAAAAGAGTTCCGCGATAATTGCAAAGTATTAATATCTGTTGGAGAATGTGCGATTATGGGTGGTCTGCCTGCCCTTCGCAACTCTGTACCTGTAGAAGAGTGTTTGAACGAAGCCTATATCGATGGCCCCACTGTATTTCATAGAAATAAGGAAATCATTCCGGGTGATGAAGAGTTACCTGTGCTGCTGGACAGAGTAAAACCTGCCCACGAAATTGTTCCGATTGATTTCTATCTACCTGGATGTCCTCCATCGGCCGATTTAATCTGGCAGGTTTTGACAGATTTATTAAATGGCAGAGAGCCTGATATATCATATGAAATGATAAAATACGATTAATACGTAAAGGTCTAAATTATGGGAAAAAAATTAACTATTGACCCGGTAACACGAGTGGAAGGGCACGGAAAAGTAACCATTCATCTTGATGATAATAATAAATTTATGCAGAGCCGACTGCACATTATCGAGTTTCGTGGTTTTGAAAGGTTTGTTCAGGGACGACCTTACTGGGAGGCCCCGGTTCTTGTTCAAAGACTTTGCGGAATCTGCCCCGTCAGTCATCATCTGGCAGCGGCAAAGGCTCTTGATAATATTGTTGGTGTTAATGAAGAAAACATACCTGTAACCGCCGAGAAAATGCGTCGATTGATGCACTATGGTCAGATTCTGCAGTCCCATTCCTTACATTTTTTTCATCTGGTATCTCCGGATATTCTTTTTGGAATAGATGCAGATCCTTCAAAAAGAAATATTATTAACGTTGCCAGAGAACATAAAGAACTTGCGTATCAGGGCGTTATGATGCGTAAATTCGGTCAAGAATTGATCCGTTTTACTGCCGGAAAAAAGATTCACGGTACAGGTGCAATCCCGGGGGGCATTAATAAAAATCTATCCCCGGACGAGAGAGACTTCTTTTTAAATGGTTCCCCGGATATGCATCCGGACAAAATTATTCAGTGGGCACAATCAGCACTGGCGTTTTTCAAGGATTACCATAATAAAAACAAGAATTTTATAGATTCATTCGCAAGTCACACAACGAACCACTTAAGCATTGTTAGAAAAGATGGTGCACTTGACCTGTACAATGGTGTTCTCAGAGCAATTGATCCGGATGGGAACCGAATCCTGGATGATATTCATCCTTCTCACTATGCGGACTGGATTGCTGAAGAAGTTAAGAGTTGGTCCTATATGAAATTTCCATTTTTGAAACACCTGGGGCCGGATAAAGGCACGTATAGAGTAGGTCCTCTGGCCAGGTTAAATGTTTGTGAGTTCATCCCCTCACCTCTGGCTCAAAAAGAACTTGAAGAGTTCCGAAGTTATACATCAGGCAAACCGAATCAGATGACGATGCACACACACTGGGCAAGACTTATCGAGATATTACACTCTGCAGAAATCATCAAGGAATTACTGTATGACCCGGACTTACAGGGAAATGATTTATCGGCAAAACATGAACCATCGCATAATGGAATAGGAATAATTGAAGCTCCCCGGGGAACTTTGATACACCATTATCAGACCAACGAACACAATCAAATTTCTATGGCAAACTTGATTGTATCTACAACACACAATAACACACCAATGAATATGGCCGTTGAGAGTGTTGTAAGAGAGTTTATTGCAGGAAAAGCGGAAATTACAGAGGGAATGCTAAATGCTGTTGAGGTTGCGATTCGTGCATATGATCCCTGTCTGAGTTGCGCAACACATGCAGTAGGAAAGATGCCTCTTGAAATTGAATTATTTTCATCAGAAGGCAAATTAATTGAATCCAGATTCAAAGGAGATGCAGATTCACAATCCTGCCAGTCAAGCATTGATACGGAGATTCCGCAGAAGTGAAACAAATACTGATTTATGGATATGGGAATCCGGGCCGTGGGGATGATGCTGCGGGCCCGCTCATGGTCGAGTTACTGGAACAGCAACCTGTCAGTTTAGACAATGCAATTCTGCACCTAAAAAGTACATTCCAGCTCAATGTAGAAGATGCTGAACTAATAACACATTATGATTCTGTATATTTTATAGATTCTACAATAGAAAATTCTGTTGATGACTTTTCAATTGAAGACGTTACGGAAAAGAAAGATCCAGGATTTACATCACACACAGTATCTCCGGAATTCGTTGTTGAGCTAAGTAAATTACTGTTCCAGTGGAAATCGAAAGCAAAAATTGTGAAAATAAAAGGCTACGATTGGGATATATCAGAAAGGATGTCATCCAGGGCTTTCGCAAACCTCTGTATGGCGAAGAATACCCTGATTGACATCCTGCAACAAGAAGTAAAAATATTTACAATTAAGAATTAGATAACCGGCTACTAAATTCTATCGAACCGACTCACCGAACTCATAAGGAATATTTAGTAATTCAAATTTGTAAATTGATTACTAATGTTTCTAATCGCCCGGCTCTACAGGTTGCCGAGAAATCTTCCTGGAATGGTTCCAGGATGAATAATCCAGATGATCAAAGTTCAGGCAACAACAGCTACTCGAGATGAAACACGATATCTGTTATTGCTTTCACTTTTTTCAAGTAAACCAACCTCTTCCAGTTCTCGTATAACAGTAAAATGCATGTACTTTTCAGCCATCTGAATAGTAAAAAAACGGTTTTTGAATTTCTTTTTCAAAAACTCTGCTGCTTCAGTATAACGCTCATTTACGCTGTTCATAATGAAACCAACATCGTAAGAAACCGTCTCAACGGCAATATTTTTATTGTAAAAAAATGCAAATGAAAACTTAATTTTTTCCTTTTTTAATCTCTTCATTTTGCTTTTCACATCATAAATTTTTACAAGAACTTCTAATTAACACACTTTGCCGGTAATGATCATTACTACCAATACATATCAATCGATAATTATGAATTCAACCCTTCGATTCTTGGCTCTATTCTTTTCTGAATCGTTAGGAACAACAGGATTCGAGGAACCATATCCTCGTATTTCCAGCCTTTTTTTATCTATCCCTTTTGCAATTAACTGCTTTCGTATACTTTCCGCTCTCTCAAGAGACAATTTCTGATTGATTGTCGCATTACCTGTATCATCTGTATGACCTTCGATACGAACTATTTCACTTCGTGATTTAAGAATATTAGCAATTCTATTCATTTCATCTGCAGACTCGTCTTTAATGACTGAACTGCCCCTGTCAAAATATATTTCATCGGAAATAAGAAGCACTTCTTCCATATGAATTGAGTTAATAATATTTCTAAGTCTCTGGCTGTCATCGGTACTGATTTTTACAGGATTTTCAGGCGGATATCCACGAGCTACATCTGCCTGATTTTGAAAGGAAAGCAAAAGATTTTCTTCAGGTAATTCTTCATTTCGTATTTCAACAATGCCTGTTATCGCATAAATTCTTGTTGCATCAACAAGTTGCTTTTCAGACGGGAATGCTTCGTCTTTTTCGTCGGTTGTCTTTTTACTTTCAGAATCCCTTGCGGTTTTTTCTTCGCCTTCAGCAATATCAACCTCTTCAACGGGAGTATCAATTTCCTTCTCAAAAGTTTCAAAACCAAGTTGCGTACCACGTACAGAGGCAACAGCTGTGGGTGTATGTATACGAATTTGCTGATCTTTATGATCCCTTTTAAAGACACCGTACATAGAACCCTGCTTTAAATCTATTACCCTCGCCATTATATCTGATTGCCTTATTAATAGCTGTGAATTCTCCGCAACCTTGATAACTATCTCATCAGCAAATCGTATATCCGTATTAGAGTCATCTCCGGTACGAACCACTGTTCCTTCAGGGATAGACATACCCACTATTACCGAAGACCATTCCTTTTCTCCTGGCTCTTTTTTTTCAACTTTTCCAAACGTGAAATTGACTCTTGGTTCCTGCGAAACAAGTACCGGTGGACGAACAATTATTCTATCCGTAAGAATCCAGTAGGTCGGTAATGATACCATAACTGCTATAACAACAAGTGTAATTAATATCCAAATTTTTTTCACGTTATACCTCTAATACTAAATGATTCGTGATTCTGATTTACGGTAACATATCTACAACAAAGTCAAACCCAGATTTTTTCTTCTCTCAAAAAAATATACACATTTCTCAATTTTTTTGCCATTCAATATCTGCAAATAAGATTTTATATAACAGCACTGCTTATTTATATAACCCGGCCCGGATAATTGTGTGTAAGCTGGTATTCTTCAATAACAGGATTTCCATTTACAAACATATATTTAATTCCCGATGCATAGGATACCTTGCTGTATGTGGAATTATTTTTGATCCGGTCTTCGTTAAAAACAAGTAGATCTGCAAAATACCCTGTTTTCACTCTACCACGATACTTTATTCCGACAATTTCAGCGGGAAGTGAAGTCATTTTTCTAATAGCATCGGGTAGAGTAATAATCTTCTTTTTCACAACATATTGTTGAATCACTTCCGAAAATGTCCCATAACTTCTTGGATGAGGTGATCCGAAAACATCTTTACTCAAAGACGCACCATCCGACGCAATAGCGCAAAAGGGATACTTCAGTAACTTATCCAGGTTATCCCCGCTCATAGCAAAAACAACCATAGTACTGCTTCCCTCTCCTGCCTGAATCAGTGATTTCAAAATTGAAAATGGACTTTTATTTAAACGCCTTGCTATATCACCAAGTGATACATCCTGCCATTGACTCCATTGGGGAGATCTAATACCAACCGGAACAACAAGGTCCCATCCACCAATGGATTCAATTTTTCTTTCAACTCCCACCTGCATATTGAACAAATAGTGTTTATCATTCAGCTTTCTGGATACTTCATCATTTCCACCGTCCCTCGCCCAACCTGGAAATAGAGTAATCAATCTGCTGGAGTAAGCGAGAAATGGATACCTATCGCATGTAATCCGGTGACCTCTTGACCTGGCGTGATCCATCATTGATAGTAGATTATCCAGTTTATGCCAGTTGGGTTTACCCTGTGCTTTCAAATGACTGACATGGAGTGGTACTCGTGCTTTCTCAGCAATACGTATAGCCTCTCTCAGCCCTTGCTCAACAGTGTTACCCTCATTTCTCATATGAGTAACATAGAGACCCGCTTCTTTAGCCATGGCTATCAATTCACCGGTTGACGCAAAACTTCCCGGAATGTATTCCAGCCCGGACGAGAGACCCAGCGCTCCATTTCGTATAGAGTTTCTAACAAGTTTTCTCATCCGGTTAATTTCAGATACGGTAGCCTGACGCTGTTCCATTCCGGTTACACATGCTCGAACGGATCCAGCCCCGACCAGAGATCCAGCATTCATAATCAAACCATTATCGAGTAAGGTTTCAAAATATTCGTGTAAACTATCCCAGGCCGGTGTAAAACCGTATACCTGTTTGAAAAGATCTCTTGAGAGTTCATTTAATGGTGCTGCTGACCTTCCGTCCATTCCGACAATAGATGTTGTAATACCCTGGTAGATTCCGGAGTAGGAACTATTTTTACCAATAAATGTATAATCACTGTGTGTATGAATATCAATGAAACCTGGTGTAACAACTTGACCGGAAACATCAATAACTCGCTTACCGGAAGCCTTCCCCGGAAGAGTGATTTCATTGATGCGATCATCGCGAATAGCAATATCAGCGTAATATGGCGCATTACCGGAACCATCAACGATCCTGCCTCCCCGTAACACGATATGATTTTCTCCGCTTTTTCCGAGGATGCTCTTTTCAGCAACATATAGCCCCAGACCGACCGCACCCTGGATAAACTGTTTGCGATTGAGCTTCACAGGACCTATATTAGGAACAACCCCGCCCCTGTAAAGCCAATGCCGGATCACATAGAATCCGGAATGAATCTATAGAATCAAAACCGGAATTGAAAATCACTTGCATCAGAATACAGACAACATAAGTATTTCCTATGCGAAGGTATATACACTTTCTCACCCGGATCCTGAACCTCCTGGTAAAATTGCAGTTTAAAAAAGGTAATTACCGATGACCACTCGAGTTGTCTTTGGCCATCAGCCATGCGGATTCATTCCAAAGAATTTTTTAGTAGTAAAAATCAAAACAGCGATTCGCATTGCTGCTGAAACCGGCGGGAAACCAATATTTTTTTATCATGATAGTGATCATGATTACAGGGAAACGATTACTGAGGTTTATGATCGTCAAAATAATAAACCATTTCGTTTGAACTTTGAACAGGAGAATAAGATTCAAAAAAAATACTCCCCACTTTATGCAAAACGAATTCCCGATGGATGGCAAAAGCATATGCTGGAGCAGTTGCCCCGTTTTGCAGATCAAGATTTTATTGAAATTTTTCAATCGGTTGATGCGGATAATGTTGCAGATTTTTGCCTTGATATATATAAAAAAATGGGCTTCCTGGACAATGTGGAAGTTTTCAGATCAAGCTCATCGAAATTTCGAGAGGCTGCAATTGATCTGAAAGAACCGTATTTTGTGGATGTTGATTATGAAGGTGAAATTGCCAGAGCCAAAAAAGAGAACGGACTGCTTCATATTCACCGCGGAGGCGGTAAGTTTATTGAGTTACCGAATGTAGAATATTCAAAAAAACAGATATCCCCTCACTCAAGCAACAGACTTGCCTGGATGCAATCTGTCGTAAAAGCAACTCACTACATTATGGGGAGCGGCGAAGATAGCTACTTAAAACGAGAGGATGCACCGGAAATCACATTCGTGATGCGAGATGCCGCAGACGACCTTCTTAAACCTGTTTTGCATCCTGTAAGCTTATAGATCTGCCAGAATCAAAATCTGCATTTTCCAGCAATTCATCCAGATTGTATCCGCACTGTTTCAACTCATGCGATAATATACTCATGTAATGATTCCATCGTTTTCTTGGATCATCCAGATCATTACCAAAGCTTCTATTTAAATCCAGATAAACTCTCTCTACCGGAATTTCGATTATATTCAATTTATTATATAAAGCCTGGACCCAGAACTGAAGAGGAAATGCATAACCGGATTGTGAAAGGTTCAACTTCTTGATTGCACTTACTCTATAAGCCTTAAACCCGCAAAATGAATCGGTTAGCTCCCAGCCAGTTATATTATTGATAATCGATGTTAAGTCGCGATTGATCTTCATTCGGTCAATAGGAGCACCGGTATTCCCTGGACTGCTCTTCATATATCTGGAGCCTGAAACGACATCTGCATGGTCCAGGGCATTGAGAAACTCAGAAATCCAGCAGGCTTTATGCTGACCATCGGCATCCATTGTTATCATTCGCGTATATTCATTATCCGATGCAAAGTTAAATCCATCGATCAGAGATTTTCCGTAACCCAGATTCATTTTATGATGAT
>JBNKQE010000084.1:0-15176 GCA_050295715.1 Leptospirales bacterium
GGAAGCCTATCTTCAAAAACTGGGTCAGAGCCTGGGACTTGATAAAGAGACAATCGATCAATTGAATGGTGCCGCATAAGATTACTCATTCGACGGAGGGGCAAACGTGAAAAAGAAAATCATCTATATGCTTGTAATTTTCATTATTGTTTTCGGTGCAGTTTCAATTTATCTATATCCAACCTATAAGAATCTTGTAAAGACGGATCGAATTGATCTGGATCCCCATCTTACAGTATTCAAGGGTGGAGGGGGGAACTCAATGATCCTCTTTTCTGATACCGATAGCCGGGTTCTTCTCGTTGATACAAAAATCGCGACCGGTGCAAGCAGCCTTCGTGAATATATGGACAGTTCGGGAAAAGAGGCCCGTCTGACCATTATAAATACGCATTATCATCCTGATCATGCAGGGGGAAATGACCTCTTTCCCGAAGCGACTTTCATTACAGGAAATTACAGCGATGAGGAGTGGAGTCGGGAAGTAGGCGATCGACTTCCCGATGAACGAGTTCCGACAGGTCAGGAGAAGGTCATTCCCTTTGGAAGTGAAACCGTTATCATTCGAAATATGGGTCAGGCGCACACTACTAACGACACAATTGTGTATTTAAAAAATCGCAAGCTACTAATGACAGGAGACTTGATATTTTCAAATATGCACCCGGTTCTTCGTGACGATAGTGGCGCAGATGTGGAGAAGTGGATTAATGTTTTGAAAGATCTTCAGGATCGTTATGAGATAAATACATTGATTCCTGGACATGGACCTGTTGCTGATGGGAAGGCTCTAATGCAAATGGAGGAATATTTTCGTTCCATTCGCGATGCCCGAAAAGATCCGGAGGAACTTGCCGTGTTAAAAGACAGGTATAAGGATTATTTCTCTTTACCGGCTTCTTCCAGTTTTGATCGCACTCTTGAGTATATTCAAAATGAGTATGGTAAATAGATCTGAATAATGCAAATGGAATAATGATTGCCATAAACAATCCGGTAATCCAATAAATTACCGGACTCGATCTGTGATTGAAACAAAGAAAATATATATATTAATATTTTTCGCCATTCTGACTCTGTTCCAGGTTGGATGCACCGGAAGTCAAATAACAAAGGGCAAGACAGATTCGAATAAAACCCCAAAAGAGTCACTCCTCTTAAAGCCTGTGATTCTTTTTATCAAATATCATCGAGAACACTCCACTCATATCGATGGGCCAACCTGTCCGATGTATCCATCCTGTGCTGCTTACGGAGAAAAGGCAATAGAGAGAGTGGGATTCTATGGGTTCCTACTCCTTGTGGATCGAATGTTTTACCGTGAAACAGGAAATCTGGCTGAAAAATATTTGGTTGCTCCGCGCCGGAAGTCAGAATATCCCAGGTATTACGATCCTCTGGAAGACTCCATCGGGGGAGGCGCTGCTTACCCGTCCTTTCTAACAGAAGATTTTTCAGCTCTCCGTTTAGAGGATTATTGATTGTCACAGTGGTACAATATAATAATAGTGTGGACATGAACGGGAACCAGACGCCTGCAATAGCAAGGCCACTAACACCGCTTAAAATACTGGCGCCTCTGCTGGATAGCGAGGATTACAGAATTCTCGGTGACCCGGCCTATTTTTCTCCTTACCTGGAATCTCTCCATTCCCCGTTAAGTCTGGATGGAATGGAGCACGGAGTTGATCTTTTAAGGAAGCATATTGAAAAGAAGAGCCGGATCTTTGTCCTGGGGGACAGGGATGTAGACGGTGTAGCCTCCTCGGCTATGCTCGGTGGATTCTTACGAGATTCTTTGCATCTGGACACGGAAAGACTTGAGATGCGGGTCTCCGATGACGGGGACGACTACGGCCTTGGCGGTGAGATTCTTCAGACCATCATTCATGATTCGGCTCATCTGTTGATTTTGCTCGATATGGGAAGTGCTCACGGGGCTGCCATTTCCGAGGTTGTAAAGAGCGGTAAGGATGTTATTGTTCTCGATCATCACCAGTTGCAGGATCCTCCCGAGGTTACAGAGAGTGTGGCCTTTATCAATCCACTCAAAACAAAGGATGACTTTGAGCACCAGGGTCTCACTCCGACAGTATCAGTCATATTAAAGTTCTTACTGGGATATGCCATAAGCTATACTAAAGAGTGGAATACGATTCGAATCTACGATCTAAAAACTGCGTCAGGGAAAGTAAGTTTTGCCTATAGAATAGGAAAGTATCTGGGAAGTTACTCATCAGAGAAGGCTCCGGAAGAAGCACTGGATCTCCACTCAAAAGGCTGGGTGTTTCTGCCCGGAGAATTGGACGATGACCCTGCTTTCATAATCAATGATCCCTTGCGGGATCGAATCATTGAATCTCCTGTATATGCGGGAAGTTTTTTATTCGCACGGTTTGTAAGACACAGACCCAGGCTTCGAGAGTTCTTTTTACGGCAGTCGGACTTAACCGCTCTTGGGATGATAACCGATATGGTTCCTCTTGTTGGTGAAAATCGCAGTATGGTCAGGGCCGGTATGGGACGACTGGAAAGCGGTCGTCAGAAGGGTGGCGGCTGGTACAGGACCGGTTATCGCGCACTGATACAGAACCTGAAAATACCGGAAAATATGCTGCTGAGTCGGGAGATGGGATGGTCTATCGGTCCTGTTTTAAATGCAGCCGGTCGAATGGGTAAAACGGCGCTTGCCCTGGAACTTTTGATGGAAAGTGATACCGCAAAAGCCAGTGAGCTTGCCGGAGAGCTTGTTAAATTGAACCGGAACAGGAAATCAAGAACCGCTGGAAACGAGAAGATCATGGAGAGTGTTTTTGAGAAGCGTCCTGTAACGGACAATGAACACGTTGTCTTTTGCTATCATCCCGATCTGGAACCGGGTGTCTCCGGTATTATGGCTACGCGACTGACAGAGAAGTATGAGAGACCGGCAGTCTATATCAATCCGGATGGAGAGTATGCAAGGGGTTCCGTGCGGTCATGGAATAACTGGAATGTTCTGGAACTTTTGAGTAAGGCAGGAGACCTGCTTATACAATTCGGGGGACATGCGGGTGCTGCCGGATTCTCAGTGGAGTTTGAAAAAATTGAACCACTCAGAAAGCGACTTCTTGAAGCGGCTCAACTGGTTTCAGTCCGGCCAGAGAGTGGCGCTAAAGAGCAGCCCTATCACATGGAGGTAACTCCCGGGGATCTGAACTACCAGCTTATGGATGAACTTGATTTTATGGAACCCTTCGGAGAGAGCAACCCGGAACCTCTGCTATTTATGAGAAATGTTAAAATAACAGAGACCAAATTTATGTCTGAAGGTCTGCATTTAAGATTTCAGATTGAGGGAACAGGTAAAAATGTCTGGTGCATTGCCTGGAAAAATGGACCGAGCTTTCTAAAGAGAGGCGGGGCTGATATTGCATGGAACCTCTATGGTTGTTTCGAAAGGAGCTTCTTTGCCGGACGTAACGAAACTCGTTTCCGAGTGGAAACAATGATACCGATTTCCTGACATTGCAATTTGCAGGCCGGTTCTCATAAATAATCTTATTTTTCTTATCGCACAGCTCTTAGATATTCAAGAAAAAAAACCCGGCCGTATTTCACTACGGACGGGTTCGTATTATCTGCGTGTTCAACCCTGAAATCAGTTAGACTGCTTGAGGGAAGGGTTCTTTGAGCTCAGGAAGTATAATATTTCCCAGATCTGCTCAGGTCCAAGGTCCGGGCGACCGCCCTTGGCTGGCATTGGTATAGCGCCAATTTTTGTTTCGCCAGCTCCAATACCTTTTGTAACAATTCTTACAAGATCTTCTTCGTTGTTTGCATGAACCCAGGTATTATCAGCAAGTGATGGTCCAACGCCACCCTCTCTGTTTGCACCATGGCATGCGACACATACTGTGTTGTAAGTAGCCTGTCCATTGGTAATTGCCTGAGCAGTTCTTTCCGGCCTGGAAACCACTTCAGCCATGGCAAATTTCTGTCCCATTGACTCATGCAGTTCCTGATACTGTGACTCCTCTTCGATAAATCCGTACTGGAAGATCGCAAAAAGCGCTCCTCCTGCTACTACGATTGCAAAAAGAAGAATCAACCAGCCTGGAGTTCCTTTTCCCTGATCGTTCATAATTCCACCTGTGTAAAAATACTTTCAAAAAACAATTTAGCAATGTTTGACGCTATCTTCGGTATTCGGCATGACTCAAAAAGAATCAATTGATATGCAAAGTAACGCCACTCAAATCGTTAATGCTTCCCGGAGCCATCATATAGATTATCAAGCCTCCATAATCACCATGAAATGTGATACGGGTACCTGTATCATTCAGTGACTCCGAATAGTCTGTTCCCTTGATCAACCTGGGAGTTATTCCGGGTGTGACAGGGCAACTATCAACCTCAAAGATGATCAAGTCTGATAGCCTATCTGTTCCAGCCGTTTGAAGCTGGAGGCTATCAAAACTTCCCGAAAGTTTCGCACTTCCGTGGTAATCCTGAACATACCCGAACTCATAGCGAGCATCAAATGGAACGGCCTGAGGCTCGTTTGTTACCATAATCAACTGCGGGTGTGCCAGGGCCAGTCCCGAGGACGGATCCTGAATCTCACATGTTGTTTGATCCAGCAGGGTAAGAAGCCATTCGGTCTTCTCCCTGTTTTTATCCCGCTCTTTTTCGCATCCTGCTGCCGTTAGAATTATAATTCCACCCAGCAGCAATCTGCAAAAAATTAAGTGAGATAGATTCATTCTCATCTCAATTAACAGAGTCCCAACAATTAAGCAGAGACCCTGTGCTCAGTATTAAAATTACTGATAGAAGTTACCAGCATACTCCATGCTGTCTTTTCCCAGTGAAAGGAGAAAAGCTACAAGAGCATCGCCTCTTGTCTGTCCGTCAAGGGCAGCAAAAGATGTGCGCTGAAACATATCATTCATTGGGAATCCTGCCTGCATCATTGCACGCACTCTCCAGGAGAGAGCGATCCCGTCTCCTCTGGTATACTCTTCCAGAAAAAGCTTTGAGAATTGATGATACTCAGCAGCAAGAGTTGCGTCTTTACCAGCGTGTGAGGTAAGAAGTTCACGAATCGCCGCTTCGTCCATTTTTGATGCAATGCGAGAGAGATCCGGTCCGATTCTTACGCTCCCTTTTGTATTGGGAGAGTGAAATCGGTATTCAACCGGATCGGCGAGGGGAAAGAGTCCCATCTTTTCACTATCAGAAAATCGCTTCACTTCCCACTCGAAAGGTCTCATGTTTTTTGTGTGGCAGTAAAAGCATCCTTCCTGACGATACACTTCCTGTCCTTTCAGTGCCAGCGGATCCTTCGTAAGAAGGTGTGGTCCGGAACCATGGGTTGGTTCATTCTGATAGGGCATGATCACCTGAAGTATAAAGCCGGCAACAATCGCAAAGAAAGCCGACGCAATTAATTTTCCGGGATGATTCATCATGATTTAGCCTGTGTCTTATCCTGTAATATTACTTAATCCACTCTTTTCGGGCTGGTAATAAAACCGGCCCGAAAAATGTGACTTATTCTACTTCCGCCTGAACGGTCATGATATTGTATGTTGCTACTGACATTCCAAGAAATACCGCAAGGTATCCTAGAAGGCTCAGTCCATACACGCTCATTACCGAACTGCTTGAGCTCATAACATCGGCCCAGCTTTGCATCGCAAGACCACCATCTTCTGTCAGGCCACTCATTGCTGATGATTGAACGATACCGCCCCCGATGTTTCCAACGAGAATCAGGATAGCGCCAACCAGAAGCAGCAGGAGATGAAGACCGGCAAAAGTGCCATTCATTTCACGTCCTGATATTTTCATCATCATGATGTAAGCAGCTGCTGAAAGAATCAGAATTCCGTATGTAGACATATCTACATTCAGATCTGCCATATTCCATAGAGAATATCCGAACATTTCCTGGAAAAATTTAGTGTAGCTGAAAGAGCGAAGTGCAGCTACGATCAATACCAGAAATGAACCGAATTTGAAAAACGAAGTCAATGTGTCGGAAGATGATCCGGCTACAGTGTTCTGAACATTAACAACACCCATAAGGATAGTTACAGTCAATGCAATAGAAGCTACCAGTCCCACTGTCTGACTGAGAACAGGCGTGCTTGTGAAAGCAAGAGCTGCTGCTCCAGATAGAGGAACCAGAATCATTGTGGCTGTCATCTGAAAGTTAGCTGAATCGCCACTGTAAAGTCCCTTGTTTATATGCTCGGGAACAAACTGAAACAGAGCAGCAAACACAGGAATTACAATGAAGAAACCGTAAACACCGGCTCTCAGGAACTCCTGAACAGCATTGTCCTGAAATCCGGAAAACAGAGGCGCTGATGATACAACAGAGTAGGGAAGACCGAAATTTCCGAGGAAATATGCGATCAATCCACCCGCTACTCCAAGAATGGAGAACATCATTGCTCTACTTGGAGAAGACACATGCTTCATAGTCGATTTTGCTATTAACAGAAAAATGACAAGTGAAATAGCCATCAGAGTATCTGATATCCATGGCATTTCACCAAATTCACGTCCGTCATTTCCACCGCTGGCAATTGTCATAATGCCCAGCACCAGTGCAAGCTGATGCAGACCAAAGCCAGCAAGAGAGAGGCCTTCCATTTTCAGCTCAACGCCATGCTGTTTTCTCAGAATGTAGTAAGCCATACCCATGAAGATCGAGAGACCTGCTCCGTAGATCATCATAGTTGAAACCATTGGTTTTAGATAACCATACATCAGTACCGCATCAGACGAGGGCCACTGGGTGAAAATCTGCAGCTGGTTGAGAAGACCGGCAAACGTTCCGACCAGCGCCCACACCATACCTGTAAGCGTGTAAGCCTTAATCGTCGTCTTAAATTGCTCTTCCTTATTCATAGGATACCTGGTCCTTAATTAATTATTTACCCGCCAGTCTTCGGGTGTACTGGTGAAGGGCACCCCATTCCGCGGAAGTAAAACCTGTAAATACAGGAGCTAACATTCCAGAGGATGTCTTGTGAGCACCCTTAAATGATTCCTGACTGCTGAGCGCAGCACTTCTATTGAGGTCTGGCGTTGTAACGAATACAGCTTCCTGACGAGTCAGAGTCTCCACTCGTGGAAAACCGCTGATCATAGGAATCATACCATTCAATCCGTAACGAAGCTTTTTACCTTCTGCATAGTTGCCATGGCAACTGGCGCAATTATTGGCAAAAAGCTCAGCACCTTCACTCTTTTCATAACGAACAGCCATTCTAGCATCAGACACTTCTGCTGGAGTGTTCTCTTCAACAATCCTTACTGAAGCTTTTTTGATCAGATCTTCAAGACCCGGTCTAACAGCTCTCTCTTCAACAGTAGGGAAGCCGATCTGCCATCTACGATTTCCATCATAGACTTCAGCAACTTCTGCTTCCATCTCGGAAAGAGCCTGCTTTCTGGCTGCGGTGTCTTCCGGCGCAGGCGCCAGATTGTAGAGAAAGTTAGCCATATTCCATCGGGCTTTATCTGTATAAGTCAGATATTTGTGGCCGCTGGCCATAGCCATTACCGCTTTCTCAGAAGCACCTTCAGGCTTATTAGCCTTGAAGTAACCTACCGGATCCGTAACTGCCAGAAAATAATCTTTTGGCGTTTTTGAAGCCGGAGCTGCTACAGTAAAATTAGTAGGATTCATTCCTACTGCTTTCATTCGTTTTGCATCGGGGCCCTCGCCATTCCATTCTGCACCATGACAACCGGCACAATCCGATTTTGCATAGTAGACAGAACCGAGGTACTCCCGCTCCTGTGATGTTTCATAAACCGGAAGCTCCGATTTACCACAGGAAACCAGGGCTGAAAAACCAACCGCTACAAGAGAAGCTGCAATCGCCCCTCGAACGGCCACGCCAGCCTGGCGTTCCATATTGGGTTTTGATGATAACTTCATTCCCGTTTCACCTTTACTCTCAGAATTTCGCACTTAAACAGTCATGATTCAAGGCACAGGACCGGACCTGTGCCCATCGTCCGTTGACCCGCGAACGGTCTTCGGTTCATACAATTACTGGTGCCAGTGCAGGCAATCTTCCAGTTTTGGATCTTTCAATGGAACCAGGCTATTTCTGCTCAGTCCCCAACCTACACTCAACATGAACAGACCCAGCATAACAGCCAGTGGTCCAAGTTCCTGCCATGAAAACATTACGAAATGTCCATGGTCCAGTGTAGGGTAAGCCAGCCAGTAAACGTCAATAATCTGACCGATAAAATGGATTACAGCTACTGCTGCCAGAAAGTTCAGGTTACGCTTTGTATCTCTTCTGATAATCAGGAAGAAAGGTAAAACAAAGCGTGCAAGAATCAGTGCAATCCCAACATAATACCATGCGTTTACTGTCATATCTTCATTGAACACACGGGCATTATAGAAGAAAGTCTCTTCAGGAATGGCAGCATACCAGATCAGCATAAACTGAGAAAAACCGATATACGCCCAGAAGATTGTATGACCCCACATATACTTGCCCAGGTCATGGATGTGGTTTTCATTGACGGCATCGCCATAGTAACCGCTTCTTTTAAGATACCATACCCAGATGATCATTGAAGAGTAGAGTGTAAGAGCAAGTCCTGCAAAAGCATACACTGACCACATAGTAGAGAACCAGTGTGGTTCAAGGCTCATTGCAAGGTCCCATGATGTGAACGAGTAAGTAAGACCAAATACTACCAGGAACAGTGCTCCCATTTTGATCATTCTTCTAGTTCTATTGAAGTTTCCGTCGTTGTCCTGTGCTGTAGAATTTTTCCAGAACAGGAAGCCGAAGATACCCCAAATTACAAACCACAGGATATTTCTACCCATAAAGAACGGTTGATTCAGCCAGGGTTTCTTATGAGCGATTAGATGATCAGTGGGTGCTGCGTGAACCCAATGAGAAAATACATCGCCGAAGCCGCCGAAAAAGATCGCTAGCATAAGGAGAAGTACGAACGGTAGGAACCAGAAATAGTTCTCTGCCAGTCGCCGTACTGATACAACCCAGCGAGCGCCGCTAAGATTATTAAATGCTGCAAAGTAAACTCCGCCCAGTGCAAGGGGGATAGTTACCAGCAGTGCAAGATGCATGGACAAAAACAGACGCGGATTTCCGCCTCCGTGACCACCTTCTGCCCCGGCTCCGTGGCTGTGCCATGGAAACAGGAACTGAAGGCCGATGAGGACTGCACCTGCTAAAATCAGGAGCAATGCCGTCATCTGGAAATTCCTGGACATCTTAAATTGTAACTTTGATTCTTCCGGTAAATGTGCCATATTCCTTCAGACCGTCGCTTATTTTTCTTAAAATACAGACCTTGATTCGATTCAGGAGTCAACACCTTCCGGGGTGTTATCCTTACCTGATTCGATCCACTTTCCACAGAACCTGGTTTCCCCGATCCTGCTCACCGATAACAAATAATCGATGATACTAATACTTGTTCTTTTGTTCACACGAACCCTCCCTTAAGGGAGGTTCGTGTCACATACGCTCTACTTCTGAGTTTTCTGAAGAAGTCGAACGTAATTAACAATTGCCCAGCGATCAGCTACATTAACCTGTGCTGCGTAAGGTTTCATAACACCGCGACCCATTGTAATCATATGGAAGATGCTTCCATCTTTCCAGTTACGGGTAGCAGCGCCAGGGCTCACCAGCGATGGTGGGGCAGGGAACGGATTCACAACTGGTCCATCTCCATGCCCGGTATAACCGTGACATACTGCACAATAAATCTCAAACTCTTTCTTTCCTCTTTCCAGAACTTCTCTGGAAGTGGGCAGAGGATTTCTCAGTGCTTCTCCAGCTCCGGCGAAATCTGTTGCCTCGAACTGATAGGGAGCCTGGTTTCTTGGTACAGCTCCTTCGGGAGGAACTCTCATCGCTGAACCAGGACCACCGAAAGCAGGAACTGATCCTGCTCCATGATCCCAGCTGTCGCCTTTAATCATGTTCAGAGTTGTTGTGTCTTCTTCTTGAGCTTCTACAGCATAAGAGTCATGCATATCGAGGAACCAGTGTAGCCCCGACTTGTTCCCATTGTAACGACAACCAGACGTCAGAGCCACGGCTGCGCCAAGAAGGACCAATGCGGATAATTTTCCGAAAGTATTCGGCTTTTTAGCATTGAACTCTACTTTTTTGTTCATTTGATCCATAATCATTTCCTGAGCCCGATAATATTACTTTTCACTTACTACCGTAATTTCTTGTGCACCCATTTCCGACATGAACGACTTGACTCCTTCTTCAGAGTAGTTCGCTGAGTCTGTAGGAATCCACAGTCCAAATTTATCATTGGTTAATTCCGGATGAAGAATCTTACGGGATGGCTTTGGTATTTTTGACAGCAGGAACATTCCTACTACTGTTGAAATACCACCAAACAAAATCGTAAGCTCAAACATCACAGGAACCATTGCGGGCCATGCAAAGGATGGCTTTCCACCAATGTTCAGCGGGTAGGAATTGAAATAAGGTATCAAACTTACCTGCTCGTGAATAACATACTGCAGTGTAAATGCTACAGAGGTTCCAATAAGACCGAATACAAATGTAATGTAAGGAATTTTGGAACGCTCGAATCCCATATCCAGTTCAAGTCCATGAACAGGAAAGGGTGTAAAACAATCAAAATTGGTGTATCCAGCCTGATTAGTTTTCCTGGCTACTTCTTTGATTTTCTCCGGAGTATCAAACAGTCCCAAAACCCCATCAGTGGTTTCTCTGTAAGGATACACGAAGAATTTTTCTGCGAGCCTGTTCCATGCGTTTACAGGGGCCGCGAAGAATCCATCCAGTGCTTTTTCCAGCGCTTCGAACATAACTTAACTCCGTTCCTCTTTTTATACTAAAAGAGTGGGCCCACTATTAGTGGGACCCGTACCCTTTCGCCGCGTCAGGCGACTTGATAATGGACTTCACTTCCGCCATAGCAATCGTCGGGAAAAGTCTGACGAAAAGAAAGAACAGCGTGAAGAATAATCCGAAAGATCCAATCAAGATGGCAAAGTCATGAAAAGTCATGATGTAAATATCCCAGCTTGAAGGAAGATAATCTCTGTGAAGAGAAGTCATAACAATCACATATCTCTCGAACCACATACCGATATTTACGAAGATTGAAACAATCCACAGGAAAACAGGGTTTGTGCGCAGAGCTTTGATCCAGAAAAGCTGAGGTGAGATTACATTACATGAAATCATAATCCAGTAAGACCACCACAGAGGACCGAAAGCCCGGTTGATAAATGTAAAGGCTTCAAACTTGTTTCCACCATACCATGCAATAAAGAATTCCGTAGAATAGGCAAGTCCAACAATAGATCCTGTAAGAGTCACAACTTTCGCCATGTTTTCCAGGTGCTTAACCGTTATGTAGTCAGTCAGGTTAAACATCTCACGCATAACAATTAGAAGCGTAAGAACCATACCGAAACCGGAGAAAATCGCACCGGCAACGAAGTATGGAGGGAAGATTGTTGTGTGCCAGCCCGGAATTACCGAGGTTGCAAAGTCAAAAGATACCACAGAGTGAACAGAGAGAACCAGAGGAGCCGCCAGACCCGCAAGGATCATTGCAGTCGCTTCAAAGTGTCCCCATGCACGAGCACTTCCAACCCATCCAAAAGATAGGACAGTGTATGCCTTTTTCCTCATCTTCTGTACGGCATCTGTTCCTTTAATTCGGTCTCGTATGGACGCGAAGTCAGGTATCAGAGCAATATACCAGAAAAGGAGTGAAATAGTAAAGTATGTAGAGATCGCAAAAACGTCCCAGAGAAGGGGGGATCTTGTATTTGGCCATAGAACCCCTCTTTCATTTGGATACGGGAAAATCCAGTAAACAAACCATACTCGACCAACGTGAATTGCCGGGAATAGGCCCGCACAAATCACAGCGAAAATCGTCATCGCTTCCGCTGATCTGTTGATCGCCATTCTCCATTCCTGACGGAAGATATACAGAACCGCAGAAATTAGAGTTCCCGCGTGACCGATACCTACCCAGAAAACAAAGTTAATAATGAATGTTCCCCAGCTTACAGGGACATTCAATCCAAGTATACCCATACCACGTCCGATGATCTGACCAACTTCCGCACCCAGCATGCCAAGAATGGCTACTGAGAGACCGAAGAGGGCCCACCAGAGTTTCCCTGGAAACGTTTCCAGGGGTTTGGCTACGTCATTATTGACGTCGCTGTAGGTTTTTCCGCCCAGAACCAGAGGTGGTTTAATCTCGTCCAGTTCCTGTTGCGTATAAGTCGTCGTATTCGCCATATTAATGCCCGATTCCAACAATTTTTTTCAATAATTCTTCAGTATAACGGAACTGCTCCGGATAAATCCGGAGCATGATATCGGCGAAGAATGCCCGCCGCATCGTTCCCTTCATCAAGCTTTTTTATTCCTGATTTTAGCCAGGTAGGTGACAGACGGATTCGTATCGAGGAAGTCCAGCACCTTGTAACCCCTGGTTTCGTCGTTAACAATATGGAACACTTTACTTTCCTTATCATTAATGTTTCCGAAGTTAATCGCTCCAGTAGGACAAACTTCCTGACAGGCTGTTGTAACCACTCCGTCTGGAATTATATCCATATCCCCCGCTTGATACTCGGCGCGAGCCTGGTTGATTCGGTGGATACAGAAGGAGCACTTCTCAATAACCCCTCGGCTTCGTACTGCCACATCAGGGTTGAAACCAAGCTGCTGAGGATCGTCGTAATTTCTCCAGATACCTTCAGCTTTATCCCAGTTTTCAAACCAGTTAAAGCGGCGCACTTTATAAGGGCAGTTGTTCGCACAATATCTAGTTCCAATGCAACGGTTATAAGCCATAACATTGAGACCTTCACTGTTGTGCTGTGTTGCTGCTACCGGACAAACATTCTCACAGGGCGCATTCTCACACTGCTGACATCCCAGTGGCTGGTGTGCTACTTCGGGATTCTCTTCACTTCCGGAGAAGTATCTGTCAAGTCTCAGCCAGTGCATTTCACGACCGATGAAAACCTGTTCAGGACCAACAGTAGGGATGTTGTTTTCCAGATTACACGAAGTAATACAGGAGCTACATCCTACACACTGGTTCAGGTCAATAACCATATGCCAGCGATTGCCATTGTATTCCCAGGATTTGGTCATACGATAATTTTCTGGCAGCTCCTCATGTTCCGGAGTAAAATGGTGAGGATCTTTCTTGAACTGATCAAGAGTAGTCTCGAGAATCAGCGGACGTTCATACTGACTTGATCCGCCATAAGGCGCATCCGGCATTGAACCTGGTGCGAAAAACGCTCGGTCCTCTACATTGAAATTTTGCGAATAAACTTTTTGTGTTGCAGCAATCTTTGATCGCTTTCCGGTAGATTTAATGTCAGTGACAGTTATACCGGAGAATGCAAAAGAAGGCGTATCAGTGTTTACCTGATCAATCACATTTACACCGAGATTGCTACCGATGCGACCGGCTTTCTGTCTTCCGTAACCCATTGCGATAATAACCGCATCAGGATGAATACCTGGCATAAGATAAACCGGAGCAACAATTAAACCTTTGTCTGTTTTCACAGATATTACAGTTCCCTGTTTGAACTTCAGTTTTCGAGCAGTTGCAGGCAGCATGTAGAATACGTTTTCCCAGACAACTTTAGTCATTGGCTCGGGTAGTTCCTGACGATTAGCATTGTTTGATCCAATACCATCAAGAACCTGCGTATTATAGTAAAAACCAATCTTCATTCCGTTACCGGTATTCACACGAGTAACGGCAGAAAGGCTTGCTGCGTTGAATCCGCGGCTTCCACGGTTCTCTCTCAGTCTGGCTTTTGAAGGAACCACATATCCGGTTTGCAGCGCACCGTTCCAGAATGACTGAAAGCTTCCGCCAACACCTGATGCAGACTGAATATTAGCCCAGCGGCTCTGCAGGTATTCGTGGAATGAAGATGCTCCGGCAAGGCTTCCACCAGCCAGTTGAATCAATCGATCTTCAAAAGACTTTGTCTCGTAAAGAGGGCGAATGACTGGCTGGCTGAGTGAGTAAACACCGCTAACAAGCTCTGAATCACCCCAGCTTTCCAGATAGTGATTTCCCGGCAGAATAATATCCGCATAAGCTCCCGTTTCATCAATACGATCATTCAGGGAGGCTACATAAGCAACCTTCTTTAGAGCATTGACGATTCCAGTGCTTTCGGGCAAAAGGTACGCTGGATTGGCTCCGGCAACAACCAGAGTTTTAACCTTTCCTGAGGCCATATCGGAAATTACAGACTTAATCTCTTTTTCCGAAGAACCTGTATCCAGTCCCATAGGGGAGGCGTAATCAACTGTAACACCATCGTTATCAAGAATTGAATTCAGAAGGTTTACTGCTACTTGCAAAGAGACATTGTTTCCTGCAGCAGCCAGTGGAGAACCACCGATTACAAGGCCCTTGCCTCTGTTACTCCACATCTCAGCCGCAACAGTTTTTAATGCATCCGCATCAACACCGGTTGTTGCTGCAACTTTATCCGGAGTGTATTTTTTTAGAAATTCTTTTACTGTACCATTGGAGGCGTAGCTGCTCTTTCCCTCAACAACAACCAGCTGAGAAGCCAGTGCAAGGGCAACTGCAGCGCTATCACCGGGACGAATGGGGTAGCGGTTATCAGCATTGGATCCTGTTATAGTAAACATAGACTCAAATGCAACCAGACGATTGATATTCTTTAAGCGACGAATATCACGCTTTCTACCGTATCCGGCTGTGAAATAAGTCGACCCGGGCATAGAACCCATGAAGTCGGACTCAATAGCTACAATATAATCAGCTTTTTCAAATCTGTAGTTGGGAACAATTGCATTTCCATAGGAAGCCTTTTGCCCCTCTGCAATTTGACGCAGTGATGGGTCCTGGAGCAGAGATATATGTCTTCCGCCAGGATATTTGCTTAAAAATGAGTTAACAAGGGCCTTTGATGAGGGGCTATTAACCGGTCCTGTCATCAATACATAAGAACCGCCGGCCAGTTTGTCCGAAAGTTCCGATGCAAGTTCGCTCTCGCTGGCTTTCTTTGCTTTTCCATTTTTAATGCGTGCTGCATGCCTCTGGCGGTCAGGATCATAAAGATCCATGATCGAAGCAAC
>JBNKQE010000085.1:0-15106 GCA_050295715.1 Leptospirales bacterium
GCTGTCGAGGTCATATATAGAGAGGATATTGAGAGTGACTCTCTTCTTCCAGCAATTATTTCTTCAGTTACAGCATACCTTGTGTATACAACAATACTCGGTGCGGGAACGATTTTTCACCTGGAAGATGTGGTAATTGCAGATTATCGGGAAATTATTGTATATGTGATCCTTGGATTATTTACAACAGGTGGCGGGTATTTATATACGAAGATCTTCAAGAACGTGGAATTTTACTGGGAGGAAATGTCCATACCGGAATATCTTAAACCCGCTATTGGTGGTCTTCTTGTTGGGATTATTGGACAGTTTGTTCCTGAAGCTTTAGGCGGTGGATTTGGAATTATACAGAGCGTTCTTGATGGGAACCCTCCCGTTGGATATTCCTGCTCCCGGGAGATCTGTCTGGTAGGTGCTTTCCTGCTTGTCGGATTTATGAAAATACTTACAACTTCATTTACAATTGGGACCGGTGGATCTGCTGGAATATTCGGTCCTTCCTTATTCATTGGAGGGATGCTGGGCGGCGCTGTTGGAACTGCGGCGAATATCCTTTTCCCTGAACTAAACTTGAGCATCAGCCCTTTTGTTCTTGTTGGAATGGCCTCATTCCTTGCAGGCGTTGCGAATGCTCCCATTGCAGGAATGATTATGGTAAGCGATATGGTAGGAAATTATAATCTCCTTCCGGCCTTGATGATAGTCTCTATTATATCAGTAATACTTTCACATAAGTGGTCAATATACAAAGGACAAATTTTGAATCGATTTCACTCGCCGGCTCATTACTGGGATATGAGGCTGGACATTCTTGATCGAATGAAGATATCCGATAATATTACTGAGTTTCAAACCAGGGCAATTTCGCCCGGTAATATTCTTCTGGCCGAGCTGGAAGAGCGAATGACCGAGTATCAGGCGACGGATTTTGTTGTTGTGGGAAGAGAGGGTGAGTATCGTGGAATGCTATCATTGCGAAAAACACGTCTTGCTTCTGATATTGAAATAATGCGAAATCTTGTTCTCGTTCAGGATGCCGCCGATTCAAGTATTCCCTGTGTTCATACATCTGATGTTATGGGCGAAGCTCTGAGAATACTTATGGAGTATGAGATGGATAAAGTGGCAGTGGTCCGGGAAGGGAAAGTTGCTGGATACATTCGTTACAACGACATATTTACGGTGTATCACAATCGTTTACATCGGAATAATTAATATTATAGCTGTAATAATATATAAGTATTTTTAAAAGCTACTCAGTAAGCTACTCGATATTCCGGGAGTCTATTATGCGAAAAAACATTTATAAATATTTCTGTATAACATGGTGAGTATTTGTATTGTTTTAAGTCGTATAAATGAAACAGAATACTATCTTTTAATCTCTGATCAAAACAGCCACCGGAAATCCATCCATACATTCATCAAGTAACAGACCCCTTGTTCCTCTGGAATCTTCCGGTCCAAGAACTTTACCAGTAAAAATATTGCGATACTTCCTTCCAGCGGGGCGAAAATTTAAAACTGTAGATCCCCATTCCATTTCCGGATACTCTTGAGTTGGGTCTTTGATAATTTCTGTAAAAAACCTGGGAGCAATCAGTATGACTTCCTGATCCCCATTTCGCCTTACAAAAGAAACTACATTTGATCTGGCGGGACCTGTTGCATAGAGTGGAATATAGTCGCCGTCATCAAATACATTTCTGCAGACAGACCGCAGTTTAAGGAGAGCCTTAATAAGATACATCTTAATACGGCCATCTTTGCGATTTCCAAGTAATTTATGTAAATCAGGATTATTATTTGATAGCTCAGTAAGATAATTATCGCGAATATTGAAGTTAACGGGTCTTCGATTATCCGGATCTACAAAAGAGAAGTCCCATAATTCTGTCCCTTGATAGAAATCAGGCATTCCTGGCGATAAAAGTTTTAGAGCAGTCATAGACAGAGAGTTAAACATTCCCCAGTGAATGATCTTATTGACAAAGGGGCGCAGATCATTTAGAAATCTGTTTACAGTTCCCGAATTTAAAAGTGAATCAATAAAATCACCAAGTGCCTGTTCATATTCTACTGATGGACTGAGCCAGCTTGAATTCTCTTTCGCTTCTCTTGATGCTTTAATAATATAATCCTTTAGACGGATTCTCCAGCTGTTCATTATATCTCCGGATTCTTCCATTGGCCATGCACCAACAAGACTCTGATAAATCAAATATTCATCATTTGCTGAGGGGGCTGGTGTATCATCAATTGTATAACGAAAATTTCGATTGTAAAAACTCCAGCGATAAACAACTTCTCGCCAGGCCCATGGTATTTCCGAAAGAACATTGAGGCGCGCACGAACATCTTCGCTTCGTTTGGTATCATGAGTTGATGAGGAATTCATTGAGTGAGGAAACAGATGTTTGCGTTCCAGATTTCTTTCATGAAAAACCTCAACGGGAAGACCGAAACGCCCTGGATTTCCACCCACTTCATTCAGTGATACAAAACGATTGTAAACATAGAATGTTGTATCTTCAAGTCCTTTCGCCATAACAGGACCGGTTATCTGCTGGAATCTCATTACAAAATGAAGCAGTTCCTTTTTATCAGATTCAGATAATCTTTCGGGGATATGAAGTAGGAGAACATCGCGAAGGAAAGAAAACACAGAAGGATTTATTTCCGGATTTGATTTAATTGCCATAGCAATTGCCATTTTGATATATTTCCGATCACGTTCGCGAACTGTAAAAGAGTCTATATAAGTACGATATACCGGGAAACAGGCTATTACTTCTGCAAGAGCTCTTGTGAGAATATTGAGGGTAAAGTCACGAGTATGCCGATCTTTTTCAGATATTCGGTCCAGATAATGTCCAAGTGTATTAATTTCGCTGGACATGCTGGATCGAAGTACAAGACGTTTCTTCTTTATTACTAGATTGCCATAATTGTCCGGACCGCTGGCAAACTGTGAATACATTTCATCAAATTCTCGTTTGTTTTCTTTGCGTATGAAAATACCGTTTACAGTATTTAAAAAGCGATACCCGGTAGTTCCGGAAATTGGCCAATCGTCAGGCATTACCTCATCTTCTTCGAGAATTTTTTCGCCCACGACATAGAATGCCAGATAGTTAATGTTCTCTTGCATTGCAGATTCGAATGAAGAATCCAGGTTTGTATGAGTTCCAAACAGATTTTCTTTTCCATCGGTTACAGCGCGATAGCACATACGCTGGACGAACTGGAAATACTGAGAAGGATTGTATAGTCCGTCCGGGTGATCTATGCGAAGACCATCCACCACTCCCTCGGCTATTAATTGGCCCAGCAGGCGATGAGTTTCAATGAATATTTCAGGATCTTCCATGCGAATAGCGCCAAGACTGTTGATATCAAAAAATCTGCGGTAGTTGATTTCCTCTGTGGCGACGCCCCAGTAACATAGTCGATATGCCTGTTCTGATAAAAGGTTATCAAGAAGATCGAAGCTATCTTCGTTTCCTCTTTTTCCATTAAAAGCGAGAAGGTTTTGTTCTAATAGATCATAGAAATATCCATGGTTTTGATACAGGCTGTTCAGTCTTCGTTTTATAACTTCCTTTTCCCTGGCAAGTTCGGCAATTTCATCCGGATCATGTGTAGTAAATGATGGTAAATTTCTTATTGCTGTGAGAATACTCAGTAGTTCAATTTGTTCTTCGTCGAGGTCTTCGTTTTGAGCGTTTGTATCCAGTCCATATTCAAGAATAAACGGATAGGTTCCCGGACGAACAGGGAGTGTATGTTCAAAATACTGAATTTTGAACGAACCCTCATCAAAGATGAGGTTGATATCACCTCGCTCCAGAACATCCCCGTAACTATCTCCAAGGATCGGTAACATTACACGATCTTTTAATTCTCGTTTAACCGGATCCCAGTCTATATCAAAATAAGGCGAGAATCTGGAGGCCGAACCGTTTTCAAGAACATCATACCACCATGCATTGTACGGACTCTGTATTCCCATATGGTTCGGGACAAAATCGAGTATCAGTCCCAACCCCTGCGATTTGAGTTCTTTTGCAAATTCGTAGAATGCCTCTTCACCACCGGACTCTTCATTTATGCGATTATAGTCTACAATGTCATAACCATGATTACTACCGGGAGCAGCTTGAAATATTGGAGAAGAGTAAACATGAGTGATTCCCAGTTCTTTAAGATATGGAATAAGACTACGAGCCTGATGGAATGTAAAACCGCCATGAATTTGAAGTCTGTATGTTGAACCTGGAATGCTTGCATATATCATAAAACATTCCCCCTGTAAACTGCAAAGCTTAAAGGATTTATGGAAAATTTAGTATTAGTCACAAGGCTTTCAGGAAGTTTCGAGCCTTCGCCTCCATAGAAGAAGCTTGAGCTATCCAGAATAAGGTGAAAATTTTCTTCCGGGATATCAGCTATTATATTTACAATATTATTCGATGTATTGAAAACTATATATAATATATTATTGCTGCTTGTTCGGAGGAGAGTCAATATCCCTGATTTCAGCACTGAACGGGCAACTGTATTTTCTCGCGCAAATATTTTGAGGGATGTTTCGGTCTTTCGAAGCTCTATAAGATCCTGATAAAGCTGATAAATATATTTATGATTTCCTGTGAGCCTCTGTGACCTGTCAGGTTTTGATTTTATGAAAGTGGATTCATCCGATGGTTCGGGAGGTGCACCTTTCCAGGTGAATGAGGAAAATTCCCGTTTTCTGCCTTCGCTTACTGCATGAAGCAGATCTGGATCGCTGTGATCTACAAAATACAGGAATGGCGCGGTTTCACCATACTCCTCTCCCATAAAAAGCATTGGGATACCCGGTGATAGAAATAACAAACCTGCCGCCAGCTTTAAAGCAGAAAAATTTACGAGTGCAGAGAGGCGTTCACCCAGCATGCGGTTTCCAATTTGATCGTGATTCTGAATAAAAATTATAAATTTCTCAGCGGATAGATCCCGGGAGGTATTGCCGTGAGATCTATCTCTGAATTGCGAGTATTGTCCCGAGTATACAAATCCCTCATTTAAGGATTTTTCAAGATGTCGTAGTGAAGAGTAATCAGCATAATAACCTTCGTTTTCTGAAGTGAGCAGAGTGTGGACACAATGATGATAATCATCAAGCCATTGTGCGTCAAGACCGGTCCCGCCCATCTCCAATGGGCGTACGAGACTGGAATCATTTAGATCGCTTTCGGCGATTAATAGTAAGGGACGACGTAATTTTTGTTCCAGCAGACTGACCGACTTTTGTAACTCTCTGAGGAATGGGTGAGCGCTTCTATCAAATATAGCATGCACAGCGTCCAGCCGTAATCCGTCGATATGAAACATTTCAAACCAGTACAGTGCATTCTGTATAAAGAAATTGCGGACCTCATCGCTTCCGGCTCCATCAAAATTTATTGCAGCGCCCCATGGTGTTTTATAGGTATCTGTAAAATACGGTCCAAAGTCGCGAAAATAATTTCCTTCCGGTCCAAAATGATTGTAAACTACATCGAGTATGACCGATATGTTTCGCTTGTGAGCTTCGTTCACCAGGAATTTCAGTCCATCAGGTCCTCCATATGAATTCTGAACAGCAAAGGGATACACACCATCATATCCCCAGTTTCGGGAACCCGGAAATTGCGACACAGGCATTATCTCAATTGTATTTATTCCGAGTTCCAGCAGTCGGTCAAGCTCGGTCACAAGTGAATAAAAGGTTCCATCGTCACTGAAGGTTCCCACGTGGAGTTCGTAAATAATCATCTCCTGCAGGGGAACAGGGCGAAAAGAATAGTCTTCCCAGTCAAATGAATCGTTATTCACAATAATTGAAGGTCCATGA
This sequence comes from Leptospirales bacterium, assembly GCA_050295715.1. GTDB lineage: Bacteria > Spirochaetota > Leptospiria > Leptospirales > Leptonemataceae > JBNKQE01. Next base: position 5,879 of record JBNKQE010000085.1, read on the forward strand.
ACATCAGGTTGAAAACGAGAAGCCGGGTCAGGCCTTTTAAGTTCATTATTAATTACGAATTCGTATTCAGTACCGGGAGTTTGGTTCGGCAAAGTTATTGACCAGTAGCCACCGGTTTCATGTTCCATTGGAACGGAATGTTTGCTGGAGGTAAGGAGTAGATGAATACTGTTTTTTCCTGGTGCCCAGACTCTGAAATAGCAGGTTTTATTTATGCTGTCATAGATTGCTCCAATCGTTCTGCTTTCGAAATATTTCATGGACCAGCCCTGGGTTTTGTTTCACTATAAGACGAAAAGAAAATCGAAGAGTATTCATAACTTCTGGTTTTATAGTTTATACATTTGTGATTCTGTAAAAATAATAATTTCTTGATTCGGCAATAGGTGTGTATTTTTCTACAGGTAAGGGGTTGTATATGGAAGCGGTTATTGAAAAGAGCACACTGAAATTTCTGAAGAATCTGAAACTGAATAATACAAGAGAATGGTTTCAGGATAACCATTCCCAATACGTTTCTGCGCATGAGAATGTGCTGCATTTTGCCGATGCTATGATCCGGAAAATCGAAGAATTTGATGGAAGTATATACGGGATAACCGCTAAAGAATCTGTATTTCGTATATATAAAGATACGCGATTTTCAAAAGATAAGACTCCTTATAAAACAAACTTTGGTATTTTTGTAAAAGCAGGGAATAAGAAGGATCCGGGGGCAGGATATTATCTTCACCTCGAACCCGGTAATAGTTTTATAGGCGGAGGACTTCACTCTCCCCCGCCGAAAATTCTCTTTCAAATTCGAACTGCTATTCTGGAAGAGAGTGATCACTACAGAAACATTATCAACAATATTGAGTTTAATGAGTTGTTCGGGGACGTGGGAATGGATCCTGTAAAAACAGTTCCCAGAGGATTTGATAAAGACAATCCTGATATATCATTGATTCGCTACAAAAGTTATGTTGCGGCCTGTTCTGTAAAGGATTCTGAAATTATATCAGAGGATTTTCTTAAAAAAATCATGGAGAGATATAAATTATTAAAACCTTTTAACCAATTCTTGAACAAGATCGCTGGCCTTGCCTGACCGGCACTTAATTAAGAATCATACAATTACTCTGAGTAACGATTTACACTGTAAACAGCAAAAAATAGAAAAAGAAATCCAAATCCGGCAATAGCGAACATGTTATAAATAGATGTCGGTAAGAGAATATCTTCAACGCGAAGTCTAATTAAAATATTCGTATGCGTCAGAGGCATAAGCTGCATAAACCAGCGCACTGCATCCGGTGCTCTATCCAGAGGGAAGAATGTGCCGCTGAAAAAGGTCATTGGCATGATGATCAGGTTCGAGTAAGCTCCGGCTTCTTCATGACTTTTCGCGGCGAATGCAATAATAACACCAAGGGAAGAGAATACAAAAGTATTCCATATCCAAACAATCCAGAAAACTATTCCGGGTCGAAAATGATCAGATATAAAAAAACCTACGAGAATTATCAAGGAAGATGAAAAAAGTCCGCGAGTCATACCGGCTGCAATCTGTCCGAACACAATTTGAGACGGACGAAGAGGTGCCTGCAGCATAATCTGAAAGGTGCGAAATGTCCTGATGGAAAGATTCAATCCTGTTGCCAGCCAGTTGTAAGAATTCGACATGGAACTCATGGCGATAAGCCCGGGTAACAGATAGTCCAGGTAACTACCATCCGACATACGGACGCGTCCGCCCAGGCCGAAACCAAAAGCGAGAAGATAAATTACAGGAGTGATAAGTGCTGCGAAAATGTGACCTTTTCGTGTCATCTTTTTTCGATAGAGAAGCATTTCGCGGTAATAGACAGCGTAAATTCCTGAAAAATAACTCACTGTATACTCCTTCCGGTAAGTTCAAGAAATACATCTTCCAGGTTTATTTTTCTCACAGTTATATTTTCCGAATCGGAAGAACCCTGTCGATCCGCCTCGGCAAGAGCATCTGATTTTGTGCGAAAAATCGGGCGATAGGCGTGACCATCGGATCCCAGATATTCTGTCACATATTCACCAAAACGTGATTTCAAATTGAATGGGGTATCACAGGCTATCAATTCACCCTTTGATAAAATTCCAACTCTGTCGCAAAGCGCCTCAGCCTCTTCAATGTAGTGAGTGGTAAGTAGAACTTTACGTCCTGATGAAGTGGATCTTTTAATGATTTCCCACATACGGAGCCGCACCTGCGGATCAAGACCAATGGATGGTTCATCCATATAAAGAACGGAAGGATCGGTCAGAAGGGCACGTGCAAGAAGCAATCGACGCTTCATACCGCCTGAAAGTGTTTGAACCGGAGAGTGGGATCGATCGCTGAGGTCACTGATCTCAAGAACCTGAGATATGCGTTCTTCCCGATTTTTCAAATTAAAATAAGCGGCATGAATTCGGAGATTTTCAATGCAATTGAGATCTCTTTCCAGATTTGTCTCCTGTGGGACAACACCTGTAATTTTCTTTATTGCTTCGCGTTGACTGGAAAGATTCAGGTCATCAACAAAGACATTTCCTGAATCAGGCCGGGTTAGCTGTGTAAGTATTTTGACTGTTGTGGTCTTGCCGGCCCCGTTCGGACCCAGCAGTCCAAATATCTCACCATCACGAATTTCAAAGGATATTCCCTTGAGTGCTTGAATCGTACCTTTTTTTTCGGAATGGTATGTTTTTTTTAAGTCCGTAACTTGAATCATAGGGTTTTATTAAATCAATTGAACAAGTATGAGATATGGCGGATAGAATGTCAAACTGCTAATCTGTAGCTTGACAGTGTGCCTGCAAGAGGTCGAGATGGACTCAGTATGGATGAAACGGTATTAATTGACGGGGTAACAGTTCATCTGGCCCGTCCCGATGTAATTGAAACAAACTGGGTTGGTAATATGGATGTTCTGCACCAGCTAATGGCATGCTGGATCTCGGTCCATCCCGATGATATTCCGTTGAATCCCAGACTTGTGGGACGACCTGGAGTGGGCAAGACTACTCTGGCAGCCGCTGCGGCAAAAAAACTGAACCGGGAAACCTTTGTCTTTCAGGCGACCATGGATACAAGGCCTGAAGATCTTTTGATTACTCCGGTGATTGGAGAGGGCGGTAAAATCAAGTATGTAGCTTCTGCACTTGTTACCGCGATGATCAAGGGTGGTGTTGCCATTCTGGATGAGGGAAATCGCATGGGCGAAAAGTCCTGGGCTTCGCTCGCGCCGCTTCTGGATCACAGGAGATATATAGAGTCAATAATTGCCGGAGTAAAGATTAAAGCTCATACGGATTTTCGATTTGCTACCACGATGAATGAGGATTCTTCAACATTTGAAGTCCCGGAGTATATTCAGAGCAGGTTGCAGCCGCAGATCTATATAGATTTCGCCGACGCAAATGAGGAAACCGAAATTCTTCGCGCCAATATGCCGTTTTCACCGGATGAGATTATTCGCTATGTTGTCTCTTTTTTACAGAGGGCCCATGGCAGCGATGAACCCTTTTCCATACGTGATGGTATAAACATCACGCGTATGGCGCTTAAACTCGGAACCACTCGTGAATACTTTCGCACAGAAAATAATCGCATTGAGGGTGATCTGGATGAGGCGAAAATGCGGGAACTCATGCATGATTCCGTTATGGGAATTCTTGGAGATGATGCCCTGCGATATCTTTCATGAGACTCTATTGATTTACTGAAACCTGTTTTGTTTTTACCGGGAGTGTTTTTATTTCTTTGAAAACAGGATTATTCTTATCGTCAATCTCAATTGTGTAAACCTGGACAGTGTTTTTCCCCGATTGAAATGAGTTTTCAGGGACCATTGCTGTAAAATGCGCTTTTTTTCCTTGTTTTCCGTACATGCGCGTTACGCATTGAATCGTTCCATTTACTGAAATAGCGAGATCCATGTCGGCAGGTATTATATTGTCCCCCGACAGACTTCCTTTTATATAAGAGGGAATAAAGTCTGAATTTATATTAACAGTTTGAAATAAAATATCATTATCCAGTGAAATATATAAATCATTCTTAGAAGTTTGTTTGTAATTATTAACTCTTCTTCCGACGAATCGCTCGGCATTTGGAATCGAGTCATAGTTTTTTAATGTTTTGTTTACTCCGAAAATCCTATTTTTTCTTTTAATGAAAGGTATGAGCAGAGTAGGAGAAGAGTTAAATGGAATTCCTGCGATGGACTTTCTTCTTATATTTCTGTCAGTTTCTAAAACCGAGATTCCATCCACACTCCATGGCTGATTCATTTTGAGATATGCGGTTATGGTCGGTAATATATCGATAGTTTCAATATTGCTATCATTTATTATTCCTTTTTTCTGCCCTGGAAATTTAATAAAAAGAGGAACATTTGTGATTTCAGGTCTTGTATTCTCTCCAGGATATCGTCTTCTGTTACCGGCTTTAAAACTAATTCCATGGTCTGCTGTTACGATTATAAGACTTTCATCGTAAATTTCTTCATTTTTAAGCCGATCGACAATTTTTTTGATTATTTTATCTGTAAACGCGACTTGCATCAGATGTCGCCGATAAGCCTGGTTAACAGCAACCTTCTCATTTGACCATTGGTCATTTTGCCAATCCCATCCTGGCATAATCAATTCATTAGTATACTTTTTTCCTGATGGTAAATATTCGAATGGAATATGCGGTAAAAGCGTATGAAGAAAATACAGTGATCCGGTCTCCTTCGAAATCGAGTTAAGAAAATCATCTAACTGTTTTATTCGTGCAGAACTTCGATTTCGTAGATTTGCAGGATTATAGTTATGATTTTTATCCAAATGATTGCTTGTAGTTTGATCAATCTTAGACCAGAAATGGACTTCATTTCCCTTGCGATTCAGCCACTCAACATCGGTTATAATATCTTCAGGTAATAAGACCATCATGTATAAAACTCCCGTATCTCTCAAAAGTTCCGGAATTCTTTTATCAGCGGGTTTTATACTAATGGATGTTTCGCACAGAGAAGCCGGACAGAGCCTGGTAGCCGTCTCAAATACATGCAAATGATTGTATGAACCTGATAACAAAGTGAAAAGATTTTCCGGGTAGTCGCTGAATATTGAAAGTTTTTTTTCTCTTGAAGGATACCTTCCTGTTAAAATTGCAGGTACCGCGACATCGGTTAAGTAGTGAACGGTTGTGGCATTCCTGAACCAGTATGAGTGACTGGCAAATGATGCAAAATTGGGATATCGCTCAGAATTGATGTTCAGGTCTTCATCAAGCAATGAAATTGTTGGAAATTCATCAAAAACGATTAGAATAATCGGAGGTCTTGAGTCAATTCCCACGGATGCTGCCCGCGAAGCTTCAAGCGATGAGGTAATTGAAAAAATTGGAGAGCTTAGTATAAATATAAATGGAAAGAGTATCGTTGCTGGCGAAAGGATTGTAAAAAACTGACGGACCAGGTCGAATCGGAAATAAGAAAGCGTAGCAATTGAAGACGCTACAAAACTGATAATTAGAATAATATATGCGGAGTGTATATGCGTTCGCTTCAAGATTGGGAGAAAGAGCAAGTTAAAAAGAAAAAATATTAAGAATCTATGGTAATTGTTTTCCCAGGTAGTATTAATTCTCCCGAGTATATATTTCAAACCTGTAAAAAGAAAAGGAATTAAAAGACTCAGGATTATACTGAGTATGACGATATCAACTGATGCGGATCTTCTAAAAACGAAAAAATCAGCATTTTTTCCCAGTAGATCGAAAACTGGTTGAGCCAGAGCGAATCCAGTCAGTGTGAATATATGCAATGCTTCCAGAATAGATCTGTTGTATTTTTTCATAGTTCCACCATTAATAAATCATATTATGTTAACTTATGTTTTCGGACGCGCGTAAAATAGTATTCGCTTTCCCTCTTTGAGGATTTGTTTTTTCGTAATATTGTAAGATTCCTGCAATGTTTTTTCAAAAAAATTCAGATCGTAATCTGTGTAATTATCTTCCTTGTTTCGCAAAAGAGTTTGCACCATTTCGTCCTCTCTTGTTACAAACTCAATAATTACGACGCAGTCCAGTTCTCTTAACCACTGCACAAATTCTTTGAGAGGTATGTTTGCAGATATCACAATGTGGTGGATCAATGCGAGACAGAGAACTAATTCAGGTTTTCCTCTTTCTGAAAGAGTCTTTCTTTCGCGGAGTCTCCATCCGATAGATGGTGAGGGATCTGCCAGATTAACGACAAGAGGAAGAATATTGCTTCTTTTTTGAGTTTTAATGGATTGATAAAACCTTTCAATAGCCAGATGATCACCATCCATGGCGACTACATAATTGGAGTATTCAGAGGCTATTATCGAGTAGACTCCTGTGTTAGATCCTATATCCCAAACAAGTTTCCATTGTTGTGTTTGCATCGCCTTGCGTATGAAATCTGCTTTGACCGATTGGTCAGAATTCGTATAACTTGTCCTGTCAGCATAGTGGGACCATTCAGTTTCTTTTATTCCTGATTCAAGATTTTCAACAATTCTTTTCACTTTTTTTACATTTTGTCGAATTAATTCAGATGAAAATCCATTCTCGCGAAAGTTGTCTCGCATGTTCTCTTTTGAGTTCTGGAAAGATCGTTCCAGCTTACTCTGTAAAAAAACATTTGTAAAAACTCCCTTTCGAAATAAATCCTTCAAGGAGAAAAGAGAATTCATATGCTCACTGCTGATTCCATCTATAGATCCTCTCATCCAGGGATGGAATGGAATATTTTTATATGCATAAAGCATTAAAGGGTAAAGAAACATTTTGCAGAACTGATGATATCCTGTCCAGGGTTCTCCTTCTTTCAGGGATTCAAAAGAAGGAATATCAATGTGCCTGGGATCTTTTCCTACCCATTGAATATTGAACGGCGAAGAGTCCTTAATTGTCATTCTTTCATTCAGTGCCGCAAGAAGTAGATCCAGATGGAGTAATGCAGCATCTTTAAGCATTCCAAATGCCCACTCATATGGATATGATAGAAATGGTATTGGCTCATGTTTTAGGTACCCAGCCCATCCTCCAGGTTCGGGTTCAAGGGCCGTGCTAACGTAGTCTACTTTAACTGTGGGAACAAGTTTACCATCATTTACAAATTGTTTATAAAAATTTGTATCGCTCAGTTGCTCCCAGTTTCGGAGAGCTGACTTGCTAATAGCTCGCCAGATATCCTCCCCAATATAAAAAACTCGTCCATTTCTATCCCTGAATGATCCTGGTTCTAACTGTTTTATCATCTTTACTCATCCGTATTCAGATTTCTCATTGACTCCATATTCACTGGATCAGTGTCTGAGGTTTTATTTTTCTCTGTACCGAAGCTAAATATTTTTCGCCAGTACATTTTCCCGATAACCACCAGTCCCGCAATACCTCCCATAAGTAGCTGTAAAAACATACTTCCGGTTCCAGGGTCAAGATATGCATATAGAGGATTCGCAATTAATAAAAACCAGATCATTCCGAGTAGAATGAAATGGTATCTTTTTTGTAATTTGTTCATAGGTTTTCCTGTTAGTATATATTTGTAACTACTCACCACGTATTATGTGATTGAGAAATTGGAGTCCCTTCCATTATCGGAGCAAGTGGACATCCCTGTCCGGTTGCTCCGAAGTAGGTCCATCCATGGACCTTGTAATGGAAAGGACTCCAATTTCCATCCATAAGAGAACTTCATGTTATAGAGACTGTTGGATGAAACAATTCACCTATGAATAGCTGAATTGTTTCTTTTTATTATATAGATTTCCAAAATATTGATTCATTAACTGAGTAGTTACATTTATTTTGCGTATTCAGTAACTTCCTTTTTCGTAAACATTTTCAGCACAGGCAACATAAGCTCTACACGGTGCATTACTATTTGTGGATTGGTTGTAGCATTCAATGAATGCTGCGTTGTACTTTGAGCATAAGTTTTGACAGGCACTGGTTAGAGATTTGGTATCGTATGAAGAAATATCTACATTGTCTCTGGCGCATTGCATTACAAAGTTACATGGTTCCCCACAGTCTTTCTTGCTGCAGGAGACAATAAGTGTTAAGAGTAAACTGCTTGCTGCGAAATATTTCAAATAGGTATAGAATTTATGCGTTAGAGAAGTACTTTTATGTGAGCAAATCATTTATGGACTCCTTTTGCTGTAAAATCAGGGATGAATCGTTAATACGTTATGCCGGATGTCAGGTGTATTGCTCTGTCAGGGCAGTATTGTGCCGAGACATTACAATTATGTGCAGATAACGTGTAATAAATATGTCATATAATGTTACTAAATTTCATAATAAGACGTATATTTGTATAAAAAATTAAATTGTATGGAAAAAAATAAAAAATTATGTTATATTATTTTGTCAGCATTCTATGCATAAAATCAGCTTTTTGTTCAGGAGGGAGCTAACCTTGAGAAAGGTGTATATATATTTCTGGTTGCAATTCCATCAGTATAGATAGTATATATCTTTTGAATCATTTGATCTTGTATATTATTTGGAATATACAGGTTTGGTTATTCACCTCTTTCAATTTCAGTCTTTTGTTTGATTACAGAAAATTATTTTGATTAAACTGATGTGCGATAAAATAATGAATAATAAACTTCGAGTGAAGAAAGTCTAATGCTGGAAAGATCTTTGTTTTTGCAGAACAAAAATTCGGTTTTACATGTTCCATCGTGAATAGGGATTCTTCAGTAAGTTTGAGTTAAAGTATCGTGGGTCATGAGAAACCTCGGGTCCGATCCAGTCAGGGATATCCAGGGTTTCAGATTCGGATTCCAATTCGACTTCGGCGACAACCAACCCATCATTTTCGCCATGAAACTCATCGACCTCCCAGATTTTACCGGCATGGTTGATCCTGTATCGCATCTTTTCAATTATTGGTCGTTCGCATATTGAGTTTAACATTGTACTGGCATCATGGACAGGTATTTCGTATTCGAATTCTTCTTTGCTGATGCCAACGGTAAGAGATTTAATGGTGAGAGTAGCAGTATTTCCATTTATGCGTACACGGACAGTTCGATTTTTGTCCGAATTGAGATAACCCTGGAGGATAGGTTCGGGACTTGCCAGACTTCTATAATCTTCACGAATAACTAGATACTTTCTTTCAATTTCCATTTTGTTCTTTTTTCCCTGGGATGATATCTAAAGGTTATTTTGGGACGACGGAC
>JBNKQE010000086.1:0-15061 GCA_050295715.1 Leptospirales bacterium
AGATTCACAGGGAGTGTATGGCTACTATTGGAATGGTAGGAAACCGTGATCACTCGCTTGTAAGTTACGGTAAAGCGGGCCGTATGCGCTGGAAAGGTATCAGACCTCATGTAAGAGGTGTTGTTATGAACCCGGTAGATCACCCGCATGGTGGTGGTGAAGGAAAGACATCCGGTGGACGTCATCCTGTAACTCCCTGGGGACAGCCAACCAGAGGTTATAAAACCCGTAAGAAGAACAAGAAGTCGGATACATTTATTATCCAGAGACGAGTTAACAAAAGGATCGGACGCTAAGATTAAATTAGCATGATCGCCTGAAAAGGAAGGAAGCTCAAGGAGAGTCTACGAAATGGCAAGATCGTTAAAAAAAGGGCCTTATATTGAAGATTCGTTGATGAAGCGAATCACGAAAATGAACGCGGAAAATAACAAAAAGCCCTTCAAGAGTTGGTCGCGAAGGTCTACAATTTTTCCCGAAATGATTGGATTTACAATCATGGTACACAATGGAAACAAATTTGTGCCAGTCTTTATTAATGAGAATATGGTAGGGCATAAGCTCGGAGAATTTGCTCCCACAAGAACGTATAAGGGACATACGAGCCTGGATAAGAAAAGGAAATAATTCTTAAACAGGAATTGGACGTAAACGAATTCGAGATCAGGAAAATCCCAATGGAAGCAAAAGCTACAGCACGTTATATATTAATGAGCCCGCGGAAGGCAAGGATAGTTGCCAATGAAATCCGTGGTTTTATTTACCCGGAAGCGATGGATACATTACGATATATCCCGAGAAAAGCATCCGGGCTGATTGAAAAGGTTCTGAAGTCAGCGCGCGCAAATGCGAGCGTTAAAGATGAAAATCTAAAAGACGAGCAATTGTTTGTAAAAAAGGTATATGTGGATGAAGGACCCGTATTAAAGCGTTTTCGACCGAGAGCGCGTGGACGGGGAATGAGCAGACTGAAGCGTACCAGCCATATAACAATCGTTCTGAGCGACGAATAAGGAATAATTGAGGAGTTATCAAGCATATGGGTCAAAAGGTTAACCCCGTTGGATTGCGAGTAGGGATCACAAGATCCTGGGACTCTGTATGGTATGCCGATCAAGATTATACGGCAAACCTGCATGAAGATTTCAAAATTCGTGATCGAATTCATAAGAAGTATCGTCGAGCTGGAATCGTTAAGATCATTGTTGAGAGATTCCCCGAAAAACTGAATATTAATATTCATACTGTAAGACCAGGTGTGGTAATCGGTCCTCGTGGAGCTAACATTGAAGCTCTTAAGTCGGATCTTAAAAAGATTATCGCAAGACCTCTTAATATTAGTATTATCGAGGTTAAAAAGCCGGAGACTATTGCAAGGGTAATAGCGGATGGTATTGCACAGCAGCTGGAATCGCGAATGCCTTTCCGACGTGTGATGAAACAGGCTCTTCGTGGAGCCATGCGCGGTGGCGTTGAAGGTGTTAAGATCATGGTATCCGGCCGATTGAATGGCGGGGACATGGCGAGAACCGAGCAGTATAAAGAAGGTAGAATACCTCTGCATACACTTCGCGCAAAAGTAGAATATGCACTGAGTGAGGCAAAGACTACTTACGGTATTATTGGTGTCAAAGTTTGGGCTTATCATGGAGATCACATGCCCAGCTCTGATAAAGAAGAGGAAGATAAATACGCTGTGAAGCGTAGAATGGGTTAATCCGGAATACCGGAATACTGTTAAACTCGAGAATCGAAGGAATCCAGAATGCTATCGCCAAAAAGAGTAAAGTATAGAAAAAGACAGAGAGGGCGGCTCAAGGGTAAGTCCATCCGTGGAAGCAATGTATCTTTCGGTGAATTTGGACTGAAAGCCGTAACATCTGGGAGATTGACTGCCAGACAAATTGAAGCGGCCAGACGTGCGATGACCCGTAAAGTAAAAAGGGGTGGTAAACTCTGGATCAGGATCTTCCCCGATATTCCAGTTACCAAAAAGCCTGCTGAAACTCGTATGGGATCGGGAAAAGGTTCACCTGAATACTGGGTGGCAGTGATTCGACCCGGTAGAGTACTTTTTGAGATGAGCGGTGTAAGTGAAGAGCTTGCAAGAGAAGCGCTCAGTCTGGCAGCACAGAAGTTGCCATTGCAAACTACCTTCGTAAGAAAGGAATTTATATAATTGAACGGAGCGTGCGGTCGTGGGTAGCGTATTTCATGAGATGACCGAGGACGAAATTAAGTCCAAAATCGAAGAAAATCGTTCGGAACTGCGTGAACTGAGATTCACATTTGCAGTAGCTCGATCGGTGCAAGATCCTGCAAGATTCAAGAAGTTGAAAAGGGATGTTGCGAGAATGCAAACTGTTCTTCGAGAAAGAGAGCTGGGCCTTTCCACCCAAAAAGAAAAAACGGAACGAAAAAAGAAGAAATAATACGGGCGAATGCTTTAGCGAGGCGCCAAGGACTGGAAGATGGCTGAGAAACAGCGAACAGACAGAATAAAATTAATCCAGGGACGAGTTGTATCTGATATTTCTGATAAGACTCGTGTAATTCTTGTAGAAACAATTGTCATGCATCCGGTTTTCAAGAAATCGATTCGATATTCTAGAAAAATTAAGATTCATGATGAGAAGAATGAATCAAAAGCGGGTGACCTGGTGAGTGCGGTTGAAACGCGACCACTATCACGCCATAAGAGACACAGACTTCATAAAATTCTGGAGCGTGCATCATGATTCAGCAGGAAACGTTTCTGGATGTAGCCGATAATACCGGCGCAAAAAAAGTTCGGTGTATTAAAGTATTGGGTGGATCCAAGAAAAGATACGCTACTGTAGGCGACGTGATCGTTGTTGCTGTAAAAGATTCACAGCCAGGATACGGTCTTAAAGATTCTACCGGAAAAAAAGTACACAATAAGGCTGTACAAAAAGCGGTAGTGGTCAGAACCAAGAAGGAAATACGTCGTGCGGATGGGTCATATATAAGATTTGATGATAATGCATGTGCGATCATTGATGATAAAATGAATCCCAGAGGAACTCGAATTTTTGGACCTGTAGCTCGTGAGCTCAGAGAAAAGAAATTTATGAAGATTGTATCTCTGGCGCCTGAGGTTCTGTAATAGCTGATAGTATCAGCGAAGGAAAGAGGCCTGTATAATATGAAAAGCAGAATGGAACAAAATAATTCTTCTGGTAAATTTCAGAAGATGAAGCTGAAAAAAGAAGATGAAGTGATTGTAATCGCCGGCTCCGAGAAGGGAAAGCGTGGTAAAATCATGTTCATTGACAAAAACCGGGATCGAGTATTCGTGCAGGGAGTAAACAAGATCAAGAGGTTTCAGCGACCCACTCAGGAAAACCCGCAGGGTGGAGAGGTGGAAGTGGAAGCCAGTATTCACCTGTCGAATGTAATGTTTTATGATTCTAAAAAGAAAAAGGGTGTACGACTGGGTGTTACTGTCGGAAAAGATGGTAATAAAGCCCGTGTAAGTCGTCCCGACGGGAAAGAGGTCTAAGCCGGTATGTCTAACAAACTAAAAGAACAATACCGGGAGAAGATTGTTCCCGGGTTAATGAGTAAGTTTTCTTATAAGTCAATCATGCAGGTACCCCGCCTGGAGAAGATTGTACTGAATATTGGAATGGGGTCTGCTGCAACAAACCCGAAGGGTCTGGAAACAGCAATTGATGAGCTCGGTCTTATATCCGGTCAAAAGCCGATTCGAACCGTAGCAAGACAGTCGATTGCCGGATTCAAACTGAGAGAGGGTATGGTTATTGGTACTAAAGTGACTCTACGTGGAGATCGCATGTATGAATTCCTGGAAAGGTTGATCAACATTGCACTCCCTCGCGTGAGAGACTTTAAAGGCCTGAATCCAAAAGGATTCGATGGAAGGGGAAATTACAATCTTTCTTTGAAAGAGCAGATTATTTTTCCTGAGATCGATGTAGATAAAGTAGATTCTTATCATGGCATGAATATTACCATGGTGACAACGGCAACGAAAGATGAAGAAGCTCGTGAGCTTTTGACTCAGATTGGAATGCCGTATAAGAAAAGTGGAGCCCAGCAATAATTGGTCTGGGATCCGAGAGAACAGAGGAAAGGTATTAACAGATGGCCCGTAAAGCGATGATGGAAAAACATAACAGAAAACCGGCATTCGCTGTGCGCAAGCACAATCGCTGTCCGATCTGCGGTCGGCCCCGTGGCTATATGCGCAGGTTTGATATGTGCCGGATTTGCTTTCGAAAGCTGGCCGGTAACGGAATGATACCCGGGGTTACAAAATCCTCCTGGTAATAATTGATCACATGTGATGGAGAATGCATAAATGAGCTTATCCGATCCTATAGCAGATATGCTGACCAGAATCCGGAACGCTTCGAGAGCCGGACATGAAACCGTAGTCTTTCCTGGTTCCCGACTGAAGGTCGCTATCCTTGATATCCTTAAAAAAGAAGGATTCGTAGAGGATTACAAAGAAAAGAAAGAAGCCAGTAAAACTGATATTGAAGTAAAACTGCGCTATTATAATAAGAAGCCGGTAATACGGCAGCTCGAAAGGGTTTCCAAACCCGGTCGTCGTTACTATGTAAAGGCGAAAGACCTGCGCCCCGTGCGTAACAACATGGGGATTGCAATTGTATCTACACCGAGCGGTGTTATGACAGGGCGTAAAGCTCGAAGTCTTAACGTCGGTGGTGAGATCATCTGCAAGGTCTGGTAAGAGGAAAGAGAGGTTTAAGATGTCTCGTGTTGGAAAGGCACCTATCAAGATCCCTGCGGGGGTCGAAGTGAAAGTCGAAGGGGCTCAGGTCCTTGTTAAGGGACCCAAAGGGCAACTTAGCTCTCCCCTGCCAGAGGGAATTACTCTGGAGCAGAAAGACGGAATAGTAGAGTTTTTTCGAAAAGATGAGAGTCGTGTTTACAGAGAACGACACGGAATGGCTCGCGCTTTATTGAATAATAATGTCGTCGGGGTTACCGAAGGCTGGAAAAAAAACCTGGAACTCGTAGGGGTTGGTTACAAAGTACAGCTGAAAGGCAATGATTTGATCCTTGCACTGGGATATTCGCATGAAGTGAAGTATCCGGTTCCTGAGGGAATTAAAGCAGAAGTCAAAGACCAGACAAAGCTGGAAATCAGCGGTATGGATCGTCAGAAAGTAGGACAGGTAGCCTCCGAAATTAGAAGTTATCGTCCACCTGAACCGTATAAAGGTAAAGGTGTTAAATACAGTGACGAGACAATCCGACGCAAGGCCGGTAAAGCAGGGAAAGCCGGTAAAAAATAATTACCGGTCCTGAACCGTTTCAGAGGGAGACATAGATAAAATGGACAGACTGACGCACAAAAGAAAAAGGCATGAACGCAGGGTGTTGCGAGTTAAGGCATCAATTATGGCCCGTCACCCTCGCCCTCGTCTTGTGTTCAATCGAAGCAATAAATACCTGTCCTGTCAGTTGATTGATGATCTAAAAGGAGTGACTGTCTGCTCTGCGACAACAAACTCCAAGGATTTCAGCGGCAGTAAAAAAGACAGGGAAGCGGCAAAAAAGCTGGGTGAAAACATCGCAGCCAAAGCAAAAGAAAGTGGTATTACTAAGGTCGTGCTGGATCGTCGAGGAATTCTCTATCACGGAAGAATTGCCGCGTTTGCCGATGCAGCCCGTGAAAAGGGACTGGAGTTCTAATTATGCTGGCACAGAGAGAAGAAGTAGAAAAAGAGTACGTTGAGAAAGTTGTTCGAATCAACCGCGTTTCAAAAGTAGTAAAAGGTGGACGGCGTTTCTCCTTCAATGCACTGGCGGTTGTTGGCAATCAGGAAGGTAAAGTCGGAATTGGACTTGGTAAGGCCAATGAGGTTCCTGATGCAATTCGAAAAGCAATAGAGACTGCCAGACGTGGGCTAATTGAAGTAAGACTTTCAAAAACAAAGACTATCCCTCACGAAGTGATTGGTAAATACAAATCGACGCGAGTGATTATTAAGCCAGCTACACCCGGTACTGGAATTATCGCCGGAGAGGCGGTTCGATCGGTTGTAGAGCAAGCGGGAATACATGACTGCTTGAGCAAAGTTGTTGGATCCAAAAACTCCATTAATGTAGTTCGGGCTACTCTGGATGCACTGGAACAACTGGAAACTCCTGATGTTGGAGTTAAAAAGAGAGGAATCACTTTTGCCCATCTGTTTGGGAAAGAGTTTTGAGGGGATAGATCATGAGCAATTCTACTGTAAAGATAACTCTCGTAAAAAGCCCGATTGGAACAATTCCCGGGCATAGAAAGACGGTTCGTGCACTCGGTCTTCGAAAGATTGGCGCGAGCAAAACTCATACAATGACACCATCCGTAAAAGGAATGGTAAAACAGGTGGAATACCTGCTTAAAGTAGAGGAAGCGAAATGAGTAAACGCGAAATCCTGAGTTATGCATCTATTAGCGGGGAGAAACCCCGTAAGAAAGTTGAGAGAAAAGATCCAGTTCATATGGTTGAGGTTCCAGGCGGATCCCGAAAAAAACCAAAGAGAGTCGGACGTGGTCGAGCCTCCGGTGTGGGTAAGACCAGTGGTCGAGGCCAGAAAGGACAAAAGTCCAGAACCGGTTACTCAAAAAGAGCCGGTTTTGAGGGTGGTCAGATGCCATTGCATCGACGACTTCCCAAGCGTGGCTTTACCAATATTTTCAAAATCAACTACCAGGTTGTAAATCTCTGGAGATTGGAAAAAGCCGGAGTATCCGGTGACATTTCAATTGAAGGACTGGAAAAAGCCGGTCTTATCAGGGATACGGAAAAGCCAGTAAAGATTCTCGGAAATGGAGAGATCTCTAAAGGTATTAAAATTACCGCTGATGCATTTTCTGACTCTGCAAAATCCAAGATTGAAGCAGCGGGCGGATCTTGTACTGTCAGAGAGAGAATAAATCCGGTAAAAGCAGCCGAATAATTATCGTATCAGGAAGGCCAGTAATCTGGCCTTCTGTGTTTACACCCAACAGGGTGATTGACCCAGCAGGGTCGGAGAGGAAGTCCGTAATATGAGTGCAATAATCAACATTTTCAAGATCCCGGATCTCCGAAAAAAGATTCTATTTACTACAGGTATCATGGTTCTTTATCGTATGGGTTCGTTTATAACGATTCCCGGAGTGAATCCGATCGCTGTAGCACAGTCAAGGCCCGCAGGGCAATCTTTTCTGGATGTAGTTAACGTATTTTCCGGTGGAGCTTTGTTCAAGCTTTCAATTTTTTCTCTGGGAATTATGCCATACATATCGGCATCCATTATTTTCAGTCTTTTGACTGTTGTTGTTCCCTCTCTGGCGAGAATGCAAAGAGAAGGGGAAGAGGGACGTAAAAAGGTTAACCAGTATACGAGGTATGCGACGGTTATCCTGTGTGCGATACAGTCTGTCTTTATACTCATATGGGCCGTGGATCAGAAAAACCGTCTGGGTGTTCCGCTGGTTTCACCGGAAATGGGAAGAGCCTGGTTTTTTGCGATTGGTATATTTGCAATCACAACCGGTACTATAGTTCTTATGTGGCTGGGAGAGCAGATTACCGAGCGTGGTATCGGTAATGGTGTATCTCTGATTATTTTTGCCGGAATTATCGCGCAACTGCCCGGTATGGTCTGGAAAATGATGCGGGATCAAAATATCAATGTATTTGATATGATTGTGCTCTCTCTATTATTTTTAATCCTGATTGCTGCTACGGTTATCCTGTCGCAGGGAGTTCGAAAGATTCCATTGCAGTATGGCAAAAAGATGCAGGGTCGAAGAATGGTTCAGGCGCAAAGCCAGAGTATTCAGTTTAAGTTGAACTCTGCCAACGTTATGCCAATTATTTTTGCATCTTCGTTGTTACTCTTTCCTCAGACTGTTGCCGGTATGATGGGAGAGTCTTCGCAGAGCTGGATTGGCTGGAGAATTCTACAGGAATGGTTGAATCCATTTGCTCCGGAGTTTTATCAGCAGTTGCCGTATTATTTTATATATACTATATTAATTATCTTTTTTGCCTATTTTTATACAGCGATTTATATAAATCCTGCAGAACTGGCAGAAAACCTTAAAAAGTATGGTGGATTCGTACCCGGTATTCGACCAGGATCGCATACAAGAGAATATATTGAAGGGACATTGAATAAAATCATTCTCCCTGGAGCTATTTTTCTTGCAGCACTTGCCCTCGCTCCTTACTTCATTATAAATTCAATGGAGCATCTGAAAGCGAATCAGAGTATCCAGGGTCTGGCCTATACATTTGGCGGTACTTCACTTCTCATTATTGTTGGAGTGGCTCTTGATACACTCAAGCAGATAGAGTCTCAGTTAATCATGAGAAACTATGAAGGGTTTATGAAGAAGGGCCGTATTAAGGGAAGAAAGTAATGAAGTTATTATTTATGGGCCCTCCGGGGGCAGGCAAAGGGACTCAGGCAGTTGTTATCAGCAAGGAGCTGGGAATACCGCAAATTTCAACAGGTGATATTTTGCGTGCCGCAATAAAAAGCGGCACAGAAATGGGAAAAGCTGCGAGCCAGTTTATAAATGAAGGCAAACTGGTTCCTGATGAAGTAGTTATTGGTATTGTAAAAGATCGTCTAAAAGAACCTGATACAGAAAAAGGATATATTCTGGATGGGTTTCCAAGGACATTAGAACAGGCAGAAGCCTTAAAAAAAATGCTGGCTGATATGGGTATGACACTGGACCGAGCGCTGAATCTGGAAGTCCCTGATGAAGAGATTATCGGGAGACTTCTTTCCAGGGCTCAGAAAGAGGGGCGTGCTGATGATACTGAGCCGGTTATCAGAAAGAGGCTGGAAACCTATAATAATTCCACGTTACCATTAATTGAGTATTATGAGAATGAGTCCATTTTAAGAAAGATAGATGGACTGGGAACACCTGATCAGATTACAGATCGGATCAGGGAAGCAATTAAGTAAGAAAAAAGCCTGAACAAATATTTTTGTTGGGTGACGGGGTAAGGACCATAAAAAATGATGGTCTGAATTCATACCGTCAGAATCCGTGTACAAAAATCGGTTTGATTATCGACGGAGTATTTTCTATGGCTGCTGAAGATGCTGTGGAAGTAGAAGGCACGGTTGTGGAGCCTTTGCCAAATGCCATGTTTCGAGTAGAACTGAACAATGGTCATATGGTCCTGGCTCATATATCAGGAAAGATGAGAATGCATTATATTCGAATCCTTCCTGGAGACAAGGTGGTAGTTGAATTATCACCTTATGATCTGTCCAGAGGGCGGATTATATATCGAAAGAAATGAGGGTAACCTCAATTCCAATTAACGGGATTTTACGAAAATGAAAGTTCGTGTTTCAGTAAAGAAAATGTGTAGCAGCTGCCGAGTGATTCGTCGCAAGGGAGTAGTGCGAGTAATTTGTTCCAATCCGCGTCATAAGCAACGCCAGGGTTGATTGTTATTATTTAGGAGATCGCAGAATGGCCAGGATTGCCGGTGTAGACTTACCCAGAGATAAAAGGATCGTAATCGGTCTTACATATATTTATGGAATTGGAAGAACAACTTCCGAAAAGATTCTCGATAAGGCTGGTGTTGATCAGTCGGTTCGTGTAAAGGATCTTGATGAAAGACAGATCGATTCACTGAGAAAGGTAATTGTTGAAAGTTACCGAGTAGAAGGTGATTTAAGATCCGAAGTTAACCTGAATATCAAGCGTTTGATGGATATCGGGTGCTACCGAGGACTACGACATCGTATGGGGCTGCCGTCCAGAGGACAGAGAACCCGTACTAACGCACGAACAAGAAAAGGCGTTAAAAAGACCGTAGCCGGTAAGAAAAAAGCTAAGTAATATTATGTAACTGTGGGGTATCGCCCACAGAAACACTGTACAGGAAAGCAGGACAGGTCAAAAGATGGCTCAAAGTCAAAAAAAGCGCGAAAAGAAAAATATCCCTATGGGAAAAGCCTTTATTCAGGCATCATTTAACAATACGATCATTACAATTACTGATCCATCTGGAAATGTAATTTCCTGGTCGTCAGCGGGACATATGAACTTTAGAGGTTCAAGAAAATCTACTCCGTATGCAGCTCAGATGGCAGCACGTAATGCCGCTGAAAAAGCAAAAGAGCAGGGTCTTCGTGAAGTAGATGTGATGGTAAAAGGACCCGGAATCGGTAGAGAATCTGCGATTCGAGCAATTGCTGCAGAAGGCATCCATGTTCGAACAATTAAAGATGTAACGCCTCTGCCTCATAACGGTTGCCGTCCGCGTAAAAGACGACGCGTCTAAAACGCTGTGTCGGGAAACGAGATACGATTCAACTGAAGGAGTCCGAGATTGAATACCAGGAACTTATTGCGCGGATTTAAGCGCCCCAAACAAATAGATTTTTCGCAAGATGCATCACAGCCAGGGTATGGACGTTTTGTCGCAGAACCTTTTGAAAGAGGGTTCGGAGTAACAATTGGTAACTCGCTGCGTAGAGCATTGATGTCATCAATCGAAGGAACAGCAATTACGGCTGTGAAGATTGAGGGAGTTCCGCATGAGTTTGCTACAATTGAAGGTGTAGTAGAAGATGTTACAAGAATTATATTAAACCTGAAGCAGGTTCGGGCTACGTATGAGTCGGAAAACCGTGATGAACCAAAAGTGATTCATGTTGAAAAACATGGTGCCGGTGTATTCCGAGCATCTGACCTGGCTGTAGATTCGTCGATTCAAATATTGAATCCTGAACATCATATTGCTACCCTGAATGAGGACGCTCATCTTATAATTGATCTACAGTTCGAAAAAGGAAGAGGTTATCTTCCGGCTGAAATCCTGAAGAAGAATATCGACGAAATTGGAACAATAGCTGTCGATGCACTTTTTTCTCCTGTAAAAAGGGTAAACTTTCAGATCGGAGAAACTCGAGTAGGACAGAGAACTGACTATGAAAAACTGGTCATGGAAATCTGGACTGACGGCTCGATTGCACCGGAAGATGGTCTGGCACAAGCAGCCAAGATCCTGAAAGAACACCTTACAGTGTTCATAAATTTCGAAGAAGAGCCAGAAGAGGAAGAGGAAGAGACCAGCGAAATTGAGGAAGCTCTCAGACAGAATTTAGAGAAGCATGTAGAAGAACTTGATTTATCAGTTCGTTCATTGAGCGTATTGAAAAGTCTTGAAATTGAATTTGTTGGTGATCTGGTTAAACGTAATGAAGAAGAACTGCAGAAGTCACGTCATTACTCACATCAGTGTCTGGAAGAGATCAAACAAAAACTTGCTGAATTGAATTTAGAATTTGGCATGCGAGATCTTTTCGTGCAGAGAGATTGAAATATATATCATTGAAATAGAACCGGTACGGAACGATGAGAAAAAGAAATAGTGTAAAACAACTGAATCGTGTAACATCACACAGAAAAGCAATGCTTCGAAACATGGCTACAAGCCTTATCGAACACGAGCGAATTGTAACCACCCGAGCAAAAGGTAAGGTTCTGCGATCTTATGCGGAAAAACTCATTACCCGTGCCAAAAAGAATCTTGAAGGTGGAATAACAGCTGAAGCTGCTCTTCATAACAAAAGAGAAGTAATGAAGCAGGTATTTGGACGCGATGCTGTAATCAAACTTTTTGATGAACTGGCTCCCCGTTACAAAGAAAGAAATGGTGGATATACTCGAATGATTCACCTTCAGGAAAGAAAATCTGATAGTTCTAAAATGAGTATTGTTGAGCTGGTAGATAGAAAAGAGAAAGAAATTTCTCCTCGAGCAATGCGGAAGGCAGAAGCCGCAGCTCAGCGAAATGAATCAGGATCGGCCGGTGCATCCGGTGAAAGCAAGCCAGGATCTGGAAAAGAGAATGATAGCTGGTATAAGAAACTGATGAAGAAAAAGAAAGGGGAGTAATCCCCGGGAAAAAAGCCGTCTGGAGACGGCTTTTTTTATGTACAAATGAAAAAAACTACCGTGTAAAAGAGAACTTCTGCTTATATTATTCAGGTAATTTGGTTTATCGCGAAAAAGTTTTCGCAAAGTTACCTTTACGGAACAAAGAAATTGTCATCTGTAAATAAAATAGTGGAAGTGAATGCACCTGGATTGGAAGAAGATCAAGTCCGGAGCTCTGTGGAAAAACGAGCGCGACAGGTTCGTGATTCTATGAGCGATGAAATTCAGCGTGTTCAGGATCTTGATTTTTCACCTGATAACAAGGATCGAATGAGTGGATTCAATCCATCCAGGACTACGAACCTGTTTGAAGGTCAGGTATCGCCCCCGGATTTTTCAAGCAGCAAATACAAGTATCTCCCTCGAGTTTTTCGCCGGCTTGCCAGCCGTATCTTCCCTGTTTTTGCCGTATTGTATGATAAACTATCCGAAAAAAAGATCCAGGCTTTTTATGATGTCGTGCATGAGTTGATGGCCATCAATCATCGTTACAATAAGTTACATCAAGAATTTCAAGAATTGCTTAAGGAAAATATAAAGCTGCAGACGCTAATGACTGAAGCTGTTGAAGATAACCAGGGTAAACTGACAGATTCGAGTGGTTATATTAATATAATGAGCCTGCCGGAAGCACTCATCGCCTGCAATGAACGATCCGTTAATCATTTGCTGCCATTAAGTCATGGGAATATTCTGGTGGTTGATGACAACTGGGGTGAATTTGCTTCACTGCTGAAACAAAAGGATTTTAGAAATATTAGTGTAAGCCTTGCTTCTTTAGAGAATCAGAAATTTATAAAATCCATTTCCGACATTAAGGTTATACCGGGAACAGCGGCTGTAGCCCTCGCAGTAATACCCGAGGAGAGTCTCGATGCCGTCGCTATTCCTGATATTTCAAGAATCTCCGGTCGCCCCGAATATTTTTTTGATAACCTCTCCTCACGTCTGAAATCGGGCGGAATACTGTTTATTCGTTATATTTCGACTGTAAAGGATTCTCCTTTTCACGTGAGAAATGGATGGGATATAACACTTTCAGAAATGCGAGAGTATTGCATATCCCGCGGATTTATTGTGGAAGAAGAGGATGCCCCTGATGAACTTGCTGAAGGTTCATTTGAACTCTATATGAGCCTTCGATCCTGATATCATATGAGCTTTTTAATGTTTGGTATTCAGCAAATCCCCGATGTAAATGAAATAATTCAGTGGATGCATTCGCTCCCTTCCTGGGCGATCTATATCTTCCTGGGTATATCAGCATTTATCGAAAATATTTTTCCACCGTGGCCCTCAGATATGCTGGGAGTATTTTCGGGATTTTTGAGTGCTCGTGGTGTTATTTCAGTTTTTTATACAATACTGAGCAGTGTGGTCGGGAATCTACTGGGTGCTATTTTCATGTACTATATGGGACTGCTTCTTGAGGAACACTGGGAGAAACTGCGGTACGATGGAAAATATCATCCTGTACTCTCTCGTCTTACATTTCTTTCCGAAGATAATATGCAAAGAGCACATGACTGGATCATGCATTACGGATTTGTATTTGTTTCAATCTCTCGCTTTTTTGCCGGGATCAGGTTTTTTGTAAGTGTAATTGCTGGCATGACCCGAATGCATTTTACTCTGTATTTTATTGCGTTTACTATCGGTGCAACCATCTGGAGTATATTGACGGTCGGTGGCGGCTACTGGCTGGGCGATAACTGGGAGACACTGAACACACTTTTATCACTCTACAATAAAATCTTTTTCACTGTATTGTTACTGGGAAGTAGTGTCTTTATTGTATACAAATGGATTAAAGCACAAAAGAAGACATCCTGAAAAATTTTTTAATGAATTTAGTTTTGTTTAACAAACACTTGTAGAAAAATATTAGTATTTGATTGATTCTGGAAATTTCTGAATAATTCAGATTTCGATATTTCAAACCTTTGATAAGTCTGAGAAATATTTGCAGTCCCGGAAAAGCGTTCAGGAAAAAGGAGAAGAGGGATTGAAAAAGTTACTGAATTTTATTATTGAACGAAGCTCATTCTGGCTCCCTGTCGCAATCGTAATTTCTGTTATTCTGGCTGTATTCGTCGGCTTTTATCAGGGAAAGGATGCCGCTCAATATGCATGGATGGGAGACCTTTTCCTGAAGGCTCTAAAAATGCTTATTGTCCCGCTTGTCATCTCATCAATGATTTCGGGGATTACAAGACTCGGTGATTTTCGCAAACTTGGGCGAACCGGTGTTACTACAATAGTCTATTATACCCTGACCACAGGAATTGCAGTTGGAACAGGTCTTATTGTATCGAACCTTCTTCCTTTTCCTGTTGCAGACTCAGTCCCGGAAGCTCTTGAAAATATTAACAATCGTGAATTTTCTCTGGAGCACACTGTACTATCAATGCTGCCGGAAAATATTTTTCGTTCCATGGCTGAAATGCAAATTCTTCCATTAATAACTTTTTCGATTTTTTTCGGAATGGTATTATCCACTCTTGGTGAACGAGGAAAACCGGTCAGTGATTTCTTTCAAATTACGGAAGAGGTCTTTATGAAGATGGTACATGTAATTATATTGTTTTCACCGCCAGGAATATTCGGTCTGATTGCAGGCAAGCTCGGAAATGCCGGAGGCGGGGATGCATTGATGGATCAGATCTGGAATCTGAAATATTATTTTCAGAGTATAATTCTCGCGCTCTCATTTCATATGTTCATAAGTCTGCCATTGATTTTATTCCTTATAACAAGACGAAATCCTCTTCGCTACATGCGAAATATGAGTACTGCACTTTTTACTGCATTTTCTACTGCATCAAGCTCTGCCACTCTTCCCGTTACGATGGACAATAGCGAAGAAAATAATGGAATAAGTAAAAAAACTGCCGGATTCGTTTTACCACTGGGAGCCACTGTGAATATGGATGGAACCGCTTTATATGAAGCGGTCGCTGTAATGTATATTGCAGCAATGTACGGTTTACATCCAGGATTTCCGGATCAGGTCATAATTCTGCTGACAGCCACTCTGGCTGCGATTGGAGCAGCCGGTATACCGGAAGCAGGACTGGTTAC
>JBNKQE010000087.1:0-14806 GCA_050295715.1 Leptospirales bacterium
TTACTACTAAAAGAAATACAGAAATCAATTCTTCAAAACTGGAGTGAAGTTGGGTGGCGTGGAACTATGCTGAAAAATGGAATAGTGTGGCTCAATTCCGAAGGAAGAATCTACGTTATTAACCACACAACCGATTTTGAAAAAAAGCTTATTTCATATTTGATTAAATTGGATAAATCAAGAATACATTCTTCATTGAAAAAATATGATTCTCCTGAGTATCTTTTTCAGACTAAAAGGTTTCTTGTTCGAATAGATAGAATTGGAGATAAATACCGTTATGCCTCTTGGCCAAAAAACTCATCACAATCCACAAAACCATCATTGGTAATCGAAAATGGAAATTTTGATGTCCAAGGAACAATGAGAAGCAGAATATACACTTTCAGAAACGGAAGCTATGATTACATTATCATAAACGATAGTCTTACTGTTAAAAAGAATGGAGAAAATATTATGGATGAACAAATTGAAAAGATTCTTGAGCCTTTTGAATTTAAATTAAAAAATTCCACCAATCCGTTCCACGACTTCGACTAACTGCAGGATTATGCGATGGGGGACGCAAAAGCGCCCGCGCTTGCTTGGTCTTTCCCTCTCCGCTGCGCTTCGGCCGCTATTTCCGGCAACTGATTTGGGGAGAGATAATAGGTTGCCGGGTGGCATGTGCATGGGCAGCTGTAAATTATCCACACTACGTGTGGCCAACTTCGGGAAAAATCAATTCGTTAATCGTAATTTACCACACTCGACTGGTTAGTGATACAACGGCCATCCATTGCCGCTAATTTGATTATTCTTGCATTTAGAAATGCACAAACAATGGGAAAATTATGCTATCACATGAAATAATAGAAGAAGCGTTACAAAAAATATTCTCAGGCATTCAGCAACTAAAAGAGGCGTTCCCAGGCAAAGAGTTTACGATTGATGGTCGCCTGGTTGGGGATATCGGTGAGGCTATTGCACAAAGAGATTACGATCTCACATTATATGAAGGTTTGGAAAAAGAATACGATGGTGAAACACAATCTGGAAAAAAAGTTCAAATAAAAGCTACTTTTAGAGATTCGCTAACCTTCAAAAAAGTGCCTGATTACTATCTCGGACTCAGGATATTTGAAGATGGAACGTATGCTGAAATCTTTAATGGCCCAGAAAGTATAATAGCCGATGAATACAAACATAGAAAAGGTTTTGGAGAAAGTCTCTTGTCATTTCCGATAAAAAGACTCTCTGTGTTATCAAGCAATGTCTCAATTAACAGCCGAATCAAGAAACGAACATAACAGGCGATAAGAATCGTGGACGTCAATAATTGGATTTAACGGAGAACAAATAATGTCAAAATTTAAAACAATTGACGAATACATAAATGATCAGCCTGAACCTCAGGCCAAACGCTTGGGAGAATTAAGAAAAGCAATTCTTTCTGCGGTACCAGAAGCTATAGAAACTTTTAATTATGGCGTGCCTGCATTTGGATTGGTCGCAGACGGAAAACGTGATCAACAAATAATGATAGGTGCCTTTAAGAATCATGTCGGAATTTATCCCCATCCGACCACAATATTGAAATTTGAAGAAGAGTTATCGCATTTTAAACAAGGTAAAGGCTCGATTCAGTTCCCTTTGGATGCAGTAATTCCTGAAAAATTGATCATTAAAATGGTGAAATACAGAAAAGAAATAATTCTTAGCGAGCTAAAAGCAAAATCTAGTAAGAAAAAACGAGTGTAAAACGCTCTTCATACGGTATTACGTGCACCAGCTTCCATAGACAGGCTTGCGTGGTGTTAGTGCAACTCAACAAACGAATGTTGAGTTGGAGATAGATATACATGGGGGATGAACGCTGCGGGTCGGCCATAGGCCTACGGCACGGGCTGCGACAAATTGGCCTGCCTTGTAAAATATACATTATCCTGAGAAAGCTCTCTCAATTAGACTGGCTGGAATCTGAACCTAAAAATGTCTGGTATAATAGTCTCAATTAGCTCGAAAAAAAATCCTTACTCCAATGAACTATCAAATATATAGGCTCCATAGTGAAGCCCATATACAACTGCTCCAAATTTACTCTACTTCTTTGAGTTATCTGAGTTTTTTGAAGGTTTTAAACTTGGAGTATTTCCTGGTGTACTTTTATTATCCCGACGTCTTTGATCTGGTTTACCGGTAGATTTTGCAATTGGTTTTGGACCTGGCTTTAATCCCATGACATAACACCTCTTTACTAACAATCTTATAAAAAAGGTTATACCTGTATGCGTAGCATTTGTCAAGTATCATACGGTTTTTCTTCATAGCCATTAAACTCTCTTGAAGAAGGACTCTCAGAAGTTAGATCGATACTATCGTTTGCGGTGTTGTCGCCAAACGGATTGTCCTCGTGATTTAAAGTTTCCATTAATACTATCGCCTCATAATTTCAACAATCTTCTGATTTTTCCTTTCTAAAAGAATTTTGGAACCCGACTCTTCTTCTTTTGTGAGAAATAATTCGGTCTCCAATCCTTTCCGAATGGTTTCAGTAAGCGTGGTGTGATTCCTCTCCGATTCCTTTTTTAACTGATCTACCAAAGACTTCGGAAGGTTTAAAGTTAATTTAACCGAATTCATACAGTCCTCCGAATGGTCATCTTACATGACCGCATACATATTCTATACAGCTATTATACATAGAATCACCGTGCATGACAATTCTTTTTAAACTTAGAAATTCTGCTCAAATCAAAACGATTTTACCTTTGAGCCACTTGAGAAAACCTATTTCTTAGACAATATCACCACTTCATTTATAGAAACACTAATCATATGTATTGTCATGAATTGCGAGAATTTGGACGAATAATCATTATGACCAATACGACGTTTGGAATAATCGACCCCCACTTCAGATCATGCACACTGAAAAGGAAAAGTGCCATGCTTCGACTAACATTCGGTTTCTTGCTACGCTGCGAGACGACCAGAGGCCGCCTTTGCTTGGCCTCGCCCTTTCCCTTCGTTCGGCTCCTAACGTCTTGACACTGTGGAAGATCAGAGAAAATTAAGGTTGACGGTGAGGCGCGGACTTTGTATAAATCAGTACGTCATGCGGAATGTACCTATCATTAAAGAGGAACGACGATGAGAAAACTCAGCTTAGCGATGATTATACTTACTTATGGTTTACTACTGACAACTTCATTGAGTTCTGATCCATTTTCATTTGATGTAACGGATGAATTTGAAAAAGTTACGTGTCCGGATCCGAACTTCTTTACTGCTTCTGATGGAAAAAAAATTGCCTATTATGAATTTGCAGCCAAAAATCCGAAAGCAAAGACTATTATCCTACATGGCGGTGGTGCATATTCCTGTGCCGGGTATCACTACCTGGCCAGAGGTTTGGCCGAAAAAGGAATTTCGGTATTTTCAATGGATATACGCGGGCATGGATTATCTGAAGGGAAAAGAGGACACACAAATAGTATTATTCAACCCTTTATCGATTTAACCCAGTTCATTACTATCGTCGACCAGGAGAAGAGGATTCCTCTGATACTATTGGGACACTCTTCCGGAGCCGGTTTTCTACTAAATTATGCAAGTTATTCGGAGAATAAGAATCCTTATAAATATCTGCTCGTTGCTCCAGAGTTTGGTTATAAAGGCGATACGAGTAGAGAAACAAATCACCCCTTTGCAGAAGCGAAATTCTGGGTATTCATTCTTTCGGCTTTTACTGGTGGAAATATATTAACTGATTATCCTGCCGTTCATTTCAATTATCCTGAATCAATCAGGACGAATTATCCTCTGTTGTTGACAGATATTTCGCGAAATATGGCTATAACTCTTACGCCTGAGAATCCTTTAGACCAATTAAAATCTATTTCATCGCAGTCATCAATTCTAATAGGTTCAGAGGATGAAGTCATAGATTCTGACAGGCTTAAAGCTTTTGGAAAAAAGGCAGGATCGAAAGTTGAAGTGCTTAGCGGAGTAACCCATTTATCCATTTTGACAGAAGTTAATACAATAGCAAAAGAAATATTGTAAATAGATACACTACGCATAACTGATATGGCGTTCCCCTGCAAGCCTTTTATTGGATCCTGTCAGTCATAATCATCGGGCGGATAAAAAGAGTGAGGCGGTATTCGCGACGATTGATCAGGCGATATTCGCGGGTTGGATACCGCATGACATTCGATCCATCGGGAACTGACTCACCAGACAAGTCTTACTCCACCAGATCCAGAGGGCCACTACAGTTATCAGGCGTGAAGTTATAGATTATATCGCCTCTCGCGTAAGGTAAAGCCACATGACTTTCACTGAACAAAAATGTTTACAGGATGCGTGAAAACGTCAACTCTACGGTTACCATCCTATCGATATCGTGCATCCTGTTAAGAATGAAACATGTTTATAACGATCGTATAGTCATTCGTTGAAAGTAAGACATTTAGAGCTTGCTGAAGTGGCACCTCCATCGCTGAAAACCATTGCTTCGGTGGAATCGACGCTTGTTGCATCGATCAGTGCGTCAGGCGCGCTGCTATGATTTCTGGCAGCGCACCCAACTCTTCTAATATGTTCCGTTGAAAACCAGATAGCGCGAGTTATTACCATCCGTAACTATGAGCTGATTTTCGAAGAGAAACAGTGCTGTGGATGCTTTCATGAGGCTGGAAGTTCGTCTCCCAACATTGGAGGTAAAGTCAGGTTCCCCCAGGACCACATCGGCATCCTGTCCATTTGCGTTTGGCCAGATATTCCAGATGAGGATACAGTGTTTATTGGAATCAGTCACAATCATCGACAAAGAGACGGCCATTGTAGTGGTCTACTGTTTGGGCGCCATCGTTTAATTTTTATGTTCATTCTGTTATCTACGAAAATACGAATTGCGTTAAGAACGAATCTGAATTTCAGGCAATGCTTCCGGATAATCACGTTGTTCTTCATCCAGTCGGATCCATTCTAATATTCACCGACTTACACTTGTGGAAAAAAGTGCGGATTTTGGGAAAAAATGTGGACTTCGGGCCCGGATGGACCTGCATCCGGAGGCTCAGCCACGAATGGCTTAGACTCGGGGCAGTAGAAGGTAGATCCTTATGCACCGGTTCTTCACGAAAGACCAAAAGTCTTCCGATAAAATTCCGGTGCACTTCTCTCTAATTCTCCATTTTTGGTTTAAAATTATCAATTCCATCAACGCACGAAAACGCGTTGATGGATCACGGAGTCCTCACAGGGCGGAAGCCGAAGCCCCAGCTCCCGAAATATGGGTTGTAGCTGGAGAGAAAGCCCACCTGCGAGGTAGTCGCGTTAATATTCCAGCTAAATCCGCGCATCACGCGGAAGTTACCGACATCTGCCGGATCCCAGTCGAAATTCCACTCTGCGACATTCCCGCTCATATCGTAAAGCCCCAATGCATTGACCGATTTTGTCTTCACCGCATGGGTGGAGGTGCCGCTATTGCTGGTATCCCAGGATACATCATTGGTGGATTCCGTATCCCCGTCCCCGTCATAATCGCTGGAAGCCGTTACATTGTAGGCAGCATCGGCGCCGCTGACAAAATTGCCGGGGTAATATTCGCCTGCATCCTGAATATCGCCATCGCCATCGTCGATATACCGCGCCGCAAGCTCCCATTCGTCTGCTGAAGGCAGACGAATGCCGTCGGCTGTGTTGTTTGCCATATCTGTATTGCCGTTAGTGGTCGCATAGATATAGGGATTATCGAAACTTCCCACCGTGCTATTCACACTGGATCCATAGCTTCCATCACTGGAGTCGCGGATCGGCGTGCTATAGCTGCTATCACTGTAATACACCGGCTTGAGTGAAGTTCCGTTCTGCGCATTATAATACTCCGTCAGCGCATTCATCCACACCATGGCATCCCGCCAGTTGATGGTGGTTACCGGGTTCCAGATACACTTTAATCTTCATGTTTATAAAATTACTGTATCCTTCTCTTAC
Source organism: Leptospirales bacterium (assembly GCA_050295715.1). GTDB lineage: Bacteria > Spirochaetota > Leptospiria > Leptospirales > Leptonemataceae > JBNKQE01. Next base: position 5,989 of record JBNKQE010000087.1, read on the forward strand.
AGTCAATAATTCTTACTGCCTTTAATTTATTGTTCCGTCATAAAATCGATAGAAGGTGGCCGAACTCCACTCTAAAGAAACAAATCCCCAGAGCAGGAAAACGGACCCTCCTGAAAGCCAAGCTAAGCGAAGGCTAACTCAATTCAGCATTCATCATTGAACATTCTAACTGATGCTCCCGCATCAATTGGTCACACAACGTACATAGTAGTTATAGGTCTTATAGGAGCTGCTCACAAAGCCACCGTCGAAGTCGACACCCCACGCATAAAATATATCGGACACCAACATAGACGCCGACCAGTAAACGGATGCAACTGTGGCAGGAAAGGTGGTTGTGTCGATCATGGCGCCCGAAGCCTTCGTCCGATCCACTATGCTTTCGATCTCGTTAACATTGGGCAGCCTCCAGGTTTTTCCTGCGAGTGTCAGGCCGTTACAGTAACTCACGGCACTGGCCCAGGTGGACGTATCCGACACGCTTGTATCATCGCTACAGGTGGAATCATTGTTTCGGCCCATGCTGCACTTCTGCCAGATTAGCCCGGTCGCTTTGTCTGTTACGGTTCCGTCGCCGTTGTCGGAATGGACGGGAGCCGCCGCTAATGCTGACCCGGTCAGCATTAGAATGATGAAGGTTAAATGTTTAATGTTGAATTGCTTTCGTTTCATTTTTTATTCTCCTGTGCTGTTTTAACTATGGAGATCAACAATTTCTGTATCTCCAGTATAATCTTACGATATTCTTTAACGGGAGTTCCGATATGGCCACTTTCTCAATCAGTCTCAGCCAGTAATCGGTCTCCCTTGCCTATTCTATCTTTTTAGCATTTCTCTGTGACATGCTGCTCTATTCTATTTAACCTTCAAACTGACGCGCCGCGTCAGTTTGCCACACAACGTACATAGTAGGTTATGTTCTTAAAGTTGTTGTACAAAGTACCATCGCCGAAGTGGACGTAATACGCAATCGTATTACTGGGTACATACGTAGACGCAGACCAGTAATTGAGCCCAACTGTTGCCGGAAAGCTTGTGGCAAAGGCCGCCGGGCCTGATGTACTGTAATTTATGATGGTCTTAAGCTCTGCGACTTCGGGAACTCGCCAGTCGGTTCGCCCCGCATACCCCGCGCCGCTGTTTGCGCTATTCAGCGCATCGCAACCGGTTCCGGTGCCTGTGGCGGTGGCCCAGGTCATGGTTGCACTATCAGCGCCATAGTTATCTCCAGCGCTGCCTGTTCCCTGACAATCAGCCCCTGATTGCCCTTCAGTACAACTCTTCCATACCAGCCCCGTGGCGTTGTCTGTGGTTGTGTAGTCGGTTATATAGGTGGCATGCTGGGTGGGGCCGGTGAAGTCGGTAGCGCGTCCCGCCTGGTATTCCCCGTCCTGCCCGGATCCGCTACAGGATATTACTGTTCCGGAGGCGTCCCAGCATGTGGCCTGGTAGGTCTTGAGAGGCGAAAGATAGGGATAAGCGGTGACCTCGATGGAGGCGTCCCTTTCGCTTGCTGAACTGCTAACGGCCGTTACAATGTAGTAGTAGTCAGTGCCGTTGGTAAGTCCCGTATCGGTATAGGGGGATGTAACACTTTCAATTTTTGTGCCGGTGGCAGTGGTTACACCGGATGCTGTGCCCCGGTAGAGGTTGTAGGATGTGGCGCCGGTTACGTCACTCCAGGTAATGGTGATCTGGCCGGTGTGGGTCCCGCCACTGCTTGCGCTTACACCGGGCTTCGGACTTTCACCTCCCCCCAGCCCCAGAAGTCCAAGAATCATCATGCTATTATCGTCGTCCTTGCCTTTCATCAGGCCGATGTCTTCGGCGACACTGCACGACGCAAGCGATGCAGCCATCAGCAGCGGGATTAGCGCTGTGCTTAAGTATTGTTTATAGTTTTTCATTTTTATTTCCCCATCAGTTTATTAAAGTAATATCGATTCTAACTTATCTTCATGCTCCTTCATCTCTTCATGGTGCGCCTCTTTGTTCACCATGAAGAGCATGGAGATCACGAAAGTTTAGGTTTACATTCTCGAGAGCGTCCTCACGCAAAGCTTGCAAAGTCGTTTACGGACTCCTCGAAGGGCGAAAGCCTGTGCTGTTGCTCTTGCTATATGGGCCGTCGTATAGAACACCGCTCACCTGCAAGTACGTCCCACTCCCATGCCAGCTGCCGCCGCGTATCACGCGGGACGAACCGCTTGTATACCAGTCAAAGTTCCACTCCCATACATTCCCGCTCATATCGTAGAGCCCGAGAGCGTTGGCGGACTTGCTTTTCACGACTGCCGTCGATGAGCCGTCGTATACGGCAACATTGCCGGTAGCTGTGGCGTCATTGCAATCTGCGGTCGCCCCGCTGGCGTAGTCGCCGGGATAGTATTCGCCTGCATCCTGGATATCACCGTCCCCATTGGCATCGTCAATATAGCGCGCCGCAAGCTCCCATTCGTCTGCTGAGGGGAGACGAAATCCATCAGCTGTATTGCTGGCCATATCCATATTGGCAGTAGTGGCCGCGTAGATGTAGGGATTGTCAAAACTGCCCGCTGTGCTGTTCACACTGGATCCGTAGCTTCCATCGCTGGAGTCTCGGATCGGTGTGGTGTAATCGCTGTCGCTGTAATAGACAGGCTTTAGCGAGGTCCCGTTTTGGGCATTGTAATACTCGGTCAGCGCGTTCATCCAGACCATGGCGTCTCGCCAGTTGATGGTGGTCACCGGATGCTGATTGGTGTCACCGGTTCCATCGCCCATGGTCCCCGCATTGGCAAAGGTATAGCCGTTGGATGTGGCCCAGGTGTGGACTGTGCTCCAGAGTTCGTAGGTGACTTCGGTTTCGGCGATCTGGTAGCCGTTTGAGACTGTTGCAGATCCGCTGTCATCGGTTCCGGTGGGAATAGTGATTCCTCCGGGCACGTGTGCCATCTTGAATGAGACCGAATTTACGGTACAGGTGGCCTTTTCACCGGCGGTAGTTAAATCGCTACCACATGCTGTAGGATCTTTAGGATTACTACCCCCCAGCGCCAGAAGTCCAAGGACTCCGGTAAGGTCGTCAGAATCTTTTTTGCACGATGTAAGAAGTAACGAAAAAGAGAGGAAAATTGTTATAAGATAGACAAACTTTGCGCTAAACGCGGCTTTATGTGCCTGTGTGCCTGATGGAATCAGCGAAAGTGGCAGTAATACAAGAAGCTGAACAGGGGACGACCCCGATATTCGCTGCGCTATGCTATGGATTTTCATAGTAATAAACCTCGATATCTTTCATATGAGTTGAGGTTAACACGCAGCGACTTACATCTGGCTTACACTTGCAGAAAAAAATGCAGGAACCGGGAAGAAAAACGAGCCTTCGCGGTAAATAATCTTGTTTTTGCGGTATTATAGCGATTTATAGAATTAGACCGGGACAGGAAATGGCATTTTTCATTTGTCTATCTGCGGTATAATTGGTAGAACTGGATCCTGTTGGATAATCACGAACTGACAAAGATACTGCGCCCCGGGATCGGTCGCCTTGTAGAGAGGACCCGGCTTTATGAGCTTCTGGATTCACAGAAAGAGATACGAATCACGTGGATATGGGCTCCTGCGGGATCGGGAAAAACATCTCTACTGGCCTCTTACTCTATCAAAAGCGGTTTACCGACCATCTGGTACAGATTGGATGAGGGGGACAGAGATGTTTCCACCTTCTTTGAGTTGTTCTCTCGCGCCATCTCTATTACCTACCCCGATCTCTTCGGACATCTACCGAAATTTGCGCCGGACAATCTGACAGAGTTGCCGGCTTTTTACGCATCATTTTTTGCAGAGATGGCCCGGCGATTGCCCGACCGCTTGATCATCGTTCTTGACGACTACCATACCTTGAATCCGAACTCTCCCGTTCACCAGGCCCTGAAATACCTGCTGACCAACGCTCCCTCTGGCTGGAAGTTTCTTGTTACAAGTAGAGAGAATCCCTCTCAGGATTTACTCTTTCTCATTGTGCGAAGAGATCTACAATTAACCGACTGGGATCAGATTCGGCTGGACCGCGAAGAGAGTCTTGCCATCCTTAAAGAATTCAGTCCTTCAGAGCGGACAGAGGAGGATATGGAAGAGCTCCTTGCTTTTTCCGATGGCTGGATCGCGGCACTGATGATCCTTTCCCAGTGGAGTAGTAAAATCAATCCCACGGAAAAACATCCCGCACGGGGCTTTGATTTTTTGTTCCAGTATATAGCCGGCGAAGTGTACAACGTCCTGAATGAGTCGCAAAAGCGAATTTTTCTGATGCTCTCTTTCTTTGATGAGTTCGATGAGGATCGGCTCAAAGCATTGATCGGGGCCGATCAAGCATCAGAATTCATTCATCGGATGTACAGACAGAACCTCTTTATCGAAGAGTATCTGGCGAACGACCGGATCGCCTATCGCTTTCATCGCCTGGTGCGGGACTACCTGCGAAGAGTCGCCCACGATTTCTTCGAATCCGGGGAACTTCTGAAAATACAGCGGAGGATCGCGGAAATCCAGGAAGAGGCGGGAGAGCATGAAGATGCCATCCGGCAATATCTGAAGGCCCGTTGCATGGATGATGCATTTCGGTTGATTCTAAAATATGCCGATTATTTCGTTGAAAGTGCACGATATGCGACTCTTGAATCCTTGATGAACAAATTTCCAGTCGATCCCTACAGGAACGATCCCTGGTTTGTCTGCTATTATGCCCTCTCCATCCAGCCTTTCCGTCCCGCTGAGTCCCGTTCGGAATTCTCTCGTGCATTCGATCTATTCAAGGAGAGAAACGATGTGACAGGAATGCTCGAAGCATGGTCAAGGATCTTCGCCACCATGCACTACGATTGGAACATTCTATATTCCATGAAATCGATGGTTGAGTGGATGAGGTCCAACCTCCGGATGCTACAGGAGGCCAATCCTGATTTGAGACTGGCGGTCCATACAGGTCTTTTAAACTGGACCATCCTCTATGATGTCCAGGCTGCCTCCATGCGCGAAATTTCTTTCTCTATCCTGGAGGAGTGGCATTACGGCACCAATCTGGAATTGCAGATTGGCTCCCTGCTCCAGTTGATTATTTACGTTGGACTCGTGCACCCCCGACACATACAATTCCAGACCCTCGAGCGAATGATTCGGGATGTGGAGATCATAAGCAATCATCCCCTGGTTGTGATGACACTCTGCAATATCCGATGTGTATTTTACATAGGAAGCGGTCGGGAGTTGGATCGCATCTATGAGATCGCCAGTAAGGGAATGAAGATCTCCGAAGAGAGCGGCATGGGAAACTGGAAGGGAGTCTTTCTCGGGTTGCAGATCGCCATCTGTATTTATCGAATGGATCGCATGCAAACACTATCATTGTTGCCCCTGATGGGCGAAATAGCCCGCGGTGGAAACAAACCACTCAAAATCTTCTATTATGCCATGAGAAACTGGGCTGCAATGACTTTCGACATACCGGAATATTCGCCTCTCGAAGATATTTACATCTGTCTGGAGATCGGTGCACAACTAAAAAGACCACAATTGATCGATCCCCATTTTTTTCAGGCAGCCATGACAGAGCTGCGATATGGCTCACTGGTACGAGCCCTCTCCTTTGCTGAGAAGGGCGATCAGGTGGCAAAAAAGGCGGGTTCACGACCGATCCATTACACGGCTCTTCTGGTAACCGCACGTATCCTTCTGGAACAGGGTGACGTCGCAGAGGCGGGGCGCAGACTCTCTCTGGCATTGAAATATGCCCGACGATACGGTTACTCTCGCACCTTCTGGTGGTGGGATTTGAGAATGATGAGTGTGCTAATGGCTTTCGCCCTCAGGGAAAAGATTGAAATTTCCACAGCCATTCGAATCATCCGGGATCTTGATCTGGAAATCGTGGACGATAAGAACATTTCCCTCGAATGGCCCATGCCCGTAGAGATCCGCACTCTGGGAGATTTTCAGATCGAAGTGGGGGGCAGAGTGTTGGAGGTTTCACTGAAAAAGAAACAGAAACAGATCGCACTCCTCCAGTCCACCATTGCACTGGGTCCGGAACCTGTGTTGCTGGAATACATTGCCGATTTGCTATGGCCCGACCATGCCGGAGATACGGCCATGAGCAATCTGGAAATTACAATTCACAGATTGCGGAAATGGATCGGACGACCGGAGCTTCTGATCATCAGAGACGGGAAGATTTCCATCAATCGGAAGATATGTCGCGTAGATGTGTATGATTTTCTCGATTTCATGTCGCAGGATGGATGTTCATTGGGAACAATATCCCGGCTTTACCGCGGCCCATTTTTATCTTCTTACGAGCAGGAGTCATGGACGCATCCCATGCGCGAAAGCCTGAAACGTCGATTCAAATATTTTATTCTGGATCTGGGACTCAAGGCCGAGGAATCGAACGATCCGGAAAGCGCCATTGTCTTCTATCAGACCGGTCTAAAAAAAATCCCTGGTGATGAGGATCTGGCCCAAACCCTGCTTCGTCTATATAAGGAGCAGGGACGCGATCTGGAGATGCGTCAATTGTCCGAAGAGATGGGATTACTGAAGAGCATGAGAGACTTTCGTCTGAAGTGACGTTCCATTGCCAACTATGCCGCCTTTCGATAGTAGGTCAGGAAAGTCTTTATAGCCGGAACTCTATGAACTCGTTTTTGCTACAGGGTGATGCACTACATCATGGACCTACCGTAACAAGTGTCGTTGCGTAATTTGTAGTGCGTCGGAGTCTGGAAATGGCACATAACATCCGATATCTCCTTCTTGAATCCTAACTGGACATGGAGTAAGCGTCTAAACAACGTCATCTTTCCAAAAGCCCGCAGATCTGATATATTCAAAAAATGGAAAACAAGCAAACACCAGACCGGGAACAGATCCTCAAACAATTCAAAGCAAGCAGCCTCAGCGCAAAAAAGTTCGCAGAGGCCCGTTGCAGGGCAAGGTAAGCACATGTAAATATCAAGCCGGAGATTACACTTCAAGTAGAAGACCGATCGGTAACCATCAATACCGACCTATACTCCCCGGGAATAAGATAAACTTGAGCCCGATGATGATAAACTTACCTGTCATCATTGTAATGCAAAACTTGAAAAGATCGGCGAGTCCATAACTGAAAAGCTTGAGATCACCCCTGAACAAGTCGTTGTAAAAATAATTGTTCGATCCAAATATATGTGGGCCTTGAGTTTTCGAGCGGAGGGAAATTTCAAAAAAGCGATAAAATATTTTCTGAACGAGTATGATAAGCTGATTACTTATATTGATCATCCTCATGTTCGACCCGACACCAATCTGGTTGAAAACGACATTCGTCCTTTCGTAGTCGGCAGGAAAAACTGGCTCGTTGCCGGATCTGAAACAGGTGCAAGGGCTTCAGCAGGTATGTACACGTTGGTACGGATTGCCAATCTTAACGGCCGGGATCCTTATCACTTCCTCTATGACCTGTTCCTGAAGATCGAAAGCAAGAATGAGCAGGTTTATCTTGTCCAATTCATTGCCAGCTACTCACCTGTGGTTACTTAGACGCTTACATAACAATTTAATTAATTACCTGTATAATGATATTGGCTGCCCCTTGAGGCAATTAGATGTTAACGACAAGAGTGAGCATCCATTCTATGAAATTTACGGTGATATATTTAGATGGAAAGAAATTTGCTACAGGAGATGCTTTTTCTGATCATTTTGATGTTGCTGAAGCTTTAGTAGAGGCATCAATCACTATCAAGCATACAAATTGGGCTTATGAATCAGAATCAAGAATTATTCTATTGCCCTGGATTTATAGATTTTGACCCATAAGCTATAAAAGAAATAATATTAGGGATGCATTGCTCATCGGAAAACAAAAAATTGATAAAATGCATTCTTGGTTCAGGTGAATGGAGGCATGTTAAATTATCACAAATGAAACAACGCAGAGGATCCCTGGCTTTAAAAAGATTTGATATATAAATGTCGCGACTGTAACTAACATAAAGCTTAGCCGCGGCGCAGCGGATCTCCAATCGCGCGGATGCGCGCATCGCACCGAGCTGCGACAAACAGCTTTCGGCCAAACTTGCATAATCATGTACATTAGTCGCAATCATTTGAGTATTACGGTTCTGATTGTCAACATAGAGCACTTGACAAAAAAGTTCCAGACAGAGATACTAACTTAAAAAAGTAACATCGATGGAAACAATATTGTTGAAAACATATAGTATATACATGCAAATCCATTCTTGATATAAATACATTGTGAAACCTACTTTGAAAAATTCCACTATTAAATCATACTTAGCCTATTATTGGATTGCGTTTTCAATATTTACACTAACCATTGTTGCGAATATATTCATTGATTTTTTTCCCACCAATATCTTTTTTCCATTTTTCATGATACCATGGTTTATCGTAATTATATTAAACTTTATCGAGGGGAAAAGGCTGACCAACTATTTACGAGAAAATCACAAATCTAAATGGGAAGAATTAACTACAATTCCGTTCCTGGGGCCCGGAAATCATAACGGATTCAGAATGTTATCTTTTTTATTTTCAAAAACCAACTTAAACGACAATAATGTAACCTTGCTGAAGCGTAATTACAAGCTATTCATGCTTTTTGCTTTAACTGTATTTATTTCGATGCCTATATTTTCTTTCATGCTCTCAATATGAACAAATGCGAAACATCAATTATACTCATATTCCTTGCCAGGGTTACCAGCATTATTATTACCATGAATAATATTAGAATTCAAATTTTTGACCGCTGCGAGATGTATTTTGATTG
>JBNKQE010000088.1:0-14781 GCA_050295715.1 Leptospirales bacterium
ACCATGGCCTATCTGACCATAATATGTTATAGTATTGTCCTGAGATTTTGTATAGGTCCAGTCATAACAGTTATCCTGTCCACCGGTATGCCCGGTAGATGTGGTCATGTCTGTATTCATACCGGTCCAGAAATATGTCGATGAACTATCAGCAAGATACATTCCTGCCACCCATGTTGAAAAATCTATCAACTTATTACCATCAGATGTTGAACTGAAAATATAACTGGAGCCTGAATCATCAATTTTACAGGTTGAAGTTGGATTACACATGTAATACTGTGTATTATCATTCAATACCCAGTTATATTGTCCCGCACTGGTGCTTCCATCTGTAGTAGCAATTCGACCTGTTGTAGTTGATGTACTAACGCCATTCACAATCAAGGCTTTGTAAGTGCGACTGCTCAGTGAGGGGTAATTCGCATCGTTGCTGTCGTTACACATGCCATCAAGAGCTGTAATTGGATTTGCTGTAAATTCACCATTATGGACCTCATCTGTTGTCCAGATTGCCTTTCCTGTGTTCTCATCATCTATGTTCGTAACACCTTTTGTTGTAGTGTTTCCATTTGTATACGTAGAATCACCAGATGTTACAGCAAATGTCACTGTGATGGTCTTATTTCCATCGGCAATTGTATCATCGGCTCCATGTACAGTAACGCATTGATCCTGGTCGTAATCACCGGTTGTAAAAGTCAATGTGGTTGGAGATACAAATAAGCACTCTGTTGCATCCGAGCATGTTACATCTAAAACAATATCCCCGGATGGTAGAGCTCCCAGATGAAGACAAACTGATGCTTGAGTCGTATCCCCTTCGTTCGTCGATCCCGAGGATGTAGGCCAGAATTTTTGTTCATTATCGGTATTTGTCATACCAGTGTCGACTGTGTCATATGTGGCTCCACCGGAAGATGTGCCGGTTATGAGTGTGTATGATCTTGTACCATCAAGTATGGGGTCATCTACACCGGCCACATGGACCTCATTTGAAGCGTCCGTTGTGAGCTTGTTGTAATTGCCGGATGTGATTGTTACACTCGGCGTAAGGACCGTTGCCTCATCCGGATCTGTACCACCAATGCTCATAGGAATACTGATATCCGATGAGGGCAGGTCTCTTGAAATATACCAGAATCGTGCACCGGTGGTTGTACTGTTATTTGTTTCGGATGTTTGCGTATCCATGGAATTGATATAACAGGGATAAATTTCATGGGCAACGTCATTATCGCAACTTGTAATGGAGAAGGTTGGTTTCCCAACACTGCTTGCATATGTGGCGTCACTTGTTGAATAGGATGTAGTTACAGTATAATTGTGGTTCCCTTCGTTAGTTCCATCACTGTCCCCAATAACTGAAAAGTTCTGATTTTGATCCCAGTTATCCGGGGTGAACGTCAGAGAGTCTGTGCTCAAATAGCCATCATTGTCTGTACTGTTAACAGTCAGATTGACAACTACACTGGCCGTTGGTTTGGAATAGAGTCGCAAAGCATAGAAAGCATATGTGGAATCCATATTTCCCATGTCATCGGTAACTGAACCAGTATAGGTTGCATCGCCGGTTGTAATAACCGATTTTTCTGATCCATTTACTGTAGCAACAACTCCGGCTATATCCTGGTTCTGGTTGGTAACTGTTACATCCCTGGGATCTATTCCGCTGTATTCTGTGTCAGCACTGACAACCTTTTTCATTTCAATTATATATGAAACATTTGTATCTTTTACGTAATCATTCATCGGTGTGACGGTCACAGTTTGAGGAGTCGACCAGTTATCGGGTGTAAATGTTACAAACTTTTGAATACCCGATGTTGTAGAACTTCCATCCGCAACACCTTCGTTGTTCAGGTAGTTATTTATATCATAAGTATCATTGATCTCAATTGTAACATCGGCTGTCGGTGCCTTTGTAAGTTTTACTGTATAGGTAGCATCCTGTGACACTGCATACAGGGGCGGCAATGCCTCTTTTGTAACCCGGGACATATTGGAAACACGGACACCGGCTCCCTCATCGTCTTCGATGTTGACTGTGACGTCATCGGGATCCTTTCCGTCGTAACCGCAACCAGATCCTGAATATGTTAACTGTATTGTGACTGGTGTAGATGGATCGTCCACGCTGTTGTTAAATTGAGAAACTAGAACCGTTTGATCCGTAGACCAGTTGGTTGTTGTAAATGTTAAGGAGGACTTGTTTACCGTTGCGCGATTTGTATCACTGCTTGCAACATTCACTATTACATCGCAGGAGGGAGCCCCTCCCAGTTTTACAGTGAAGGTTCCCGTGCACTCTCCATAGAGTGGGCAGTCTGTAGAGGGAGTGGGGGTTTCTATAAGATCTATGGTAAGAGGTGTTACTATAAAAGGGGCATCTGCATCCAGGTTAAGAACTGTAACTTTATCAGGGGTAAGCCCATTGTAGCCGGTCTCATTGCTCTCTGTATTGCCGAGAATTATATCATAGGTTTGATTGCCATCTTCTACAGTATCATCCACAGAAGTGATGGTCACCGCCTGAGGTGTGTCCCAATTTGCCGGTGTAAATGTAAGGGAACTTTTATCAACCGTTCCTTCCGTTGAATCCTGAACGGTAATCGTCGGAACGACTACATTGTTGTTTGGTTGAAGGCTGATGGCCACATAGAACACAGATGTATGCTGGGATCCAGTAGCTTCCGTTGTCGTATGGGAAGTAGGAGTTACAGTAATATTGTAGGTTTCATTATCAAGAACGATAATATCAATTGAGTCTATGGCCAATCCACTGTAACCCGGGTCTTCACTTACAACAGATCCAAAAACGATGGGGACAGTCTGGTTGCCATCGATCTCATATTCATCGACTCCAGTAACTGTTATGATCCGGGGAACATCCCAATTGTCGGGTGTAAAAGTGAGTTCGGTTGTTGAAATATCCTGTTCGCCGGTATCAGAGCTTGCAGTCGTAAAGGTTACATCTGCTGCAGGAGCACTGTCAAGAACAACCTCTACATCGATTGTCCCGTAGAGTTCAGAAACGACATAGGCTCCGTTTTCTGTTCTGAACGAAACCCCTGGTCGGCTATCTGGACGGATTGCTACTCCAAATAACACTCTTGAAGTCAGATCATTGTGACCACGACAGGATATCATTGTTGATAGTAAGGAAAGACCAAAAGTCATCAAAATTATTATTTTTTTATAAAATGCCATAACTGGAAGTATCCCTGCATCTATTAATAGATGGCTTAGTGGAATAACTATAGCGAGAGTTTTCAATCAATTATTTGAAAAGGATGAGGCAATTATCTTCAGGAAAGAAAAAAAATTAAAAAAAAGTATTGTGTGGCGGTAAAAAGAGTGAGGGGAGAGTTTCCCCTCACTGATGTCATTAAATTTCTTCGATATGTTCTTCGATTACTTTCGTAATACCCCGACGCCACTCTTCCAGTTTGAGATAGAGGGCAGGCAAAAGCAATAATGTTAACAATGTTGATGAGACAAGGCCGCCAATAACGACTGTGGCAAGAGGTCTTTGTACCTCTGATCCAGTTCCTGTGTTCAGGGCCATTGGAATAAATCCCAGGCTTGCCACAAGAGCCGTCATCAAGACCGGTCGAAGTCTCATGAGTGTCCCAAAAAATACGACCTCCCGAATGGTCCGTATTCCGTCCATCCGTTCGTTAAAGAAACTTACAAGGACCATAGCGTTGAGAATTGCGATACCCGTCAAAGCTATGAATCCTACGGCCGCTGAGATACTGAATGAAATGTCCCGCAGATACAGAGCAATGATCCCGCCGGTCACGGCAAAGGGGATCGTGTTAAAGATCAACAAAGTGTGAGCCAGATCATTGAATGTCCTGAGGAGAATCATGAATATGATCGCAAGCGTGATTGGCACGATGATCATTAACCTGATTTTCGCTTTTTGTAGATTCTTGAATTGTCCTCCCCATGTAAGATAAAATCCCTCGGGCAGATCCAGAGAATCATTCATGAGCTTCTGGGCTTCGGTAGCAAAGCTTGCCACGTCTCTGTCTTTCAGATAGATGGAAACGGCGGCGTATCTTTGTGAGTTGTAACGGGCAATGGTGGTTACCTGTTGGCCGTTCTCGATTCGGGCCAGCTCACCGAGACTCAGAGTTCCGCCCCCTGGAAGATCGATGGGGATCCGATCCATATAGCCCGATTTGTTGCGATATTTATCATCCAGGCGAAGTAATATGGGGATGCGACGATCGCCTTCATAGAAGGAACCGATCTCTTTTCCTGCCATTCCTGTGGAAAAAGCCTCGTTTAACTGTCCCATGTCGATACCCCGCGACGAGAGTCTGGCGTAGTCGGGTTTGATATCCACAACCGGAGTTCTCCTCAAGGCCGTAAGCTCATCCATGGCCACCTCGTCCACACCATCAATGGCCTGGAGCTTATTCTCGGCTATCGCTACAAGCTGCATGAGTTTATCCAGATCATTTCCGAATATACGCAGGGTGATATCAGCGCGACTTCCCTCCAGCATCTCGTTGAATCGCATCTCGATGGGCATCGTGGGCGATAAGGAGTGTCCGGGAAGCTCTTTTTCTATAACATCGGCTATAGCGCGATAGAGTTCCTCTTTCGTATAATGCCTTCCGTCAATCCTTTCGGGCCATTGGGAATGGTCTTTTTTTAGAATTACGAAGGTGTCAGCAAAGTTGATTCCCATTGGGTCGGTGGCTGATTCCGGTGTTCCAATTCGGGAAAAGACCTGCTCCACCTCGGGGAATTGTGCGATGATATCCTCCGCTTTTTGTTGCTGATTCACCGATTCCTCAAGGCTTATATCGGGGCTACGTACCATTCCGATCACCAGATCCCCTTCGTCCAGGGAGGGAATAAAGTCCGACCCCAGTCTCGTAAAAAGGAAAACCGATAGAAGGGCAATCGACAGCGCCGCAATGGAGAGACTCACAGGCATCCTCAATGAAAAGTCCAGAACAGGTCGGTAGACTTTATCTATGAGGCGAAAGAAAAAACTTACACTCTCGTTCTTTGGAATCTTAATGAATATATAGGCAAGCAGAGGCATAAGTATAAGAGCAACCAGAAGACTGGCTCCCAGAGCAAGAAGCACCGTGGCCGCCATGGGGCGAAACATCTTACCTTCGATCCCTGTAAGGGTCAGAATGGGGACATATACGATCATGATGATCACAAGACCGGATACCACAGGCCCCGATACCTCTTTCGCCGCTTCAAGGACCATTTGAAACTTGTCTTTTCTCGTTAGATTCGTTTTATTGCTGTGTTCAAACTTGCGTATGATGTTTTCTATCATTACAACCGATGCATCCACCAGAAGCCCGAAGTCCACGGCCCCCAGACTCATGAGGTTGGCCGAAATGCCAAAATAGAGCATGGCAGATGCGGAAAACAGCATGGAGACGGGGATGGCAAGAGACACAATGATGGCCGCCCGAAAATTACCCAGAATCAACAGGAGGATGACAATCACAAGGGCTGCACCCTCCGCCAGGTTTTTCTCGACAGTGTGAATGGTGGCATCCACCAGATAACTTCGCGAATAAAGAATGTTTACCTTTACATCGGCGGGAATGGGCAACGATTCAAGCTTCTGGATCGATTCTTCCGCCACTGTTCGGCTGTTGGCACCGATGCGCATGAGAACGGTCCCCGTAACCGATTCCGCTCCATTGGAAGTTGTGGCTCCAACCCTGGGCATATTTCCTTCACCGATATAGGCGATATCACCCAGTTTGATGGGAGCCTGGAGGGCATACAACCGGATTGGAATCTCTTTAATTCGATCGACGGATTCCAGTCGACTCAAGCTTCTAACAATAATACGCTTACCGGAACGTTCAATATACCCGCCCCCGTGATTGACGCCAATTTGATCGAGACTCTCAATGATACGTCGCATGCTAACTCCGTATCTTTCCATTTTTATGGGATCAAGAGCAATATAGACTGCTCGCGTATAACCACCATTTGTATCGATTTCGGCAACTCCCGTCACTGTTTTCATGTGCGGTTTGATATTCCATTCCTGGATGGTGTGAAGATATCTGAGCCTGTCTTCGTCGGGAAGTCCGGCAAGTTTACTGCCTTCTTTTGCCGTAACGGAATACATCAGAACCTCGCCCAGTCCGGTGGATACGGGACCCATCTGAGGAACAAATCCATCGGGGAGTGATCCTTGAATAGCCACGAGACGCTCTGCGATGAGCTGTCTTGCGAAATAGAGATCCATCCCGTCTTTGAATACAACTGTGATTTGAGAAAGGCCATACTTGGAAATCGATCGAATTTCGTCCACATTGGGAAGTCCCGAAAGTTCCATTTCTATAGGGTAGGTCACAATGGTTTCAATTTCGCCGGGAGCAAGGGCTCCGGTTTTTGTATTGATCATAACCTGTACGTTTGTGATGTCGGGCACCGCATCAATAGGGAGTCTGGATACGGAAAAGGCTCCGATGCCGACAATTCCCAGAAAAAAAACAATTACCCAGGACCTTGCCTTCAGGGCGAACTCAATTAATCTATGTATCATTGCAGGTTTCCTCCAACTGCATTTTCCAGAGTGGCCAGTGCATCCAGAGAATTTATAAATGTTCCATAATAACGGGTCAAAAGTCCGTGCATCCTTTCATGTTCGCTGAAAAATTCAAAGTAACCTATGCGACCGTTGATCAGGGCCTGGCTGAAACCAGGAGAGTTGTTCTCCAGTCGGTCCAGAGATTTTTCCATCCCTTTAAGATTTCCGGTAAGTTCGATATATCGAGATCTGGCAGATATCACCTCTGTTTCCAGGGTTTTCGTAACATATTCTGTGGCTGCGACATTTTCAGCGTAACGAGCCTTCGCCTCATCGATACCGTATCGATTTGTATCGAAAATGGGAAGGGGGATTCGAATCCCGGTTTTGACATACTGATCCTTCTCCGCTTCAGGACCTGGATAGTGGGGAGTGGATGACATGGAGCCGTATCCTGACTGTCCCACATAGACGAATACGGTTGGGTCGGGATAGCGAGACCTTTCCTCTTTTGTAATTTGAATTCGGGCCGCTTCCTTCTTTGCCTGAAGAGATTTGAGATCGGGCCTGTTTTCATAGGCGGCCTTGATCAGGGATTGTGCTTCGGGCAATTTCGGAAATGCGAAGGATTCCGGTGAAACCACCTCAATAGGGCTCTCTTTATCTATACCAGCAAGGAGACGGAGCATGAGATCGGCATCCCTGAATTCGTTGATTGCGGCCGAATGTTCCGAAATGAGCATTTGGATATCGGCGGCCAGTGCCTCTTTTGCATAGCTTCCCAGTCTTGGATCACGAAAGTTCGGTCCCAGTCGAGTCTGCAGTGCTTTTAACTCATTTACATGCTTCTCCAGGTGAGACTGCATGGCGGCCATAGCAGATCTTCGATAGAATTGCTTTCTTACTTCTCCCTTGATTCGTATCAGTTCGAATTTTCCCATATACTCTACAGAAAGGCTTTCATTCTGCCTGACCTTATGCTGCAGACCCTGGGCTCCGGATAATCTGAGTTTCTGAGTGATCCCGGCCTCTATTCCTGAGCCCTTCTGGGCTGCATTTGAGGTCCAATCCATTGGATCGGTGCTCATTACCCTGGAGTAACGTCGTGAAGAGGATGTAACCCCGATTTCAAATTCGGGATTGTCTATGATGGGAAGTCCGGCCTGTTTTTCACGGGCTCTTGCTGCTTCCAGTTGTGCCTCACGAATCCGTAAAGCGGGATTGCCTCCGGATACAGCCATCTCAATGGCTCTTTCCAGAGTTATCCCTGGAGGGGATTGTGCGTATAGATTTGGTCCACCGCCAGGGCTGACTGTCATCAGGATCATTATAGCTGTTGACCAGAATTTTTTCATAGTTAATATCATGTTTTCATCCGTATTGGAATCGATTTACAGGCATATAATATACTCAGTTCACTTATTATACAATAGGTCATATGACACTTGAGGCTATAGAGATTCCCTGGTATTTGAAAAGACTCGATGAAGCTGAGTTATATTTCAAACAATCGTGTGAATACCTGACAAATTACGCTATTTTATTATTGAAGAACCATAGGTATCTGAGCAGGTGTTGATTTGAGGAGTGACTTTTCTATAAAAGTTTGAAATTTCATCCTGTTTTGAGTAATAAGACGGAAATCTGAATGATTCACAAAAAGGAAAATATCGCACTCTCATTTGCATTTCATGCAGAAGATTATCATGAACGCATTGACAGAGTATTTAATGAGTCCCGCGGAAAGAGAAAGGAAGTCATTCAGGATTCCTATCTGCATGATTTACTCCAGAGGCTGGAGTATGAGATGGGTCACTGGACAAGCGGTCCTATGCATATGAAAACCACTGTGAAATATAGAAGCGGCCGCCCTGTAATACGGATTCACAAGGAAAACTCTGACTCTTTATGCGAACCTGGTGATGTGGCCTTTGTCGTAACTTATGTATACAATGGAAAAGTCGTTTATCAAAGTATGGTTATCTATCGCCTGGTTATGAATTTCCAGAATACTGAGTTGTGGCATATCCCTTACAGGCAGGTCGATTTCCTCTCGGACTTTCCTTCTTTTCAATTCGGAGATGGTCCCGATTCAGAGTATCATTGCAGGTTGATGGACCGTTTTAGTGGTAATGTCTGGTTTGTAAACAAGCATGGTCCGGATTTTATTCTCAGTGCTCTGGCGCTGAGAGCCACAGGTAAAAAGGTCATTAAGCTGGGTGAGATACAGGAGAGGTACAGATATCGCAGTGAGGTTGCCATAGTCCGTCATACAATGGCCCGTCTGGGAGATCACTTTGAGAAGGGAAATGACTGGAGACGTTTTTACGGTGCCCTGTCGGACTTTGTCAATAAGAAAGATCCGAAGCGATATGAACACTATACAACTCGAAAACCCGGAAAGACCTTCTATCTTGTTGAATCCACCCTCAGTTTAAGTGAGTGATTTTTTAAATCCCTGTCATGACGTTCCCGGTGCAGCAGATTCTCTCACAGATTGAGTGTGAGTGCAACGCACATTTGAGACATAACTTGACATTATACCCGCCGTATGTAAAGTGGTATTGTGGGTAGTTCAACTGCAATACTTGATCCTTTGTTAGAGAAGCTGCAGAAGCATTTCGGTCATGAGGATTTCAGGCCGATGCAACGGGAGAGTATAGAAGCACTCCTGGCAGGTCAGGATGTTATGGTAATTATGCCGACAGGTGGCGGGAAATCACTGCTTTATCAAATGCCTTCTATTGTTCAAACTGAGGGGATTACACTTGTCATTTCACCTCTAATATCACTTATGAAAGACCAGGTCGATGCTCTGGCCGGTATGGGAATCCCTGCAGAGTACAGTAACTCAAGTCAGGATGAACTCGAACAGATGAAGGCTCTCTCCCACGCCGTTACAGGAAAAATAAAACTTTTGTACGTATCTCCGGAAAGAGCCGTATCCCGGTCCTTTCTCGACGTTGCCCGTAAGATGAAGATCAATCTTCTGGCGGTGGATGAGGCTCACTGTGTTTCGCAATGGGGACATGACTTTCGCCCTGAATATCGAAAGCTCTCAGTGATTCGAAAGACCCTGGGGCAGGACTTCCCCGTTGTCGCTCTAACTGCAACTGCCACCGATCGTGTGATAAAAGACGTTACTGACTCACTGGATCTGGGTAATCCGAAAATTATACAGGGAAGTTTTGCACGCCCCAATTTGCATTTCAAGGTAGTATATCCAGGATCAGAAACAGAAAAGGAAGAGAGGCTTCTTTCGTTGCTTGAGGATGGGGGCTTTCGAAACGCCGGGTCAGGAAGAGCAATCATTTACTGTTCTACACGAAAGAAGGTTGATTCCTTATACGATTTTTTACGGGAGAACGGATTTCGAGCGGGAAAGTATCATGCTGGACGCTCCTCTTCTACAAGGGAGAAGACACAGAGCGGTTACCAGGCCGGGAAGCACAATATTCTGGTTGCAACGAATGCTTTCGGTATGGGAATGGACCAGCCGGATGTGAGGCTTGTGCTTCATTATCAGGTTCCGTCATCTCTAGAGTCATACTATCAGGAGGCAGGTCGTGCCGGAAGAGACGGTAAACCATCGGACTGTATACTGTTTTTTCGAAATGCAGATTTTGTTACACAATCATTCATACTTGGCAAAGAGAAGAACCATAAAAATGGCGAAACCTTGCTGAAACATGTTAAAGAATACGGCATGGAAGAGAGCTGTCGTCAGGTACACCTTTGTGGATATTTTGGCGAAAGATTGGATCCGTGTGGTAAATGCGACCTCTGTAATGAGGATCCTCATAAAAATGATCACGGACGCTTGAGTTATATCGATACGGAATCCGAGAAAATTCGAAAGCAAAAAAAACTCGCATCATACGAATTGAACGAAGAAGAGAGTCGTGTTCTGAATGATTTTTTTCATGAATATCCCGGTGAATATGGTCGAAGGCTGATTGCACTTACGTTGAGCGGCAGTAAATCAGTTGAGGTGAAACGGAAAAAGCTGGACGGCAGTCCCTTTCATGGAAACCTCTCTCATATCCCCGCAGCTTCGATACTTCGTTATATGGATGAGAAGATGGAATCGGGGGAGCTTCGGTCTACGGGAGGCAAATATCCGAAAATATATATGCCCGCTCGTCCACCACTGACAAGGGCTGAAAAGAGAGCCGCGCAGGAGAGCAGGGGGATTTTCAAGAGTGTCAAAAAAAAGAGAGAACCGGGCAGCGACCTCAAGAAAGACCTTATAAACTACAGAGATCGCACTGCGCGTCGACTGAAGTGGAAGAAATACATGGTCTTTCAAAATGCAGTCATTGATCGTATTGCATTGATGGAACCTTCGACAATGGAAGAACTTGTGAACATAAAAGGTGTTGGTCAGACAAAGGCTGTTCGTTTCGGTGAAGATATCCTGGGAATCATTGCAGACCACAGAATCGCCAGGTAGAATTATCGAAACTGGTCAGGTAATGATAGCCGATAAAAGAAATTTCCTTGTTAAAACGTCTGAAATAGCATCCATGTAATTGGTTGTTTTTTTCGAACAGTTGAAATATGACAGCGAATCTTTACGAAGCTGGCTTTAATCTCTAATAATAATCATGCGATAAAGAATAGCGATAATGAGACCATGACCATCGCGGTATGCCTGTCATTAATTTCGAAATGAATTTAAAGTATAAGGTAATGAGATTTCATTGGAGTCAGAGTCGGAAAGGTTCCAGACCTTGTATAGAGAATTGTCATACCTGTATGCAAATATTACTGCGACTTCTGTGGTTAAGGAGAATTCTCCAAAAAATACTTTCCCGGCCTCATTCCAGGAAAGCTTTCACCCACCGTCACCGAGCAAGCCTGTCTTTCTGAAGCCATTTCATCTTCTAATTATGCCTCGGATATTCTTCATCGCTTCTCAGTAAATTGAGGACAGTTCGGGCTGGCCGATTCCCCGGAAGGAATGCAATCGACCATTTTAGTGAGCTCTGTATATCAGAAGCTGAAGGATAATATCTGGAAAATTTGGGGAGCTGGATTCCGATAAATCATGGTGAAACTTGCGTAAAATATTTTTTGCCACACATAAGGAAAACGTACTTGTAAATAAAGTATATGTGAATTCTGTATAGCGAAAGAAAAGATCTTTGATTATATCGGTTTTTGTACATAGTAACTAATCACAGTTTTTTTGATTCTTTAATTTGGGATGATTTTAATAGAAGAGATTAACTGATCAGATGTCTGAAAAATCCTTTGTAGTTCAGGTTACAGTAAACCTTCCAGGCGTGACAATTATGACCCATGCAAAATACGAATTTGACCTTAAATGTATGAATACAGGGAGATTTTGATGGAAAAAATGCAAAAAGTAATCGTGCTTATTGTTACGGGTTCTTTCTTATTGGTTACCTCGAGTTGTGGCATAAGTAAATGCGATCGAACCTGTGAGAAAGAAACACAAACCTGTATGTCAACTGCTCTTCTTTTGGATGGATTGTTCAATCCCAATAGGAGTCCTTTTCCCATTTCCGAAGACGAGCCCAATGGTAATTGGTATAAATCTGAGAGGTTGACACTGCAAACCTGGGGAGGGACTTACACATTTTCAAAAACTGGTTCTATCGATTCCAGTACGGACCTGGATTTACTATATGCGTCTGTGACTAGCTACGATACTCCGTTTAATGTCCTGATCAAGCAAACCTCTGGTACCGCAACATGCCTTGCCTATCAAACGGGACTCTCAAATTTCGACGCTCCCTCGAATGGCGAGACAACGGGTTTCACCGAGCTTGGGCAACTGAGTGGTACCCCTCTAAACGTAACCTTGACTGAATCTGAAAATTATTTACGGATTAAATGCACCGGAAATTTATGGGCTAACTGGACGGTACAATTAAACTCCGGCACACAACCTAACGGTCCCGGTATTTCAATGATGACCGGTCTGATGGTCATGGGTTGTGTTGCCGACGAAGATTCATGTAAACAGGCGTGCAGGGGTAAATCCTCTAGCAGTTCGGAAGAAGAGTAAATTTTGTATTGGAACAGGGGAGGGTTCTCTAGCAGTCTTTCAAACTTAAACTTCTTGAACAAAGTTTGCTAAAAAATATAGTGAGACAAATGGAGTTCTGTAATGTCCCAATTTACAGACATCGAACAAGAAACTGCTAAATTGATGCCACCCTCGATTCCATATTTTTTACTGGGAAATTATCTAGCAAGATTTATGTGAATGTGGTATCGGAATTGGGTGTGAGGGCATTCAGAAATAGTTATCGTTCAAGCGGAGGAAGTACCACTTATCAACCGTCGGTAATATTAGCGTTGATTGCATGAAAAAAAGTAAATAGTTCCTGCTGAAAAATGCCCCGCGATATCGACAGCAGTCGGGAATTTGAGCATCATATCCGAAAACAAGTCACGCGGGCAGGCAAGTCGCAGGTTAGATCCCCTGATTCCCGTAAAATTATCCTTTTCGTAGCGAAAAGGTCGGGAAAACCTGCTGTCATCCCATAGAAAATCATGCGGCAACCCTCCGTTTCCGGTCAATGATTTGGAACACATGATTCAGGTTCATGACGTCAATACCGAGATGAATCCACTGAGACTCACTCGAAGGTCCGCACCCGTAACGGTTGCGATTCAGACCGTGCTTTCGTTTGCGGGACTGTGGAAACCACGATCACCCCCGAGGTCTAGCCCTTCATATTCGGGAATAAATGGAGCGAGCATTTCAGAGTCAGCCGTATTATTGAATGTGATTTTGAGAACCCGCACGAATCCGCCGCGCAGTTCAAGCAATACCTTCGCACTGAATTCGGTCGGGACAGGAAATCTTCCCTCGTGGAATTGGCCGGATATAGTCCTTATAAATACTTACAATTCGATCCGGAATACTGATTTCGGATTTCTTCCCGCTGCGAGGAACTTTTCCATGGAGTTGAATCTGCTGTTCCAGCATGGTACGGATCGTGCGAAGCATTGCCAGATCTTTTTGAATCTTACTGGAAAGTATCTTTTTATCTTTCATAGTGGACTCAAGCGCTTCCTCTGCCTGGCTTAGATTTCTCTTGAGAAAACGGATCATCTTTCCATGTATCACGCGAGTTTTTTGCCTTCTGGCTTTTCTGAATTTGATGTATGATATAAAAACCCGGCAGGCCGTTCTTGAATATGTGCGAAGTGGAATTTCAGAATAAGTTTTAATGATTTTAAGACACTGCCTTCTGGCTTTTTCCAGAAGATGAATATCCGTCGGGAAGGCAATATTTGAAGGACAGACTGTCGTATCGACGAAGACCTTTTTTGTTTTCGACGCCGCTTTCTTTTTTACGAATTTTTGTACAGCTTCTTCGATTTGTCTGGCATCCTGTTCTCCGATCTTGCTTCTGAACTTCGAAAAGCTCGAATGATGAACATAATTCTGTGCATCACGAAATAATATATTAAGGGCCTTCTGTAAGACTATATCAACTTTGATTCTATCAGTAAGTTCCCGGTCTGAATATCCTTCGCGGTGTTTTACTAAAAGTAGGAAAATCATGTTTTTAACCGGAATCGAAGGTCTTCCGTTGTCGTCGGTATAATACTCCGCAAACTGATCTAGCAGTTCATCCCATGGAAGTTCCTTCATAAGCACGATATATGGATGAGTTTCCTGTATTGGATCTTCGAGGGGATCGAAAAATTGATCACTGAAAGATAACTGGTTTTTCTCTTCTAGCGTAAACATATTCAAATGGTATACAACTGGTAATTACGGTCAGATGTGAATGACCGTAATTACAAAATTTGAGGTTTATTCAGGGGGCTTTTTCAGCAGGACCTACTTAATGTTCATATCAAATATCTTGAACGATGGAAGCTCTGAAGAGAGTAAGAGAAACAATGAGTTATTGAGTCGTCACAGGGCTCATGACCTGGATATCTGCAAAGGCTATGAAGAGTACAGTAGGTAAGATTAAGAATGCTTACAGAAATAATAGTATTTTATACCGGCTTTATGAAAATAACCTGAAGAATAAATTGCCTCATTGTATTTGTATACAAAGTATGTTACTTGTAAATTAAATTCCAGTTGTAAATCGATGCTTGACTTGCTGAATATTCATGAGTAAGTTTATGGCAAGACTTTCCGGATAGTATAAAGAGTGAGTAATTATGAGCGGGACCCTCAAGCAGAATTGTACTGAACAAATCCTGTCAGCCTTTCCTGAAAAACTCAAAGATGAACTCCC
>JBNKQE010000089.1:0-14701 GCA_050295715.1 Leptospirales bacterium
CTATTATATCTATTTGACTTAAGTATGTTGTCATGCTATTTTTTTAATCGGTTCGGAGGAAAAGAAATGGTTTTGAAAAGACATCTTTATGGTTACCTATTCGGTGCGGCGCTTATGGTGGTTCTGGGAGCCGGTGCTATGTTTGTTTCCGAGTATCCGTTTTTTAAAAGGATTGGGATGAGCCCTCTGACTTTGGCCATCGTATTCGGTATGTTTCTCGGAAATTTTCGTCCTGTTTCAATTTCCAGTTCAATGGAAAACGGAATTCATTTCGTTCAAAAACGTTTGCTTCGAGCAGGTATCGTCCTCTATGGATTTCGAATTTCATTTCAGGAGATCCTGGGGGTGGGGCCCGCCGGGTTTATCATCGATCTTCTTGTCATTACGACGACCTTCCTGGTGGGAACCTATCTGGGTGTCCGACTCTTCGGTCTGGACCTGGAAACGGCAATTCTCAATTCTTCCGGCAGTTCCATTTGCGGAGCTGCAGCTGTAATTGCAACGGAAGGGGTGGTGCAGGGAGGTTCCAGGAAAACGGCGGTTGCAGTGAGCACGGTGGTTCTTTTCGGGACGATCTCCATGTTTCTGTATCCACTTCTTTTTCATATTGCCCAACTCTCCCCCGCCGATTTTGGAATCTACATCGGTTCCACCATCCATGAAGTGGCGCAGGTCGTTGTGGCGGGAGAAAGTCTGGGGACCAATGTCGCTTCCACAGCGGTCATCGTAAAGATGACGCGGGTCATGCTTCTTGCACCGTTTTTGATTTTTCTGGGATGGGCTCTCTCCAAAAAAAAATTCCTGGAAGGATTCGATCGAAATAGGCTGAAGGTCGGACAAGAAAAAGAATTGAATTCGGATTTACTGAATCAGACGAGCAGGTTATCCGGCAGTGGATATTCTCTGGTGATTCCGTGGTTTGCCGTAGGTTTTATCGCCGTGAGTGGATTTCATTCTCTGGTATCGCTTCCCTCTGGCATGATTGGTAGGATCAATGAATTCGATACCTTGATCCTTTCGGCAGCCATGGCAGCCCTGGGAGTGGGGACAAATTTCCACAAGATGAAGGGTGTAGGAATTCGTCCTTTCCTTCATGGATTCTTTCTCTTTGGTTTTCTGATTTTTGCTGGTTATGGTATCAACCGGATGGTAGCTGGATTCTTTCCGGGCTGAAAATCGCCAGGTAACACTACTTAATCGTTAATAGAAATGAAATGCGGAGAAGAAAGAAAGTCGCAGGCGAAAAGTTCTGTATTTGTAACAGGAAGTGCAAGTATTGGATTTAACATCGGGACCGGAAGAGTAAAAACCAGGTTCCGAAATCGCACCGTTCGGGATCGGTTCTGAAACCCGGAGGAACTCAATGGTTCTGTACCAGAAAAATAGACGTTACTTCATTTTGATCGCCCCGGGTATCATAATCGATTTGAAAAACTATGGAAATGTCTGTAAAGTGCAAGAAATTATTCTGAGTTTAAGCTGATCGTGTTGCAGGTAATGATTATACCCGGAATACAGAAATGAAATTGACAGAATGCAATGGTAAATATCTTGATTCGTAGCATGATTGATTTCAAATGGAAAGTTAGTTCATCTGTTCTGTTCACTCTGTTATTCGGTTCCTGTATGACGTACGGTCCTCAAGAATACCAGCGTATGCACTACAATTATCTGGCAAAACATGTACAGGATTGTCATTCTGGAAAACAAAGTAGCATGATTGATTGCAAAATTGCAGAAGAGGTTTACAATAAGCGGATAAAAACAATAACTCTTTATCGTCCCGGCATGAAGGATGCGTCCATAGAAGAGGGTATAAAAAATGCGGTTGTCAGAGCAGGTTATTCCGGATCTCCTCTAAGAGCTGTTATTGTTTCCGACCACTGGAACTATAATAGGGATTCCCAAAGCGGCATTTTAACGAGTCGAGAGCTCCTTGGTAATGTGGCCATGCAGGAGAGCGATGATTCTTGCTATTTTCTTACTCTCTACTTCGGACAAAACTTTAACGGTTCCCAATACGAAGAGTTTTATATAACGCACTCTACGTTTTCCGTAAAACAAAAAATTCTTTGTGAAAATGTGAAAGTCCCTTCTGATACGAAATAAAGATTTTACGGAAAATGCAGTATGGAAATTATGAATGGGCCTGTATGCGAATCTTTTCTGCTCCTGGCTTATGATCCGAACCGGCGAGCTATACCACCTTTCCACCGAGGCTCAATGGGAGATAGCCGCAACATGGGATCCGCAACGGAAAAGAAAAGATTTTTATCCCGGGGGGTGATAAGTTCGAACCAGGACGGGCCATTAAAGGATATCCGGTCCACAAGAGCGTTACTATGAATTTTCCAGTCATGGATGTTTGATGTGCCAATGGCCGTCCCTACTGCGCAAGTTCAGATTGAGTTAATTTATACTTTTCTCTGAAATCATGAATTCTCAAAGCCAGATCGATAATTTCCCGAAGTTGCGCTCCGGTGCGCGTCCAAAAGACTCTCCAAATTGCGCGATTCTGGACGACCGATGGGAGAGCAACGAGAGCAATCCAGGGAGAGGCATAGCCGAATCCCGCAGTGCAGCACATATTATCAGTTATATGTAGTTTACCCGTTCAAGATAACACTTGAAAACTCGATGAGACTTTCAAAGTCTGCAAATGCATTACTGTCCTTGGCGCCGCCTACCAGTACGCAATCTATTCCGGCTGCTTTGGACCGCCCAGATCTCGCCTTGGCGAATCTCCGATAACAAGTGCCTCCTCCTTCAAAATGTCTAGCTCAGATAATACAATCTCGTAAGGTCGCGGTGAAGGTTTAACAATGCCAAGATCAGATGAAAAAGAACTTGCAGAGAAGAGATGATCTATTCCGTCTTGTTCAAAGCTTTCTTTTCTGAAATGAATTTTTTAGATGTATCAATCAATTCCATTTGAACAAAATATAAATTGTCTTTATCATGAAAATATATTTTTAGGATTGGATATTTCATTGTTTTAAATATTTCGCAGGAAAAAACTGAGGGTCAGTTACATATAACGACTGGATTACAGACGTTTTGCGTAGCAAAATATGTCCACAGCCCGATGCGGTGCGCGCATGCGATTTTCCAATATCGCGCGCATCTCTACGATTGAAAGAAGAGGGCGAGGCCAAGGAGCGCCAGGAAAGCCCGATGTCTCTTGTTTGGTGAAAGTCCAAACCGGGAAAGGCTCAGCCAGCCACCCGTACTGAGTGTTGCGTCGAAATGGGTAACCATCAGACGAAGCGTACACAGGGAAACATATAGGCCACAGGGAGGACCGTACCTCCTGAAGCAGATAGAGCCTCGAAAATAGCCGATGAAGCAGGTGGCGACGTTCTCTTGGTAACGGAAGCCGAAACAAAAGGAGCGCAAAATGGCGAGCTCCCCGAGGGCCTGCCGGGGTCGTTAGAGCGTGGCATGTATGCAGAGAGATGTTAGAGGAACCTGGGAGACCCTGCGAACTCCGGGAAAAGGAAGTTCCGGTAGATCTGTTCGAATCGAAAGAAGGACAGGACGATACTTCGCAGGGAGTCAGATCGGCTCATAGTACTCCGAGGGCGGGAAAGCCGTCCACATGGGGAAGGGGCCGACAGGAATACGCAGCCTGCAAAGGAAACATTTGCCGGAAGAGCAAGACGGAGAAACAGATGCAAACCTCACTGCGGGCCATAGCTAAGAAGGCGAAAGAGAATCAAAAGTATCGATTTCGAAATCTCTATACGATGCTGAATCGAGAGACCCTTGAAGATTCATGGAGAAATATGAATCGCAGGTCTGCGGCTGGTGTTGACCGAGAAAGTGTTCGTGATTATGAACAAAACTTCTCAAATAACATCGGTCGACTGGTCAGTAAGTTGAAAGAGAAGCGATATCGAGCGAAGATTGTAAAGAGGGTGTATATACCCAAAGGCGATGGTAAAATGCGCCCACTGGGCCTGCCTTCGACAGAAGACAAGCTGGTCCAGATCGCAGCCGCACGCATTCTGAGTGCCATTTATGAACAGGACTTTGTCTCGGGAAGCTTCGGTTACAGACCGAAGACCGGAACAATGGACGCTGTGCGAGAACTCAGGCGAACGCTTCAGTTCGAAAAAGCACGCTATGTTGTGGAAGCCGATATTAAAGGATTCTTCGACAACATAAACCATGAGTGGTTGCTGGAAATGCTTCGCCAGAGGGTGGACGACGAAGCGTTTATAAATCTGATCTGGAAGTGGCTGAAGGCCGGCATTCTGGATACGGATGGAAAGACGCATCATCCGGTGACAGGAACACCGCAGGGAGGTGTAATAAGCCCGGTGCTTGCCAACATCTACCTGCACTACGCGCTGGATCTGTGGTTTGAGAAGGTTGTCAAACGACACTGTGAAGGAGAGGCGTATCTGATAAGATACGCTGATGATTTCGTCTGCATGTTTCGATATAAGAAGGATGCAGATCGATTCTACAGAGTGCTCGGAAAGCGTCTGCAAAAGTTCAACCTTGAACTTGCAGCGGATAAGACAAGGATCATGCGTTTCAGTCTGTTTCAGATGAAGCTTAATACCAGGTTTGATTTCCTGGGCTTTGAGTTTCGCTGGGGGATGAATCGTAAAGGTCAGCCCTGTATCAAACTCAGAACATCGCGGAAGAAGTTTCGCACATCACTCCGAAATCTGAAAGAGTGGTGTCGCAAACACAGAAGTATGAGATTGCGAGAATTCTTCAGGCTATTGAATAGGAAACTGATTGGCTACTATAACTATTATGGGGTCATCGGGAATTACGATAGTCTGGAGGAGTGGTTCAACAGGGCGGTGAGGATTGTTTACAAATCACTGAACCGTCGCAGCCATAGACGCAGTTTCTACTGGAAGGTGTTCAGTGAGATTCTGGAGTATTTCGGAATCGAAAAGCCCCGGATCGTCGAAAAGACCTTTGAACCAGTTCAACGAGAACTCTCTTTTTCCTGATACGGAAGCGAGTATTTCTGAAGAGCCCGGTGCGGTAGTTCCGCTCGTCGGGATCTGTGCGGGGGCAGTCGGGTAACCGGCTGTCCTACCGTGATGCGGGTCCGTAGCGGCCCGCCGCAGCAGTAAAAATGCAGTTATGCGAAGAAGTTCTTATTCAGATTTAGTCATAATCGATACAATGGCAACAGCAATTGCCGCAATAGATAGGAATAAATTAAATAAAAAGAATAGTATATTTGTTTTTTTGTCGATTTTGTTGTCGACTATGCTTTTAGCTTCTGAAATAAAATTAAAATTTTCAGAAAATCTTTTTGAGATATAGCTGTAAAAATTATATGATAATGGAATCGATTCTATTAGATTGTTTTTTAATGTCATGGTTTTTGAAAGTAAATTCAATCTTATTATTACATTCATTTCCGAAATTTTGGAGCTTAATTCAAGGGAATTGAAGAAGAATCTAACAAACTTAAAACGCTCTCGATTTTCAATTGATTGAATATTTATAATTTTACGAGCTTCTTGTGAAATATGAAGGAGTCTAATATAGAATAAGGGGATGGTGAATTTGTTAAAATTAAATGGATTTAATATATCAAATCTGGCATTTGTCAAAATGGCATCTATTGAGAAATTAGACTTTCTGAGGTATATTTTAAAGTCGTCGTCAGGTGTTGAAAATTCAAAGTGCTCTTTGCTGAATAAATAATGATTTTCCCAGAATTTGGTAGGATAGTTAATTGAATTATAAAAATAAATAATGGGGCCACTATGAAATTCTATTTTTAGTTTTGAGAAGTATTTTTTAATAATCCGGTTGGAATATTTTTGAAATTTTTCTTCTTCTGGTCGCAGAAGGTTCTGACTAAATGAAATCCCAGATCTGACAACTTTTCGGAATTTTTTATACTGCAATAAATGAATATTCTGATTTGTAACTTTGATAATTGGACGATTCCTCGCAATGTCTTGATAGAGATCTTGATTGGATTTGTTGTTTAAAACAAGTAATTGAAGATAGATTAAGTCTTCATTAATTTTAGTCACTGTGCAATAAAAGTAATGGTCTTTTTTGGGGTTTCCGGCTATCTCTAAAGAAAATAAATGATAATCATCCATAAGAGGTACCCCAAGCCTATATTTAATATCGGCAGTAGCATTTGGTATTGAGCGGTGCTTAAATTTATTCCAAATATTAGATAATACATGGAAATCGGATAAAGCTAAGATTGCCCCATATGGGACCGCCATTGGGTAATAATCTTCATTATAAAAAAGGAAATTTAATTCGTTTTTACTCATTTAGAATTCTTTCGCATAATAACTATTCCTCGAATGCGCATTAAATGTTCATCGGAAGAAATAACATTCAGAATAACTTACGTGAAGTGTAAATTATACGAAATCCTGGTCAAATAAAATATCATTTTAGTAGATTACTCGAAATGCGAGTAGTCACCCCGGATATCATTAAAAAACAATCCATTCTTCTATCACATATCCAGACCGCTTTCAAGAAGGTGAGTGGCAAAAGCATGGCGTAGACTGCGAATGAAACCTGTCACTATGAGTAATCAAGGCTGGCATCATGAATATCGATAATATTACGTGATCATAAAAGAGTCTGATTTTTATTCATCCCTCTCTGTCTTTCGAGCAATCATCTTATAATGGCACAGGTTTGATTCAATGGCACCATTAAAGAGTGGGATTTTCTTATCCGGTTTTAGACCAATCTTTCGCATTGCTTTTAGCGCTCCGGAAAACACCCAGGCATCGTAACCGGGATATTTTTGCTTGAGAACATCACCCAGTTGTTTGTAAAAAGCATCCTGATCATCCAGCTCAATTCTTTCATCGTATGGGGGGTTCATAAGTAGAATACCGGGGTCTGTATCCGGTGGAGTGGATCGTGTAAAATCCATCTGCTCCCACTGGATGTGAGTATCCATACCGGCCGTCATTGAATTCTTTCTGGCGGCGCCTATTACTTCGTCATCGCTATCGCGGCCAATAATTGTTCCGGTGAATGATCTCTCTTCTTCTCGCAGGGATTTTCTTACTGAATTATAGAGATCTTCATCATAATCACTCCAGTTCATGAAACCAAAATGATGCCTGTAGATTCCGGGAGCACGATTCATCGCAATAAGCGCCGCCTCAAGGGGAATGGTTCCCGAACCGCACATTGGATCAATGAATGTTCCCGTTCCATCCCATCCTGTAAACATTATAAGAGCCGCAGCAAGGGTCTCTTTGAGGGGAGCCTGTGATTGAACCTTGCGGTATCCTCTTTTGTAAAGTGGTTCCCCGGATGAATCCAATGAGACGGTACACTGATCATCATCAATATGAACATGAATGCGAAAATCTGGCCTTTTTGTATCGACGGAGGGGCGTTGTCCGGACATCTTACGAAATCTATCTGCAATGGCATCTTTTGTCAATTGACTGACATAAAGGGAATGCTTGAAATACCGGGAGCGCGATGCAGAATCAATAGCGAATGTATCATTCAGACCATATAGATTCTCCCAGGGAAAATCCATAATGTTATAATAAAATCGATCCTCATTGTGAGCCTTGAATGTAAAGAGAGGCATTAGAATTCGCATTGCAGTTCGAAGTCTTAAGTTGGCCCTGTACAAAATTTCTCTTGATCCCTGAAAAGCAACCACTCCCCTATCAATCTTTATATGAGTGGCTCCAATGAGTTCCAATTCTTCACAGAGCAGTTCCTCCATTCCACGTGCAACAGTAGCTTTGTAAGATGAAAGATCTTTTATATCTGCAAATGTATCATGTCCGCTCATTGTATGCTCCTGGACCACAATGGACACTACACCATACCGGTCAGCTGATATTTTGGAATCAAAGAGACGTGATATTCATATTACGTTTGCCTGCGAGCAGCAATGGTTTTTCGAGCTATCCACAAGAACAGTGCGAAAGATATGATTAATACAAGCGCCGCCGTGATAAAGAGAGGATCAATCCCGGTCACAGCAATTGTCTGTAATTTAACTTTCCCACCGAGATCCGTCCACCAGAATGCAAAATTGATTATATCCGTAATCGTGTGAGCGATTATACTTGGTATCAAGGATCCTGACGCATATGCAAGAATTCCAAACAGCACACTTAAAGCAAAGATTTGAAAGAGAACCGACTGAGCCCATGCCTGGTGCAAGTGAAAAATGGTGAACACTATCGATGTAATCGTGATCCCTGCAGCAGGACCGTAGCGCTCCTCCAGAGGAGCTTGCATGTATCCCCGGAAACCTGTCTCTTCACAAATACCTGCCACCAACGAGGCCATGATGATGGTTATCCATGCCTGCCACACCGGTAGAGCATTGAGACCGTAATCAGCTGAAGCTTCGGCAGGAAATTCAATGAGCCGAAAGGTCAGAACAGTGGTTGACTGCAAAATAACAAGGAAGAAGAACGTGCCCACCATACTCCATTTCCATACGGAGGCGGATAACCTGATCGCGCGAAAATTATTTCTTCTGGCTTCTGCCGTAGACCGTGGCCACCAACTTCCACTGAAGTATTTCCAGTATAACCAGAGAGAGGCACCCATAACGACGACAGTCCAGGGAGATGGTATTCTGGCAAGGATCAAAACCCAGGCACCCACACCGATTGACTGGACGAAAACTCCTGAGACGATAGCACGGATGAGGACCGGGATGCGTTGCCAGTATCCGATCATAAGAGAATCTGTAAATTGTGTCTGTTTATCGAAATCACTCATAATGGTACCTTCTTAATGCTTATTGCCTTATTGACTGCAGCCAACAAACCGCGTGGCAGAGAGTGCTGAGAACCAGTCAATGAAATGATCTTCCCCTGTTTTTCAGACATATTTACGCAACTTTCAGAGCGTATTTCATTGGGGTTAAGTATCCCAGAGATGAATGTCTTCTCTTATGTATATAAAGTATTTCTATACAGTCAAATAGTAATATTTCAAGTTTCTTAAATAATGGAAATTTATCGAGTCGATATATGTAAAATCCCGGACCCGGAATTTATTGAACAATCCTGGAGCAAAATTACGATCCGGTAAATTCGGAGCAACGGGTAAAGTGTGATTGAAGTCAGTCCTGGAAAACATCAGGAATAGCAAGCCTTCTTATTATTGGTTTAATGGAAATAATTGTTGCGATAATAGGATTAGAAGAAACTGAATGCTTTATGAATGTAAAAGTGGTTGAGTCCCGGAAACAGAATATTTTTCCATTGTTGCTTGTTGTATTATTTATTTCAATACTGGCATCCTGCAAAGGAGAGATCCAGGGTAGCGATCAAAACTGGCTGGGAACCTATTCGACAGATTCAGTTCCTGTAAAGGGCTATTCGATTGAGAAAGCAGGTACCATGATTACAATGGCTCGAAGGTTTACAGCCTCTCAGCAAAAAAACTTCAATGACTCTGATAATTACCTGACTGAACTTTCAAATATTGCTGTTAAAGAGCTACAGATCGAATTAGAGAATCGAGCAAAAGATGAGGGATTCAATGCTTTAATCGGCTACAGACTGACAATAACACAGTCAATGCAATCTGCAAAGGATCAAAAGGAAACCAGGGGTAGAGGATATGCGTTAGTAATTGCCCAGGCTGTTCCGGTATATGCTGATTAATATATTACTCACGTAAAACCGAATATCAATTGAATTCAATGAAGCCTCGCAGTAAAAGAACGGAGCAATTGTATATACAACCTTATGCTCCGTTCATAAAATACAATTCGTTTCTACCTGGAAAAACATGACTCTCCGAAATGATAATCACTCAAACTCAATGTTGATCTCTTTTTGTGTTTCAAACTTCAGTCCATCAATCTTAGTCATCATAGTCTTCATCTCAGCTGCAGTTGAAGGATTCTCTTTCATGAACATTTTAAATTTTTCCTGATTCTTCATCATTTTTGAAAAATCGATTTCGAGCAGTGTAATTATTCCATCATTTATAAAACTTGCATTGGTTTTCTTCACAGTCCCATCAACCTGAATTTTGACTGCGAATTTCATATCTCGAAAAAGTTCCATCATTTGTGGAGGCATATTTTCCTTCGTATCTGTATCTTCCGTTGCGTCCGGGTTCTCGTCCTGATGCTCTTTTTCAGGCTCTTTATCGGGCATGATAACGGTCAATATGGCCGGATTCTTTTTTTGAAATTTGAATTTAATAGTCTCTTTTTTAATATTACTTTCCGATTCTTCTTTCACGCCGGGAGTTTTATTTTTCGTAGAAGGTTTCGTTTCAGGTAATACTTGAATACTGTTAATATCATTGAATTTATAACTTGCACGATAACCTGCAAATGTATCATTCTTGATTTTTTCTACTCCCGTAAGGGATACATTTCCACCATAAGAATTTTCTTTATTCTTAATCTCGTCCATGTCAATCATTTCGTTAAGCATGTCTTCGATGGAAACAGGTTTTTCCGATGTTGCATCTTCGTTTTCAGATAATTTCTTCATTCCCATATTTTTCATTCCCTGCATTAACTCAAGAAATGTATGCGAAAACATAACGGTTTCAATAATTTCGCCTGAACCATTGGGGTGGATACGTAATATTGTTTCTATTTGCCAGCATGATGAAAGCAGAGGAACAATTGCCAAAAATACAGCTAATTTAATGTTTTTAATAATGTGAGTCATTGTGTAAATATTTCCTGTAATTGATTAACCAGGGATCTGTAATAAGGTAGAACCTTCGACAAATCTGCAGGTTAATGGTAATATATGACGAGTATTTTTCCAGCATCAATCCCTGGGATCGTAAAAGAAAGTAATAGTCAGACATGATTCATTTTCATTAATGGATTCACTTTGCAGCACTTTCTTGACTGATTTAACTTCATTTTCCATAAAGGAATTGATATTTCTTTCCATCTCTGACGATATTTTTCTGTGAATATATCCTTTCTTCAGCTCTTCACAGACACGAAAGACTTTTATCTTTACCATTTTAAGCCACTCCTTTTATATGATTTGTTGAACTCATATTATAATTGTACTAAAAAGAAAAAATACAAGTAAAATCAAAAAATAGAAATATGAAAAGATATATTATATATCTCATTATACTGGTCTTGCCGGTTGTGAATTTTAATAGTTGTGGAGTATTTTATAACAAGAGGCCTGTTGTTAATGATAGAACCGATAGATCGGGAGAGTTGAACCATATAACAGGCGGCCTTTTCGTTTACAATGACCAGAGTTACTGGCAGACTAATTCACTTGTGTATATAAGTGAAAACGGAGTTTTATTTTTTGATGCCCCGTGGAATAATACAGTATCATATTATTTACTTTATAAAGTATCATTGCAGACCAATAAAGAATATAAAGGATTATTGCTTACAGATTACAGATTACATCGATCAGGGGGAATGAAAGCTTTTCAGGAAAAAGATATTCCTATTTTTTATTCTGCGAAGACACTCAATCAATTCAGAAGCAAGTGGGACGATATGCAGAAAAGATACAGTAATGATTTCTCATCCTGGAAAAAAGAAGAGGCTGTAACCCCGGATGCATTGCTGGATAATAAAACTGAATTTTTCAATGGTGATGTTATTGTATATCAGGCAGCAGATAGTTTTGTACCGGGTGGCTTACTTATATATTTCAAAAAGGAAAAAGCATTGTATGGCGGAAGTGCACTGTCATATCCATTAATGTTTGGTAGTGAGGTGCGGAGAAAGGGATATATTAATCTCCTGCAGAAGATTATGACAATGGATGTTGATATAATTATTTCCGGCCATGGAAAACCAAAAAGGGATAAAGATATGATAATGAAAGTATTAAAAAGCCTGGAATCAGTAAAATAATACTTATGAATTAATTATTCGAATCTCAGGATTCATATAAGTAGTACCAATAAAATTTTGATTGGTCTGACCCAGCATTGTAATTTCCGATATGTTTTCTTCCCATATATAACAACCGGTAGCATGATCCAGCCCTGTATGAAACGACAATCCGGGGTAATATTTACCGGGAGCCAGATTCGCATCCAGCTCGAAGATAAAATCAAATTTTTCGCCTTCCTCAATCTCGAGTGCGCCCATTCCAAGCAGTCGAGAGTTGGTGCCAAAAACGATTTCGTCTTTTTCATCTCGCAATGAGATTCCCGCAGTCATATCGTTCATTGTTCTATCAGCAACAACCGAAAAGTGAATATAAATTCGATCGCCATTGCGAAAAAATTGGACTGGATTATTGTTACTATCAGTAATCAAAAATGAGAAATTATTCCTGGTTCTTTCAATTGATGTAAGTGATGCCGCACTATCGCGAGCCAGCATATCCATATAAAAACGTGATGCATTTCCGGGACTCCCATCCATTACAACCTGTCCTTTATCAATAACAATGATACGATCGCATACAGATACCAGCATATTTGTGTCGTGGCTTACAACAATTATATGACTTCCAGCCTGCTTGAACTCTCTAAATCTTTTAATACTTCGTGATTGAAAAGATGCATCCCCAACGGAGAGTGCTTCATCAACGAGAAGTAAATTTGCCGGTTCAAGTGTTGCGAGAGAAAAGGCAAGACGCATCTGCATGCCGGTGGATAGTGTTTTTAATGGACTGTGCCGCTGTTTTTGAAGCATGGCAAAGTCGAGTATATCATTCATTTTGTATTTGAGTGTTTTAGATGAATATCCCCAGAGTACCCCATTATAAAAAATATTCTGTTCAACTGATAAATCCGGATTGAATCCGACTCCAAGCTCAAGAATCGAGCGAACGGTACCGTTAAATTCTATTTCCCCATCATCCGGATCACTTATTCCGGAAAGAATATTGAGAAGTGTGCTTTTTCCAGCCCCGTTTTTGCCAAGGATACCAAGTATTGTGCCAGGGCTTGAATCAGGTAGTTCGAAGGAAATCCGATCCAATGCGCGAAAAGGACGTCCACCTATAAATAGCCCGAGAGATAGTGCTGTTATCGCTCTATCAACAAATGAGTCAATGACGCGATAATCTTTCGTAATGGATTTTACTGCCAGTTTCACAGGTTATCAACCACCACTGTATTGAGTCGTCTGGCAGACAAGTAATAGGCTGCCGTACTTAAGACTGCAAAAAATATGAATCCATTAATGATTTCAAAAGGTAGATCTGTGTAACTGTTCAGTAATAAGAATCTGTGGATTTCCATCATTCCGAATAGTGGGTTCCACCCCATTATCCAATTTAGATGATCCGGTATATCATAGACTATTGGAGTTACCCAGAATACGATTTGGAGTAAAAGACGAATTGCAGATGATACATCCAGCATAATTACGCTTACTCTTGCAAAAATAAACCCCCATCCTGCGAAGATAAACATTGTAAATATTGCGAAAAGTATAGAAAGTGGAAAATAAGGTGAAAGAGATCCACGCGAGTAAAGAATGAGTATAACAAATGGCATTAAGACAATATAATGAATCAAACTTCGAAATACGGGAATCCAGATAAACAGATCCATTCCTGTGGAAGTACGTCTGATTAATGAACGGTTTTCATGAAGTATAACGCAGGATCGTAAGAACATTTCCGATAGTGGTAACCAGAGCACCATCCCCGATAAAAGAAAAGATAGATAGTCCATCCCCGAGGAAAAACGACCACCTTCATCGCCCGATAAAACAAATCCAAAAATTGCGTAATAAACGGCTATTTGAAATAAGTATTGTATACCAAGCCAGACAATACCGCCGGTTGTTCCGGCAAACTGGAGAGTATAATCTCTGCGAACCAGACGCATTATTAAATCAAGTCTTGTTGTAAACGGGATATTTCCCAGCTTGCCCATAGTGGTTATTTCTATAATTGCACAGGGAAGAGACAATCAATTTTTACAGATTGTTGAGATAGGAGTAATTATATCTCGAGTCTTCCTGGTTGCTGAATATACATATTTATTTATCCGTTTTGTATGTCTGTAAACGTTTGACTCAACTCTCCAATATGCTTGCCCTTAATAAATATTTTCGGAGCTTAAAAATAAGTGTTCTTAAGCTCCTAAAATGGAAGGGAGTATGGTTTCCCATTACAATAAAATCAGCTGAGTCGTTACTACGTTTCAGAAAAGCGTGCCATAACCGGGGAGTGTCGCCTGTGCCGAATCTGACTGATTTTCTTTAGTTGAGAATCATCCAGTAGATCTCTTGCGCTCAAACCATTTTCGGGAAGTAATGTGGGACTTTCCAGGCTTCCCAGGAGTGCCTTTCGAGACATGAAAATACGTGCCCGGTAATCCGGGTCCATTTCATCATACAGCTGTTCATTCATAGCGGTGCCTCCATGCAGGTATATGTCTTATGTATATTTCAGGAGATCATATCATCCGTGATAGTCCTTCCCATTTATGTGCATCGACAGGTTTTAGAATAGCTGAAGTCTTTTTTTTAATTTTTTTGAATGAAGGTTATCATATAAAAAGGACAACCTTCATCATTAAGAGTTTTTTTATTAAAGAAACAGGAATCAAAGACTTTGAAAAGTGAAAGCATGGCCTGAGAAACGAGCAATTTGAGTATAGCCGGCCTGTTTAATAATCATTTCCGCTTCTTTAAAATCACGTCCCAGGTGTGCCGGAGCATGAGCATCCGAAGAGACTGTCACAGGAATTCCCGATTTAAAAGCCATGGAAAGGATTTTAGATGATGGATATTGTTCTTTGACGGGTTTGT
>JBNKQE010000090.1:0-14481 GCA_050295715.1 Leptospirales bacterium
GTGCGTCTCTAAATCCAACCCATGTACCGGGACCAACAATGGCAAATGATTGTTCTCGAGTGGGACTGCTCCGGTATAGCTGGATACTTCCCTTCATGACACAAAAGAAGTGATCTGAATTCTCTCCTGCTTTTAATAAAAGATCTCCTTTTTGAAAATTTGTGGGGACTTTGCAGGAATCAACTCTATCCAGGTCTTTATGGGGTAAGCTGTGAAACAGACTATCCTTGAAAGCCGGGCAGTCGAGACAGGATATAAGGTTATTGTCAAACATGAGTAAAATTCTGCCTATGATTTATTATATATGATCTTTGTTGTGTCATCAAGCTCAATAAAAGATAAAACATGATAAACGTCAATGCCTGAAAATAAAATAAATTTTCATTATAATCCCACTGTTTTGAAGGAGTTCGGGTTACAATTTCAAAAGAAATTTGAAACATTGGAATTTCATTTTTTAGTAGCCCTGTCAAAGGTGAGATTTTCATCCTGTTTGTTCGGTAATAATTAGACTCACTATAACTGCCCGGGGATATGAATGGAAAAAAAATCGGAATTACTGGATTATAAAGATGAGATCCTCAATATCGAAAGTCACAGTGTGGAAAAACTTGCGGAGACATTCGGAACACCGCTGTATGCTTACAGTGAGTCATACATACGATCAAGAATGCGCGAGTATAACCTGGCAGTTGTGGATCGGCCGCATCTTATCTGCTATGCTGTAAAAGCGAACTGGTCTGCTCCAGTACTGCAGATGGCAGCCCGGGAAGGACTCGGAGCTGATATAGTGAGTGGTGGAGAACTCTTTCGGGCATTGAGAGCGGGCATTCCAGGCGGGAAAATTGTCTATTCCGGAGTTGGTAAAACACAAAAAGATATAGAAGAGGCTGTGGATGCTTCTATCGGTCTTTTCAGTGTTGAGTCTGAAGCAGAACTTGAATTAATATCAAAAGTGGCCTCTCGCAAAGGGAAGGTCGTTCCCGTAAGTATTCGTATCAATCCAAACGTGGATCCCAAAACTCATCCCTACATATCCACCGGATTGAAAGAGAACAAGTTCGGCATTGAACATGAGAGAACACTGAGTGTTTATGAGCGTGTAAGGGAGCTTCCGGGAGTCGAGGCGCGTGGAATTGGAGCGCATATTGGTTCACAGCTTACATCTCTTGATGGATACCGGGAGTCAGCGATCATACTGCGAGAGCTATTCCTGGATCTCAATAGCAAGGGGCACAACCTGGACCGTATTGATGTTGGAGGAGGACTTGGTATTCAGTATGATGCCGAGAATCCTCCCACTCCCGCTGAACTGGTAACACTTGTGGAAGATACTCTTGATTTACCCGATGTTCAGGTAATTTTTGAACCGGGTCGGTCCATTGTTGGGAACAGTGGATTTTTTATAACGAGAATACTGTATAATAAGTGGAATGGAGATAAAAAGTTCCATATCTGTGATGGGGCGATGAATGATTTGATTCGGCCATCCCTCTATGATGCCTATCATCGAGTCCAGTGCTCGGTAAAAAATCGACCCCTGCAGGTACAGAAGACGGATCTGGTGGGGCCTGTTTGCGAGAGCGGGGACTTCCTTGCTAAAAATCGTCATCTTCCCGATTTCCAGACAGGAGACCTGGCTGTTATTGAGTCAGCCGGAGCTTATGGTTCTGTAATGGCCTCCAACTATAATTCAAGAGTGCGCCCGGCTGAAATTCTTTTACGGGAGAATGGGGATATTCTTGTGATTCGTGAGAGAGAGAGCTATGAAGACCTCGTCAGAAATGAGTGGAACGGGGATCTTCACAGCTGAGGGCTGAATTTTACCTTACTGTAATTTGCTGAAAAGGCCGAAAATGTGAGAGAGGGTACAGGGTCTGTCCTCCGGCAGGTCAGTTTGACTGTACAATGAGTGAATCACTATGCCTGGAATCATACATACATTAAGTAAAAATTACAGAGTCAATTCCACTTATAAAAGCTGGCCGGTTATTTCGAGTCTCCGCACAGTAATTATGATTTTCCTTGTGTCATCGGGTAGCATTGCAGCGAACTCTCCCGACTTTGAAAGTATGACCGGGAATCTCAATCTCAGCCAGAAACAAATAAGTTATCTTGATCTATCCCTTACAAACCTCTCGGCTACAGAGGAAGATGCTATAACCGGTAAAATTCGTGAAAAACTTGAGAGTGAATTCAAAGATGCACTGTTGAATGATCATTACTCAAATATGTATCTTTTGCAGAGTAATTATAATACAGCACATGATTATCTTGAAAAATCCAGACATCATCTCCATGAAGCCTATGTAAGAGCTGTTGAATATTATATGGAAGAGTCGGACGCTTTTTTCAAGGCAGCCTCTCCCATGGTTCTACGAACGAGAGATGCGGATGCCGGATATTTCTTCCGGGCCGGTTATAAGAATCTCGGGATGGCAAAGCGGATTTATACTATTGCCTATAATACATATCCGGGAAATGATGTAAATAAGATAGAGTCTTATAGAGAGGCTATACGATATGTTAGACTTGCACGACGTAATTTGATGCTTGCCATAATCAACGCCAATCTTCCCAGGTCAGAGAAACCATCGCATCGTTATATTAGTTACAAAGAAGCAAAGAAGCTCAACGCATATGACGAAGAGTATGTCAGTTTTTATGAAAGAATCCGTTATTTGATATTGCGTCTTGTGGAACGTAAACTTCTGGCTCGCGATGTAATCTTAAAAGTAAACGGAAATGAACGACGAATCAATATTCTGGACATCCACAGAGATAACTATGAATATCCCGTGATCAGTCGTGAAAGCGTACGTAGAAAACTTGTAAATATACTGGAAAAAGAAGAGTTCGACACATCAGGTCTTCGGCCACAAACAGTCAATTCAAGTGATGCGGGAAGCACCACCGCTCCCGTAAATGCAACACAACCCGCAAGCAGCGGCGGGCAGTGATATATTCACCTGGAAATCAATTGGGATAAAAAGGCATGGATGTCTGACTGTTCCTTATTGCTGAAAGGTTGTGTCTACCGCTCTTAATATACAGATTGAAGTTGTTGTTGCTCCGGATACCGTGTCCACAGGGAAGTTGTCAGAATCTTCCAGTCTATATTTCAACAGGGAGGCAAATGTGAAATAAATAGAATCATGATTCGATTCGATGGCGATATCCCGTTTACCATCGGAGTCAACATGAATTTGAATATCATATCTGGAACCGGCGCAATCAATGCTGCCTTTGTAATCTCCAGCCTCTGTCATCCAGGAGCGGTTTGTAAACTGCTGACTTCGGATATTATGGAAATAATAAAGCATATAACTCGTGTATAAAGTCAACACTGCAGCCAGGGAAAAAAAGCTCAGTCTGATCTTAGCAGATTCTGTAATGGGGTCTTTTGATCGGTGTCCCCAGGGTTTTACAAAGGAGATATAAAATAGAAAGAGCATGACGCCACATGTCACCAGCACAGATATTATAAGACCGGATACTTGCGAACCATTCACTCCGGAAATTTTCCCGGATACGTCCAGGCTGGCTGCAATGCCTGCAGCATAAGGACTCATAAAAAACATATACAGGATAAGAATCGTTATGGAGCCGATCCATTTCCAGATAATCCATGTGCTTTTTATAATTCCTCGTCCTGCGAAAAATGAGAATGTTATCCCTGTAAGAATGGCAAGTGAAATTGTCCAGATAAATATGTTTTCCAGTAGTACACTGGCTGCTGCCAGAAGCCCCATATTGCGATCCGGGACCAGATTCAATGACAGTATTCCCGTAAGGCTTCCCAAAGAGATACCAACAAAAAGAACATGAAAAAACTTCAGGTTCTTTTTCCATTTACGGCTGAGTCTGTCATCGATCTTATGTTTTTGTTCTTCACTCATTTTATAATTTCCCCCGATAAACCGTCTATTGGACTCCAGAAAATACAGTATTTCGAAAAAATTCTCGATTATCCGATAGATGAAGCTTTTACAGAGCCGAATTCACTATCCATATGCCATTGAATCATCTGTAAGGATTTCGCAGGACATTCAAAGAAATCGTTGGGTCTTTTTCTTATAATTTAAAAAGTCGTCTCCGTAGTTCTCTTCCAGCCATGTTTCCTCCGTCAATGGTTATCACCGAGTTATTGTCGGTATTCCTGGAAATGCGTGTAAACCTCAGAGTATCTTAATGCTTGAATAGACTATATAATTATGAATCAAGACTCTTCGCCAGTCGACTTCTGATAAGAATTCCGTGTATAAAGAGACGGATTGAACCTTAACGGTTACTTTTTTTTCCGGGGCATAGTAGAATCCCTCAATTACGGTCCCTGCCATGGGCTCACCGCCATAAACGATTTTCACTTTTGATGCACCGCTTGTATCGGACTGAATCCACTCATCCATGGGATTGACAGACCCCGGCGCAAAATCTCTGGATATCGAACCTGTAACAACCTCTTCATACGAAAGTGTGTTTTCAGGTATTATACTTATTATATAAAGACTGGACAGGCAAGGTTTTTCACCCCTGCACATATGACTGTAGACATGCATGGGATACTTGAGCTGTTTGTGTTT
This sequence comes from Leptospirales bacterium, assembly GCA_050295715.1. GTDB lineage: Bacteria > Spirochaetota > Leptospiria > Leptospirales > Leptonemataceae > JBNKQE01. Next base: position 4,584 of record JBNKQE010000090.1, read on the forward strand.
TGACTCAATTGATTTAAACTTTCCCGGTATTAATATGGACAGCGCCTTTTCCACGTTGATTCGAACCTTTGGATTATAATCAATGCCCCTGATCGGAGGATCTGTTTCCGATATGACAGATTGAATCACTTTATCAGACGTATTGCCTGGATTTCCCGTCTGTGTAGCTGAAGTGCAGGAAACAAGTGCAATTATAAACAGCATTGATTGAACAAACAATTTCATATGTATTTCCTTGATGATTTGAACGTTACTATTGAATACACGCCGGAAGAAGTCACTCGTAATTCATGGACTGCTCAATGTTTCGTAATACATCAGATTTTAGTAATGAACCAGTCGACTATATTCTCAATTTGATACTATACCAATCCTGTCCCATCTGATTTTCAGTCGCTTCCATTTTGATAAATAATCCTCGATTATATTTCCATTCTTGAAAATATCCGTGCAATATTTTTCTGCAATACGAGTCCTGTCTTTGTATTTATCGCACAATTGGTTTCTGAAGTCAATGGAGAAATATGTAAACATATACTTGTGAGTTATTTGAGGCTTTCTAATAACTCCAGTGTATCGAGAATCCCTGGAGTTGTTTCGACCCTGCATGTCTTATTTACGATTTGTATATCTTACGTAAAAAAATGTAGTGAAAATCATTCATCTTCGTCTTCGATGCGCATGGAGGCAAGACCTGATAGAAAGTTATCTTCGAACTCTTCTTCATCTACCTGTTCGGTGCTGCATTTGTAGATCCAGTTTAATAGATCTTCCGGGAGTTCATCGAGAAAACGTGAGGGCTGAGTATCCATAACCTCACCGTATTTTCTTCTTGTTGCCGAGCAGGTTATATAAAGCTGCTGTCTTGCTCTGGTTATACCCACATAAAAGAGTCTTCGTTCTTCGGCGAGAGCCTGGTCGGGAAAGCGTGACTCTTCGATGGCGCGCGGAGCAGGGAATATCCCTTCTTCGATACCGGTCAGAAACACTACCGGGTACTCCAAACCTTTGGAGAGGTGAAGCGTAAGCAGCTGTACCTTCTCCTGCGGTTTATCTTCGTTCTCATTATCTCCCGCCTGCATGCTGATCTGAGCGAGAAAGTCAAAAAGGGTCGGTTTTTCAGCGTTGTCCCAGCTGCTTTCCATGAACGAGAGCATGTTTACAAGTTCGGAAAGGTTGAGCATTCGGGCCTTGGCCACATTATCATTGTCCCCGTCTCTCAAAAACTCCATTTCGAAGTTGAGTTCGCGAATCATGCCGCCAAGAACCGGCGAAAGCTTTACCGCGCTTGAAAACTGTCTTCTGTAGTGTTCAATAAATTCCAGAAATTCACGAAGGGCTGCCACCGCTTCGGCTTTGATTCCAGGAATAAGCCCGGGGGTCTCCATCATTCTCTGGATGACTCCTTCAAAGTCAGGGCGTTCCTCTTCTTCTGTGGAGAGAATGTAGTCATTGATCTTCTTGATGGTCGCATCACCGATCCCGCGTCTGGGGCGGTTGATGATACGTTTCATACTGATTTCATCGCGAGGATTGGCGACAACTCGAAGGTAAGAGATCATATCCCGAACCTCGCGGCGATCAAAGAAGCGATATCCACCGACTACATGTACGGGAACTCCTCTGCCGCGCAGTTCCTGTTCGAAAACCCTGGACTGAAAGTTGGAGCGAAAAAGAATGGCAAACTCTCCCGGGTGGCGTTTCTCTTTGACTATTCGCTTCTGGATTTCGTCAGCGATAAGTGAAGCCTCACGTTCTTCGTCCTCTCCCATGACTCCGAGAATGGGACCGCCCGCTCCCAGTGTGGCTTTAAGGCTCTTTTTTACACGATTCTCATTTCTTACAATTACGGCATTGGCAGCCTCAAGGATAGTGCCGGTAGATCGGTAGTTGTATTCCAGGTGGACAGTCTCGGCTCCTGGAAAGTCCTTTTGAAAACCGAGAATGATATTAACATCCGCTCCGCGCCAGCCATAGATGGACTGGTCATCATCTCCCACAACGCAAATGTTTTTATCAGAGCCCACAAGCATTTTCATGAAATTGTACTGAATGGGGTTTGTATCCTGAAACTCATCTACCAGGTAATAGCGGTGTCTCTTTCTAAATCTCTCAAGCACCTCGGGATTTGTCTCAAAGACTTTCTGTGGAAGAATTAAAAGGTCATCGAAATCCACGGAGTTGTAGGAGTTCAGCATCTGCTGGTATCGTTTGAAGATCTCTCCAAAGGCATCGGCACCAACGGAGACTCCATTTCTCTCAGCAAAATCAAAGGGGTCCATGCCGGAGTTTTTACAGAGTGAAACGGAAAACTGAATGCCGTCATTTTTTATCTCAGTGGGATCCATTTTGAGGCTTCTGTAGATATCTGCAAATATATTGATCGTCTCATCCGGAGTCATAATCGAAAAGGGATGACGGTATCCCGGAAGATTATGGATCTCTTTCTGTAAAATTCTGTTTCCCAGCGAATGGAAAGTGGAGACAATCATCCCCCGCAGATCCTTGCGGTTCATCATCTGCTTGAGTCGGCTTTTCATCTCTTTGGCACTACGGTTTGTGAATGTTACAGCAATAATGGAGGAGGGAGGTACACCCTGAGCCACCATATGTTTGATTCTATGAGTGATAACTCTGGTCTTTCCGCTTCCGGCCCCGGCAAATACAAGCAGAGGGCCGTGAATCGACCTGACAGCATCCGCCTGTTCTTTATTTAAGCCTTTGAAGATGGACATGAGAGATTTACCTGATTTAGTGACATAAGAGCTGCCCCGGGTCAGGGTCAATACGTTTTTCCTGGAACTGATAACAAACAGGGCTACATAATTTCAAACGGTGTATCATCCATTTTAGTGATAAAGTGATTGCCCGGACAGGACAGGGATGAAAAATATTATGTATCATGCGAAACGATTATGAACATTTTGAACTGAAAAGACTGCTTCTTAAATTTGGAGATCTGCGATCCACAGGTCTATTGACCAATCAGGGGAGTTTTTCACTTCAGGAGAGGTCCTACCTGTTTGAATTACTCGATCAAGAAAAATTGTTGAAAAGACTCTTCTTGCCCGAGCACGGTCTCTTTGCAGAACTGCAGGACCAGATTCCACTTGAGGAAACAGACAGTTATAAGTTTCTAAATCTTGCTGCAGAAATAGTCTCGCTTTATGGCAACTCCGAAGATACACTTGTACCATCGGAGGGTCTGCTAACAGACCTGCTTACGCTTGTAATAGACATCCAGGATGTTGGAAGCCGCTATTATACTTTTGCCACAACTGTCAGTTATATTATTGAGCTCCTTGCAAATCATCCGAAAGCCCCGGCAATCATCATCCTGGACAGGCCCAATCCGGCCGGTCGTCAGGTGGAGGGAACTCCGCTGGCAGGTCATCTGGAATCATTTGTCGGTCGACCGGGAGTTCTGCACCGGCATGGACTCACGATCGGTGAACTGGCGCTCTATTACTATAAGAAGTTCAACGCCGGATTTCACATGGTCATTATCGGACACGATAAAACAATTGTACCGAAAGATCTTCCCGAAAGTGTGATGATCATACCGGGCAAATCCGAAGTCAGCCCGGAAACAAATACTTCCCGGGCTAATTACAATGTTCTGGATCCCTGGGTGATTGCACCTTCTCCCAATATGCCCGGTCCCATTACACCGCTTCTTTACAGCGGTCAGTGCCTTCTGGAGGGAACAAATATAAGCGAGGGCCGGGGGACGACAAGGCCATTTGAAATATTCGGAGCACCATGGATTACAGGTGGCTTTATTGAGAATCGAGATATATCTCCGTTTCATACGAAGGGTGCTGTACTGCGTCCCCTTAAATATATCCCGACATTTCATAAGTATATTGAACAGACTTGTTATGGCTATCAAATTCAATTGAACGGAGAACCCTATCACTCATTGCTTCACACTCTTGAGATCATAGAGTATCTAAAACGAAAATATCCGAACGATTTTGGCTGGAGATCAGGAGCCTATGAATTTCGGTCCGAGCGTCCGGCCATAGATTTACTGGCCGGGGATGATCTGCTTATAGATTATATCAATCATAGGACTTCACTGGATAATATTAGAGACCATATAAAAGCTGAAGAGAAAAAGTGGATCGATGAGTGTCAAAATATTCTTCTTTACAGAGAACCTCTTTTTAGTATATTGTAGTGCGGGGTGAAGGTATGGTGGATTTGAAGTCATTGGAAGCTCAGAGCAGGGAGAATCAAAAGAGTGCGCCGGTGTTCTTACCTGTGAGCCCTACAAAAATGAAATCAGACAGTTCATGTTGCGATAAACGTGGTAGCCTGCCCGGTCAGTCATCGACTGATCCTGGTAATTTTTCAACCGTGACAAATTTCTCATCGGTGACCGATGGCCTTTCTCCGCTAAAACCACTAACAAATATTCAATCGCTCGATAATGAAGAGAACCAGGGATGCTGTACAACAACGGCAAACTCCCTCTCTCAAAAACGGTCCACCAGTAATAATGAATATATACCATCACAGAAGGATCCGTATATAACAGATGCATCGGTCGGAATACGGGAATATTTTGGAATGATTCGCTGCCGATTGACATCGGTGAGAAACTCCTATATGGTCTCTCCAGGGCTCTACGCTTATTGTAATCCGGACAGTGACAGCGAGGTCTTTGTCACGGCAAATTATAAGTACAGTTTTGACATTCTTCGCAAACACCTGGGCGGAATGCCTGCCTGGATACTTGTCCTTGATACGAAAGGAATCAATGTCTGGTGTGCTGCCGGGAAGGGAAGTTTCGGAACGTCTGAGCTTGTAGCCCGAATCAAGTCCAGCGCTCTATCCGAAAAGGTCTCCCATAAAAGGGTTATTGTTCCGCAACTGGGAGCTCCGGGAATCAGAGGGCGAGAAGTAAAACGGGTCAGCGGATTTCGAGTCATATACGGGCCGGTAGAAGCCTCTGATATTACGGAATTTGTAAAAAACGATCTTAAGGCCTCGGGCAACATGCGTCAGGTCGGTTTTGGTTTTTTCAAAAGAATGGAGCTTGTCCCTATGGAGATGCGGCCCTATTTCAAGCATCTTGTCATTTTGCTTGGGGCCATGGGAGTTGTTTTCAGTATTATTTCAGGCAAAGGGAGCTTTGTATGGCCGGATGAGGCATATATAAAATACATGACTGCGACACTTTTAGCATATGTTACGGGAACAGCTCTTGTGCCTCTACTCTTGCCTTATATTCCATCGCGCTCATTTGCTGTAAAGGGGGCAATTACCGGGTTACTTGTCACCCTGGCTCTTTATAGTGATCACGGGATAAATAGCGATGCAGTATGGTCGGAGCTATCGGCGATATTTGTATTGCCTGCCATGAGTTCTTTTCTGGCGCTGCAGTTTACAGGATCAACTACATTTACCGGAATGACGGGCGTTACAAAAGAGCTACAAAAATCTCTGCCGTTTCATCTGACAGGAGTCGTAATTGGCGGACTCTTTCTGGCCGTATCAATTATCAGGGAGTTTTTTGTATGATACGATTAAAATATCTGAAGGATGTCGCTACTGTTCAAATCGATCGTGAGAAATGCACAGGCTGTAGAGATTGTGTGATTGTATGTCCGCAGCAGCTTCTTGCAATCGAGAATAAGAAAGCGGTGATCGTGGACCGAGATCTGTGCATGGAATGCGGCGCCTGTATGGTGAATTGCGAACCGGAAGCAATAACAGTTGATTACGGTGTTGGCTGCGCTTCGGCAATCATAAACGGAATGCTCTCCGGTGGTAATGCCAGCTGTGAATCCGGATGCAACTGCTGATTATAAAATCCGAGTTTCTTAAAATTTGAGAAAAATACCTGCCGTTACCTTGTGATTTTCAACATCAAAGGATGTGTGTAAATCCTGTAGATTTCCAATGCTTGCATCATATGAGAGCAGGAAGAAGTCCCCGTAATATCCGATCTCAACACCGGTAGTGTATCCAGCGTAGCTTCCCTTAATTGCCTTCGATTCACTGGATAATAAATGATACATGTAGAGGTAATCAAGGTTGGTAGAACTTGTATCAGTCAGCACAAGTAACTCCAGGGGGTTAACACCAGCCCTTGTCAGACTTGCCAGTATATACGTATCGCGATCGATGGCACCGCCTCTGTAAGCGATGTATAGATTTTTATCGTCCGAATCAAGATTGTTTTTTATTCCGCGATATGCTACGTAAGTATCGAGATAGTCGGGCATATTTGATTGGCCGATCAGGACACTCATCTGAATATAGGTATCGCGAAATTCAATATTTGATCTGAAGCGACCCTGGATCAGAGCCCCCTGTAATCCTGCGTAAACTCCCGTGTAAAAACCTACATCGCCTGAATAGAGATTGCCTGTATTAAAATATAATCCATAGCGTGCTCCCAGAATGTTGGTTTTATAGAGGGTGTTATCAAATGTTTTTTCGTTATTGATAAGAACCAGGCTGGAACTTGTAAATACATGAGGGATGAGGGCATCGGGAGTAAATTTCAGGATTATAGAGGGCGATACGTTGGTATATCCGACAGTTGATTCGTTTCCGGATATACTCTTTGAGTTTGAAATACGAACATCACGTCCTATATAAAATTCTCCGTAGGAAAGGGAGGCCCCGATCATGAATTTTTTGTAATCCTTATTGTCATCCGGGCTGTCACTCTGTTCGATTGGATCTTCCTCCGTTTCCTGTGCTGCTATTTGTGTCTGCAATGCAAACAGGATTACCAAAAGGGAAAAAATAAGAGTATATTTTAAAGTTTTCATCATAAATCAACCATGGATTCTCAATATGAATTTGAAGTAACTGTTCCAGGAGATTGCCTGAAACCCCGCAACTATCCCATTATATATCTTTATTCTCGGGCTCGTCCCTGTCCAATTTTATAAAATTGGACAGGGAACGGGCTCTCCGGGCGAGGGACCCCCCGGCACAAATGATTCGAAAAAAATGTCCGGCAAAGATAAGATACTCTCATAACAGAAATTCAGCCGGGTCCCTCCTTCGCCTCATCGATCCCTCTCGCAGGATGTTCATGCAGTTCAGGATTAATTACCGTCCCTGTGTAAAAAAGTCGCAAGTTAAAAATGATGTGGCGTTTTTTATTTTTAAATCAATCTCCCGGTAAACGTGCATTTATTTAGAGAAAAATTCTTCAATGCGTGTTTTACTACAAATTGAAACATGATAGATTAAAGAATCCGTTGCAGAAGTTGCAAAAATTTATATGGCATGCAATCATTCTTCCGAGTATTATTTACCTGTATATATTTAAATCCTGTACAGGAGAGTCGAACTTATATTTTATACAGTAGAAATCATTGCTTGTATTGAGGTACGGATGGAAGAATCAGTTTTTACAGTAGAATTTTCTAACAAAAGATACAAACGGTTAATGCGTTTGCTGACAACTGTAACCGGTGTTATAATGATAGTGTTACTGGCACTTGGTATGTTTGTCTACGACGATGAAATTGACTTTACGGCTCTGCTTTCAGCTTTGATTGCACCACTGTTCATCGGGATTTTTTCTATTGTAATAATCACCATCAGAAAGAAGAAATCGGTAAGGTTGATTGTTAAATCAGAATCACTGCTCCTCGAGCAAAAAAACGGGCACAGGGAAGATATTCTCCGGGATAATATTGAATCAATGCATCGAAGTTACAGTCGAGGAAACGAGTTGTTTCTGGATATTGAGTACAGAACATTAATGGGACATCCGCAAAGGGTATCGGTTAGCTACACAACTTATGAAAACTGCGACCGGTTATTTGAACGGTTGCGGGAATGGGGAGTAAAGGGTGATAATGCAGGTGAGTTATAAGCATGCCAGCAAGCGTTTAAAAAATTTGCCCGTATTCACATGTTTTTGGGAGAATTATTTACATCACACATCCCTGCATTCTCTATTTTATGTGATTCATGTAATCAAGAAGTTGCTTTCCATCACCGGCGACTTTCGTTGCAACATAATCAATCAACGCACCAAGTAATAAACCCTCCGCCGGAGCCAGTATAAATGGGGAAATGCCCTCGATGGGAAGGAAATTCATTCGTGCGAAATCAGCAATCAAATCATAGGTGAAGCAGGTTAAAAATAGATTGCCAAAAAACCCGATACCGGCACCCCTCAGAATCTTCATTTTAAGACTGGGGAAGAGGGGATGCCTTTCAATGGGACCCGCAATTCCGATAATGAACCCAATTACCGGATACCAGAAAAGGAGTCCTGCTGCTGTCAGTGTCGTTATATAACCAGGCATTGATCCGGTAGAAATAATATATAAATAACCCAAACATGAGAATAGAATACCAGTAGATACAGCTGTTGCAACTCTTTTAACCATCGAATTCATATCAAGCCTTCGTTAAAAATACTTAAACTGTTTGACGAAAATTTATTTTGAATATCTGTTGATTGTCTTTGCTATATCATTAAATCCACTTTTGCTGGCAAGATCAGCAGCCGTCTGTGAGTCGCGATCTTTTAATTTGGGATTTGCGCCGCCATCCAGGAGATGTTCCACTGCAGCCTTCTGGCCGTTATGAGCGGCAATCATAAGGGGCGTCCATTCCCATTTGTCTTCTTTTAAATCAGGATTGGCCCCATTTTTTATAAGAAGATCTACAATCCGGAGATTCACATTCTTCTTTTGTGTTGCCAGATGAAGTGCTGTTTTTCCATCTTCATCCTGTATATTTACATTTGCTTTTAATTGAATCAGAGTCTCTATTACTGGTAGACTCTCTCTTTCCACTGCAAGCATGAGGGACGTTTTTCCATCGGCTCTCTTCTGATCGATATCGTCCCCCTGTTCGTGCAGGTATTTTACTATATCGATATAATTCTTATCAGCCGCAAGCATCAGTGCGGTTTTCCCATATTCGCTGAGCTGCCTTCCCGTTTCGGTCCCCTTCAATTGAACATCAAGGTCTGCACCGGCTTTTACGAGAAGTTTTACTATATTAAGATTCCCATTTTTTGCTGCCTGTATCAATGCGGTGATTTTCCGGGGAGAAGTGCGTTCATTGACATCTGCTCCCCGGTCAATTAAATATCGGACCACGTCCACGTGACCATTTTCTGATGCAAGCATAATGGCAGTAAATCCACTGATGGATGGACCCATATAGCTAGACCAGGTAGCGTTGACGTCAGCGTCATGATCTACGAGAAATTTTACAATATCAAGACGGCCATGTTTGGCCGAAAGCATAAGAGGCGTCCAGCCTTTAGGAACCTGACCACCTCCGCGATAATAATAACGAGTATCCGGATCCATCCCCGCTTTAACAAATAATTCAATTTTATTGAAATCATCATTGTCTGCGGCGATAATAAAGTTCTTTTCGGAAAATTTGGTCCCACTTTGCTCCAGTTCTCTTTTGTATTTTTCGTCAATTTTATTGCAATGACTCAAGAAGGATGCTGCAAGCGCGATAACAGTAAATCGTATGAATAACGACGGGATTGATCTGATTTTCATAGTATTTGCTCCAGGCCGGGAGTTATCTTATCGGAATAAGAGTAGTATAATCTCAATGAAGTCCGGTAGTCATTATATCTCTTTGACGAAATCTTTGTGTGAAATTCGAAAGTATGTTTTTGTACAATTTTGTCTACGGATGAACTCATTCGCTACTGGATATTTTAATAACCAGTAGCGAAATATGTACTTTCAGAGAGAATATTTCCGGATTGATAAACGTTAGATTCATTGATGAGGCAAAATAAAGGCAAGTCATCCGGATGCATAAAACACCCGGATGGCGATTGTTAAGATACTATTGTTCGACACAGACTACATGGTATGTGTCGGTGCAAGCCGCTTCGCCAGAACTTAGCGATGATGAATCCGCAAAACCACCA
>JBNKQE010000091.1:0-14449 GCA_050295715.1 Leptospirales bacterium
CGTAACAGGAGTATATGTTGGATGGCGAGGAAGGTCACTGCCATCGATTATCGATTATTTATCATTTTGGGATCGAAAAAGTGTCAGTACTGATGTTGGAAATGGGGCCATTGTCGATTTGCTTAGAGAACTTGAAGAAATATCAGAAGGTAATAAGAATACACGTTTAATAACTATAGGTCACAGCCTTGGAGCCTCTGTGCTGTTATCTGCAACGAAAAATATTATTCATATTAATGAACTAAAAAATTCAACTGGCTATGGAGATATGGTCGTACTTGTTAATCCAGCAGTCGAAGCATTGCAGTTCTTACCGTTGCGGGAGATTGGGGAAGAGCGATACAAGTATAAAATGACAAGCCAAAGAATAAAAGTTAATAAACCAAGATTAGTTGTGCTAACATCTGAGTCTGATTGGGCAACCGGGATAACTTTTCCGATAGGAAGATTCTTTTCTGTTATTTTTGAAAAGCATAACAAGTATGAACTCATTAATAGGAAGGATGATAAGGAGATCCATAGTGAGTTTCAAATGGATAGATCGTCAGTAGGGCATTACGAAAAGTACCATACACACAGATTAAAGCACGATGGGATATACGATGAAAAAACAGATAAATGCGAGATTAAAAGAGACCATCGTTGGCTCGCAGAAATGAATACTGAATATAATAAAGTATTTGAAAAGGCAAAAAAAGCTGTGATAAAGGATGTTGAACTGCTGGATAGAATTCAGGAAAAGAAAAATTATGATAAAACTGATGAGTCGATGACTCCAAAAGATTTTATAAATATGATCGAATCAGAAGAATATAAGACCATCAAGAGAATGAAGTCTGATGAGTTAAAAAATATTAATGATATAAAAAAACTGGATCATTTCAAGAATTTTAACTTGAGATTCCCTTTGCGAAGATTCCCAAAAAAAGAAGAATTTATAAACAGGGTAGCTTTTGAGCATAGCGAAGGGTGGAAATACAAATTCAAGGCTTCAAGTGTTATTTTAGAGCACACCGGTAATTCTTCAGCTGAGAATCCATTTTGGAATATTTATGTAGATACAGATATTATGGCTGATCATAATGATATTTTTAAGCCACAGTTGGCGTGTTTTATAAAAGAAATTGTATCGCTCCCGGATTGAATTTATGCTGCGAAGTGAACCGTGCCGGAAATAGTGGACACCCCGCGATGGTAATCTTATAAAACGAGGTTACCATGAAGAAGAGAGCACGGATCACTTCACACTCACGAGAATTTCGAGATAACTCTGTACAGAAGGCCTTAACCGATGAAGAGTTTTTGAAAGAAATTGCTGCAGAACTCGGAGTCGGTAGTAAATTATGAATTTGCTGAGTTTTGTTATATGGATCGTGGATCGTGGATCGAACCGAGTGGATTTGTGAAGTCTTAAATGGATTAGATTTTCAAAGATGTAAAGGAGCTGAAGCGAGAATTAAAATATGATGAAAAATTCTATGAAATCAGTTAGTGAAGTTGTTAAAGCAAGAATGATTGATCCGTTTATAGGACAATCATTATTACAGCAATGATTTGGAACTGGAAACCTTTATTCATTTTAATCTTTGATAATATGTCAGCTCAAAATCGAATTACTTTAGTTTCTGAAGAATACTGGTCCGGGTGTGGAAATATTTTATATGCATCATTGCCACCTTTAGCTATTACTTTAATCTGGCATTTTCTATACCCGTATATTGCGCGTGGACTAATATGGTATCACGATAAGCAAGCTCTGAATACATCCAAAATGAGAGATGATCTTGTTAACAAGGAAGAAAATCAATCAGAATTGGAAAGGCTTTGATTCTATCAGAGTATGAAGGATGCAATTGAAGGGGATTACAGAGAGCTAATACAGGATAGTATTAAAACAATACATAATAGTAAAACAATAATTCGCATTATAAATTGTCCGGTTGCAGAATTGGGTAAATGAATTAAAATAGACAGTCATAGAGGATCACTCGCGGTAATGAAAAAAGAAGAAAAAAAACTGCGGATGGTGTGGTTATAAAGAAATTAATTAATGGATTTGTTGTTGTTCAAACAAATGGCTTAGTTTCAAAAGAAGTTTTTAATGAGTACATAAAAGAGTCAGATATAAAAAATGAGAGCTATTTCATAAATAAGGTTCCAGGAAGAATGGTAAACTCTGGATATGAAACCAATAGTCAACAAGTAGGAAATTACGAGCAAGTTGATAATGATTGGTATTTTCATATTTCATTTTCTGATAATTTGAACCAGTGAATAGAAATAAGTAGTTATTATCACGATTTCCAATTCGATAGGTCAAGCTTTACTGCGATAAACAAAAGTACCAGCACTTATAATGATCGCTACTCTAGCTAATGACCGTTTGTACTTGCCGATAGTCGTATGGTTAATACGATCGATGAAGAGGGCAGGCGGTGTCTTGCTTGCATTACGGATTATGACACAATGGTGATGAATACACTTAATAACTGATAGGCGCCATGTGTAAATGGAAAGTGGTAATGCACTGGCCGTATTGAGTGTTGTGTAGTGTCCGGTATCGGGCATTGTGACAATTTAGCAAGAGGCTGGCGCCGAGTTACGGAATAGATTTGAGGTTCATCATACGCCAAAATATAAAAGCTGGCTAAATCCTGCTGAAGTTGAAATCAGCCTCATTTCTCACGAAGCTTTAGGAAAAGACCGTATAACAAAGTTTTTATTTAATCAATAGTTAATAAAAGGTATACATTGGCAGCTTATTAAAGCTCAGTTTTCATCCTCATCATCTTCGTCCAGTTCAAAGATGTCTTCAAGAAAATAGGCGGCCAGTTCACTGCGCCCGGTCATGCCGGTTTTTTTGTAGATACTTATAGACTGGTTTCGCACCGTCCTCTCACTCTTTTCCAGTAAACCACTGATCTGCTTGTGGCTGAATCCTCGAATCAGATAGATGGCAAGCTCAACTTCGGATGGAGTAAGCCCCCACTTCTTAAAGCGTTCAATGATAATTTCTCTCATCTCAAGCAGGGTGGCGCCGTGTTTGCGTTTCCACTCAATGAGCTCTTCTTTCTGTTCTCCTATAATGGAGTTTGCTTCTATAAGATTTTTTTCGCTCAGTCGGTTAGAATACCACATATAAGTACCAGATGCCACTGCAATTATTACAAACCCAACTTCCGCAATTTTATGCAAAATGGTTTTAATATGATAATAATTCATTATGATATCGCTAATACCGAATATGGTAATACCTATCATAAAAGAGATATATAGAATTCGAAAACGCCTATAGCGTGAATAGTTATCAATTTTCATTTTCGACCTCGAAATCTCCCGGAAATTCCCTGAAATATATAAAAAAGGAATTCATTTTATTGATTACTAATATATATTTCCTGCGCAAAGAATAAAAATCAAGATAAAAATATTGATATTTATGTTACATATGTTCTTTTCTCACTATATTTATATATATCTATACAGTCCGATTATATTTTAAGCGTCTCACTCATTTTCTGAATCAATGTGTCGATAACATGAATGCGAGCATAATGTTTGGAGTTTGAAGCTACTACATGCCAGGGAGTTAGAGCGGTGGATGTCCTCTCCAGCATTTGATTGATGGCTGTTTCATAAATCTCTCGTTTTTCACGATTCCTCCAGTCCTCTTCTGTAATTTTCCATCGTTTTTTCGGATTTTCCTGTCTCTCTTGAAATCGCCGTAATTGCTCATCGGGAGAAATATGAAGAAAAAATTTGAACAGCAAAACACCATTTTTGACAAGATACTGCTCCATATCGTTGATTTCAGCGTAGGCCCTATTCCATTGTTCGTCTGTTGCGAATCCTTCCACTCGTTCAACAAGAACTCTACCGTACCAGGATCTATCAAAAATTGCAATATGTCCGCTGCGCGGCATGGCTTTCCAGAATCTCCATAGATAATGGTGGCTCTTCTCTTCTTTATCTGGAGCGGCAATAGGAATGACCTCATATCCATCAGGCTCCAGATGACGTGTAACACGTTTAATATTTCCGCCTTTGCCGGCGGCGTCCCATCCTTCGTAAACAATCACTGTGGAAATTTTCTTCTTGTATAATGCAAACTCAAGATCACGTAGTTTTTTCTGTTTTGATTTAATAATATTATTGTAGTCTTCACGGGAAATACTCTTTGATAAATCCATCTGATCAAGGCGGTATGAGCTTGAACTCGTTATACTTTTTGATGTATCCTGTGTCGAATTATCGGATATAAATTGTCTGCCTGGTAATCTATTGCCGTTTGTGATTCCATCACTGGCTTCATTCATGAGTGATGCAATAATATTCAGGCTCTGATTGATTGCTGCATGCATATCGTCAGATGGAATCACATGCCATGGATATGGAGAGGAACATTTATCAAATACTTCATGAGCCGCCTGCATGGAGCGATCATAATGTTTGTGTTCCTTCCATTTCTTTTTATTAATTTTCCAGGAACTGGACGGGTTGGAATCAATCTTCTTGAATCTTCGCCTCTGCTTTTTATGTGAAACTTCCAGAAAGATTTTACATAAAAGAAATCCCTCGGCATACAGTGAATTTTCAAAAGTTTGTATTTGCTCGATGAATTTCGATCTTTCTTTCTTATCTCGCTTCTTATGAACACTGTCAATTATGAGACTTCTATACCAGCTCCCTTTTAATACGGTCATCTTTTTTGCTGAGGGTGACAGATCCCAGAATCTTTTGAGCCAGGGGTATCTCTTTTCCACTCCCTTCTCAGGTAGAATTGTGTACATGGAAAACCCACGCGGATCCAGGTTCATTAGAAGGTCGTTAATGACTTTCCCTTTACCGGCAGCTTCAAGTCCCTCGATTATTATCATTACAGGGATTTCCAGTTCCCTCAATTGTCTTTGAAGCCACGTAATGGCGAATCCAGGATTTTCAATCGTGCTTACCGGGTTTTTGGATTTGATTGTTTCGGATAATTCATTCGTATGAGTCTGGTTCATTTGATTTGTCGATTCCTGTAAACATACTATTGGAGTATTCAGAAATTGTCATTATCATAAATGTATGCTAATGAGTTTCTTCATTCGATGATTTTAGAATTACGTTCTTTTGTAAGGGTGACACTTACAGTATAAGCTTTTTTTGTTCGATAAAAGGAGAAAAAAAAGCCTCCCGAAGGAGGCCAAAGAATGTGTAGTTCTCGCTGGTTAGCTGTAACGAATGCACACATTACGATCTGATATTCTAAAATTGGGTCATGCAAGATCCTGAATGTAACAGGATTCGTTTCGGGGCACTGTGTGATGGTAATACAGTCACTCACACGCATATCGGTCCCGGCCAATTGATGATAGAGTCTACTCCGGAATCTCTTCTATGTATGTAACTTACTCACACAATATATGAAAAAATAATATATTATACAAAAAATAATACAATTATGTTTTTCGATAGGTGCGACTGCCCGGGGTGTAGATAATACTCATTATAATGATTGGATCAATGGTCGTGTGATTAAAGGAAGGAATGAATTCGAGCCGGGTGCAGTATTCTTGACGTAATTGCTGTCAGGACAGTAAGCCTAGAAGCAGGAACGCGGAGGTTCAACCATTTGCGAAAGTCCCTGTCTATCCAGTATATAAATTGTACCGCGGGATAACCTGATTAAACCCTTCTTTTCAATCTCTTTTAGAAGGCGACTTATGACCTCACGAGCACTTCCCATTTCCAGGGCAATTTGTTGGTGAGTCTTTTTGAATGCGTCATTAATATTATCCTGGCTCAGTAAATAATCACAGAGACGCTCATCCATGCGGCGAAATTTAACTTCGCTTAGAATAGAAGCAACATTGCTGAGTCGGTTGGATAGAAGATGAAAAATATGATTTCTCCAGACCTCATGGGTTTTGATCCAATCCTGCACAGTTTCGGAGGGTATCTGCGCCATTGTTACTTCTTCTTCAACGATGGCAACAGCCGGAAAGTTATTGCTTCGCATAATGCAGGATGCCGTCAGAAAGCAGCATTCACCTTTCCTCACTCGATAAAGAGTAATCTCGCGTCCTGTTTCGGAAATTTTATGAACTCGTACTGAGCCTGAAAGTACCATGGCAAAATAATTACATAGATCACCTTCCGTATAAAGAACCTGCCCTGCGGGAAAAGTGCGAACCTGAACATTGCGGATAAACAGATCTTTTATTTGATCATCAGCATCGTGCAGGAAAGGAAATGTTTCTAAAGCAGTATCGAGCATGGCGGCAAATTTTATTCTTTATTATAATTTGTGTATAGCAAAAAATAAAAAATCTAATAAAAATAGATAATTCTTATACAGTATAGTTTGTAATTGTGTATTAATACTTAATCATATACCGGTATTCGGTATATGGATACCCCGGGGGGGGGAGTAAGAGACTAAATAGTTGTCTTGCAATAGATTATAAAAATATAATCATTATAACTGTCCGTTATCTCTTTCGTCTGTCGAAAACTTTTTTACTGTCGGACCAGGTGGGTTTGAAATACAGCCGGATCTCTTCTATATCGACTCTCTCCAGTTCCAGGTCCCACTCTTCACCCAGGAATGCGGGACGGCTGAGTTTCTTCACGTAGACAGAAAACTGGTCAGGAAGTATAAGCTCATGATCTTTTGTAAGATGATTCAATGTAACAACACCTTCTGCCGGCAGACCCTCCAGTTCAAGGAAGACCCTGTCCGTTTTGAAGCCGGTTAAAAATCCACGAAAATTCTTTCTGTCTGACTTCTCAATGTAGCGGATAACCTTGAGACGATACATGTCTCGTTCCGCTTCCATGGCCTTTCGCTCTTGTTCGGACGTATGTTCTCCAAGGGCATCTATTTCTTCAATATTGTAAGGTTGTTTTTCCCGATTAATAATTGCTGAAAGTACTCTGTGTACGACCAGGTCAGGGTATCGGCGAATGGGAGATGTGAAGTGGCAGTAATCTTCGAATCCAAGCCCCCAGTGACCTTCAGGTTCTCCGCGATAAGTTGCCTGCATGAAGCTTCTTAAAAGTATTAAATTGAAAATATTCTGAACATTTTCATCGCCCAGACTTCTTACTTTTTCAATAGCTTTTGATATATTTTGAGGATCGGAGTTTTTTAACTCAAATGGGATATTGTAGATATTGAAAAAATTATTCAACTTCTCAACTTTCGCCTCTTCCATTGGTTCATGAACTCTGTAGAGTGTTCGAGCATTCTTTTTACTCATGAATTTTGCAACAGATTGGTTGGCAGATAGCATGAGCTCTTCTATAAGCATACTGGATTTCAGGCGATCCCTGTAGACAATCTCTTCTACGTCATCCTTATTACCCAGTTTAATTTTCGGTTCCGGAATATCCAGGTCAATCCTGCCTGCAAGCATACGTGAGCGTCGCAATAAGCTTGAAAGCTCCCACATCTGTCCCAGAATTCTTGAGTCCGGATCGTTGCTCGTTCCTGCCGCATCCATATCTATTAAGTTTTCGGCAATTTCGTAGGTGAGTCTTCTGTCTACACGAATGACAGATTTGTAAAATGTAGATTTTGTTATTTCGCCTGTCTTCGTATTAATATCCATTTCAGCTGTAAATGCCAGTCGATTGACTCCGGCAATAAGCGAACAGAGGTTCTCGGAAATGGACGGAGGGAGCATCGGGACAACTCTGTTGACGAGATAAACTGATGTTGCTCGATCCTGTGCTTCATGATCCAGAGGAGAATTTTTTCCAACATAGTGGGATACGTCAGCGATATGGACATATAATTTCCATCGATTTTTACCTGCTTTTGTATCCAGGCTTATGGCATCATCAAAATCTTTTGAATCTGCACCATCAATAGTAATTGTAAATAAATTTCTGTGATCCTTTCGTTTGTTCCAATCGCGAATATTTTCAGGCTCAATGGCAAGATCCGGATCAGGTAATGGAATATCCTCCGGATAGACGATGTCAAGGTTATGTTTCATGAGAACTCTTTCGAAATCCACATCCATGTCAGTATCGTCTTCAAAGCGAACAAAAGCGGCTTCGCGGAAAAATATCCCCATTATTTTTTTTGATGCACCGGACAGGGTGGCAACGATTACATGATCCGGTTTTATACGCTTAACTGTGTCAGAAGGTATTCGACTCGTATCCACAAATGTCATGATTTTACCCGGGGAATCCAGCAGGATTCCAATGACACCGCCTTTTACCGGATCATCAACGACTTTAATACGATACAGGGTTCTCGCTCGTTTGATAATACGAATGACTGATCCTTCAAATCTGTCACGAGATCTGTCTTTCAAGCGGACAAGCACTTCATCGCCAGGCAAAGCATCCAGAGAGTTTTTGGGTGCAACGAATACATCTCGTGCTGCTGAATCGGATCCTCTGGCATTTATAAAAACCAGCCCCTGAGGGCTCATTGATACTCTGCCAGTTATTGAAAATGGGTCTCTTGGATAGATTCGATTGCCTGATTGGCGGATCAACCCGAGAAGTTCAAGTTCAGCGAGGATGAGTTTAGGGTCCTGTCCACCTGAAACCATATCACCGGGGCGTGATCGGCCTCGTCCATGAGTCCGTCTCTTCTTCTCCGGTTTTAGATGAATCTCTTTCATTAAATCTTTTACAGATATACGATCTCCCGCACTTTTCTGTAATATATTTAGTATTTTAGGTACAATGTTTGATGACATTAGTGGTTCCTGTTATATCCTTCCGGATATTTTTGGTGTGCCGGATCACTGCGTAAATAAAGAGGCATCAGGTTATTATATGATCCGGCAGCCTCTATGCCTCCGGAGTATAATGCAAATTCGTAAAAGGATCCCGTTTCAGGGGGAGGCAGTTCGAGTAATTCTACACTTAATGCGGTTGATTCGTTTATATATCCGGCGATTGTGCCTGGTGAATCACAGTATGCAACACACTCGTCCGGTAATTTTTCAATAAACAGACCGGGTTCAATATCTTCTCCGGTAAGTTCCAGAAGCTTCGATTCGGAAGCATCGGGCAGGGTCATGCCAGCGTAAACCTTTTTTTGTTTGGCATCAAGCATTACAGCGACAGGACTTTTCTTTCGCACGGGTAAAGCGTATATATAGCTTGCCAGTGAATTCAGACCAAGAACAGGAATCTCCCATAACTGTGCGAGATTCCGTGCCGTGCCCGTTGATATGCGGGACCCGGTAAAGGACCCGGGCCCGTAGAGACAGGCTATCCAGTCTGGTTTTTTCACGTCTGCTTCTTTAAGCAGATCCTCCAAAAGTGGAAAGAGGGCAGTAAATCCTTCACGCGGAGCATGCAGTCGTTTCTCATAAGATATTGTGTCACTGTGCAACCCCAGTGCTATCCAGGCATTACTTGCATCTATTAACAGACAGATATCATTCTTTTTCATATGCGTATAACTCAACCTGTCTTGGTGGTTCTTCCTGGTCCGGATTGTAGGCAAGGCGAATCTTAAATGTAGGGATTGGAAAAGGGAAAAGGTCTTCTATGCGCTGCCACCATTCTATGGCATGTACCACAGGGAGTTCCGATTCTGATGCACCGGATGACCAGAGTTCAGAAAAACCCAGATCCAAAAACTCATCCGGACCGGAAATTCTATACAGGTCATAATGAAACAGTATTCCACGACTCCCATCATAACGATTGAGTAAATTAAAAGTAGGACTGTTGATTGTATCAGTAATTCCCATAGGTCTGGCAAAACCTCTTGTGAAGGTCGTTTTTCCTGCGCCGAGATCCCCCTCGAGCAACAATAAGGACTCCTTTAGTGGACGAAGAATTTCGAGAAATATTTCTTCTGTCAGACCTTCGGTTTCTTCTTCATTGTGGGTTGTTCTGCTCAATATTTGCCTGAAATGGTTCACCCGATTCATCTTCTCCTGAGACAGGGTATGGGGCAGAATCGCACAGGCCTTCGAGCAATCAACGGAAAAATATCATTTCAATTTGATTGGAGTCAGGCAGCAGGAGCGTCCATACTACACACCCCGGAATAGATAGCTGAATAGCCTGTGTCATTAGCCGAAAAGGGGATTGTTTACCTGAAAAAGCAGGAAAAGGGTTGCATGCATTTGAATAAAAAATGTTATGAGTATCAAGAAAATTCAAAAATAGACCATATAGATTATTGTTCTAACTGTCTAATATGAGTATACTGAAAGCGTGCGTTACTAATAAAAAAGCTTTATAGAAATTATTAAATTTATGAGCAGTTTTCCTTCATACAAACTGAAATATTTTTTGCTAAAATGTGAAATAATGGGGGAATTAATTGTTATTAAACCGGAAAGCCATCGGGAGCAGACCTCATGAAATTCATAGATACATTCAACAAAATTATTGTAAATAGAAAGAGAGAAAAGTTTTTCCGGGTGTTGTATCCGGCCTTCGGAGTTCTTCTTCTGGCATTTTTCGTACCTTTCGGAGGACTTCATGCCCAGGTCTCCTGTGAAGGAAGTGCCTGCCAGAATCTCAGTTTTTTTGACAATCTTAATACAATGCATTCTGAGTTCAAAGACCAGTATGCTCAAACAATGTTTGATGACCTGGCTGAAGCAGCAACCCTCGCAAATATCATGGGAATTCCGGGAAGCACGATTAATCTGACTGGATTTACAGCCGGCATTATGATGAATACCGGATATGTGGAGGCACATGACGTACAGGTGAATATTACGGGTGTCGGCACAATGGATAATATTCCGAGTGCTGGTGGAGCTGTTGTTCCTGGTGCTTTCATCGGTATAAATCTGGGGCGAATCCTTGGTATGGAACCATATGATCCGTCAGATCCTGATTCAGATACTCCATCCTTAATTTCACCACGCCGTTTTGATATTTATGTCAGTTATCTTGGACTGGGCCAAACATTTAATGATAAGGCTCGTTACCAGGGAGAGCTCGAAACTAAGTCAAAATACCAGGGAGTGGATTTAAGATACCATTTAATGGAAGGCAGTAATGTGTTGTGGGGACCAATGATTTTTTTCAGGGGTGTCTCCGTCGGAGTTGGTGCCCATAAGTCGGTTCAGACTGTCAGGTTTCTGCAGGATGATGCGCCCATGGATCTCAATACCGTTGCAAACCAGCAACTTGTCTGGAATGGAAGAAACATCCTTGATTATTCGACAAATATTGATACGTATACGGTTGACGTAAGGACAGGCGTTCAATTATTATATTTTCTTAACTTATCCGTGGGGACGGGGCTTGCTATAAACAAGGGTTCGGCGGAGTTTGAACTGAAAAGAGTCGGACCTGTTGTATATGATTCAGATCCTATGTCAGGTGCTGATTACTTGCTGCCGGATGGTACCATCTATCCGGGAATGACCTCGGAGGATATCGCGGCACAAATGGCATCTCTGGGAGATGCTGTATTGAGTATGGTCATTAAAGGTAATGGCAGGGTACCGGCAAGGGTGCCCTATTTACGTGCGGGTGCTGAGCTGAACATCTGGGCTCTAAAAGTTTCTGTTGATGGAATGATGTCCAAACGTGCTTACGGGGCCAATGTCGGTCTTCGCATGGAATTTTAAGTAAAAAAGGCGGCAAAATACGCTGCAGATAAACTGCTCGACACTCCTGAAAGTGATTCAGTCAGGAGTTACGTAGTAGTCATCTTCTCTTTTAATCTTACGTTCACCCATAAGTTTTTCGACGGTTTTCTTTACAGCCATCCTGGTAATCTGGTCTTTATCGGGATCTTTGCCCTGGATTGATATACTCTCCTGGACCGATTTGCTTCTCTCAACCGGAATGGCTCCGAAAATATTGCTGCGTACACGACTGTCAGCAAGGTTGGTCATCCTCGCAACAACGGGATCCGGAAGTGACTCAATCAACAGACATAGGCTGCCATGATCAAAATAATGCAGTTCATCAATTTCATCGGTTTTGTGACCGGGATCTGGATATTTCATAGAGTGAATATACGAAACCATATGGAAACTGACTATTATTTTTAATTTGTATATGAAAAATATGCGTTAGGAGATGTGTATGTTTTCTGTTTATGTATCAGTATTTTCTACATGGTTGGAGAGGGATAAAAGTCCGAGCACTGTACATGTGAGAACAGAAGCTAAGTCTCGAAATCATTTATCAGGCCCCCGCGGACAGAGGGCCTGATAGCGGTTATTCGGATTCCCTTGTTGGCTCGTTTATAGCTCTTATGGCATACCAGTCCAGATTTCTTGTTATAAACATTACTATGCCGAGAATCGTAAAAAGTCCGGCAGTGCCCATTATCAACGCATGGTCTTCGCTTTTCAAAACCACATACAGATAAGTGTATAACGCAAATAAAAATGTGCCCATTCCGTATGCTCTCTTTTTATTGCGAAGAACAAATGCTGAGTAATAGGTTATCAGACCAACGGTTGCAAGAGTGGCGATAACATAAGCTATAATAAACGGCATTTGTTCGGTCAGGGAGAGAAATAATGCATAGAACATGATCATGCTGAGCCCGATCAGGATATACTGAATTGGATGTATTTTATACCTGTTAAATATTTCAAACAGGAAAAAAGCGGTAAATGTAAGTCCGAGAAAAAGTATTGCATACTTTATTGCTCGTTCGGTTTTCTGATAATGATCAAGTGCGGTTATGAGTTTTACTCCAAAGGAGCTCTCCTGTACAGGCAGGTATCCACTCGCAAACGGGTCGAGCAATATTTGATCGTAGCTTCTCCCGAGACTCGAAACCTTCCATGTCGCTCTGAATCCGTCTTCACTAACTTCTCTTGAATCGGGAAGGTAGGAGCCGATAAATGAAGGACTGTTCCAGTCTGACGAAATTTTTACCTCATTCTTTTTACCGGCAGGAATAAAGGAAATCAATTCGTTACCCAGCAGATTGATGGAAAAACTGAAACTAAAAGAATTTCCTCCGGATATATTTACCGAAGATTGTATTCCTCTAATTGTTTCAAAACCTGATCCCGGTCTGAATTGTGTGTTGTTGCTGTTCCATTTAAGGTCGGATGTTTTTCTGATTCCTCTCGTATGCGGGATAGATACTGAAAAGTACGCATGTCCCAGTCTAACCTTGCCTTTGCGCGGCAATCTGGATGTAAGATTTTCTAAATCGGGTAAGATAAATTTCCCTTTAAAATTCAAGTTTGCATTGTAGAGTACAGTTTCAAATATTCCTCGTTTTCTTTTTTCGCTCTTTAAGCTTCCGCTAACATATAACTCTTCCGGCAGAATTACGATTTTGCCGCTGGATGCATTTTCATTTTTTGTTTCAATAAGACGATAGGGAATTACAAGGAAAGGGCCCTCTAAATTCTGTTTCCCTCCCCATTGTTGTGCTATTTGTTCGCGAACAGACTCACTTCTCATTTCTCGCTCCTGTATAAGGCTGCGAATCATACTTACCGGAATAAGCAGAACCAATATAATCCCGACGATTGTGAAAATCCGAAAAAACAAAGAATTTGTATTTATTTGAGATAACATTTTGATCTCCCTTAGATTTATTATGGAATATCCATAGCTGTATTGAACTTCAGCAGGATGTTTCTATTATGTGAGGTTAATGAGAGAAATGTGTGTTTTATGTGTTTCTTCACGTTTTATATGAATGCGTCTGATATTCTTAATCCATATGTATATGAAAATAGATATTTCAGTAGTAGTGCGGATTAAGACATTTCAGTAATAAAACTATCGGTTCTATTGTGCTGGGAGCGGTAAGCGAAAAGCTTGCAGGCGGCATTGAAATGCGAAACTTCGCAATAAATGGTGGGAATTAGCCCCGGATAAATTTGTTGCCTGTTTTACTCTTCTCAGATTGCGAAAAAGGCAGTAAAAGTGTAGCTTTTACTCCATCTTTCGTATTCTCAATTTCAATCTGACCATTATGAAGGAGGGCGACCTCTCTTATGAAAGGGAGTCCCAGGCCTGTGCTTTTGCGGTTGTTGCTGCGTGGAAGTGAGTAGAATCGTTCAAAAAGACGGGGAAGTGCGTAATCGGGAATTGACGCACCGGTATCGAGAATTTCAATTCGCAGAAAATTTCGGAACTCTTCTCGGACATGAATTTCAATCTTTGTATCATTTGTCGCAAAGTCTACAGCATTCTGAATCAAATTCAGGATAGCCTGACGTACAAGAAAATGTTCACCTGATAATTTATTTGTAACTGTGCAATCTAATTCGATCCAGAGCCCTTTTTTTTCAAGCTCGGTATGGAGGCTCATGTTAAGATCTTTAAGCAGGTTGCATATATCAATCTGTTCTATTTCATTTAATGTATCACGGCTTTCCAGTGAAGATAGATCGAGAAGTCTGTTTATAATTTCCTGAATTCTTGATGATTCAAGAAGAATATTATCCATAAACTTTATTCGCCTGTCCCGGGGCATGTCTTCTTCCAGCAATTCTGCAGCACCCATTATGGAAGTTAAGGGACTTTT
>JBNKQE010000092.1:0-14333 GCA_050295715.1 Leptospirales bacterium
GGTGAAAAGGATGGGGTTGTCACTGTCCCCGCAACTGTGGCCGTATAGGAATCGGGAGCGGACTCGTCGATGGTGGCGCTGGTCTTGCAGTCCACCGCCTGGATGGTGGTTGTGGACGAAAGATTAAAAGAACCGGTGTACTGCGTTGATCCCGAGGCACAGAAGCCCCCTGTGGAGTTGTGGCTTCCCCCGGCGCTGAGCGAACACCCGGGAACGCCCCCGTCCGTGCGGTAACAGGTGAGATCCCCCCCGCCCGGAGCGATGGTCACCATATTCTCAAGACCTCCAAAAGAGATGGTGGGCGAACCCGTTTTGGGCATGGCAGAACAGGTGATGTTGTTCGTCGTACTGGATGCGGAGATGGTCCCCGCACCGGCGGCAGGCGAACACAGGAGTCCCGGATTGTAGGGGTTGGTCACTACGAGGGTATAATTCTCGCCGATGGTCGTTGGCGAAACCGTCCAGCTCGCGGTTCCTCCGGCAGGATTCAATACCGTGGTCCCGCTGATGACTCCCGTAAAGGTGATGCTCATCCCCGTGGAGGGGGCGCTGTAGCCGGTAATGCTCCCGCTGATCTGATTGGTGGTACATACGATGGGATCCAGGGTCGCCGCACCCGTCACCGTTACCCCCGGATTATATGTGGTGACCGTTCCGTTAAACTTGCACACCTGGTTGGGACCCGAGGGCTGGGTAATGATATCGGCGCTGGTGATGGTATCCCCGTAATTCAGACCGCTGGTGACCACATAGGACCCGCCCGCGGGAATGGTATTGGAGAGGGTGAAGCCTCCCCCCGCATACCGCGTACCACTCACCTGGACCACCAGGCCCGATCCGCTCAGGTTCGTTGCTGTTCCTCCCGCGCTGTAGGTGTTCACACTGCAGACGATGCTTGCGACAATATCGCTCCCCTCCACGATGGTTGTGGAATAGTCCCCTCCCCCGAACACGCTGCAGTTCTGTCCCACAGGCTGGGCCGTAATGGTAATCCCGTAGGGCTGCCCGCTAAGGGTTGGGACCAGGGAGGTGGTGGTGGCACCGATTCCAGGGCTACTGGAAGATCCATTGATGGATACATTTAACCCCGCATAGGTGAGTCCGCTGATGCTGGCAGAAACATTGTAGCTGTTGGTGGCGCACGTAAGCGGTGTGGATAGAATCGTATCGGTCGTGATGCTAGTTCCCGTGCTGGTGCTGTAGTTCGCCAGCGTCCCAAAATAGCAGGTCTGCCAGGGCGATGTGGGTTGGCCGGTCACGCTCACCGTACTCCCGCTGGCACCGTAGTCGTTCACGGAGACCGGAGCCTGGAATTCAAAGGTGGTGGACCCCGCTACCGGACTCGTGGTATCGTTGCCGTTGACATCCAGCACCAGACCCGATCCAAGAAGGGTATCCCCGCCCGAGATGGTCCCGCTCACACGGTAAGCGGGAATGCAGTCGATTACTATGGACTCGATATCCGCATTCCCTACGGTCCCGGATCCCTGGTTGATGGTACAGTACTGGGAGGGGGTGGAGGGGTATCCGCTTATGATGGCATTGTAGGTCGATTCCGTCCGCATCTTTACGTCGAACTGGAAGGCCTGATCCGAAGATCCTGAATAGTCCACGGTTAGATTATCCTCGTTCCCCGTATTCTGGATCTGAAAATTGGAGCCGGAGAAGTTGTGGATGGTCCCCCCGATGCCGTAAAGGGGGGGGAATAGACCATCAAGAAGAAACAATTCCGGAAGGCTGTCTCCCACCGACCGGGTACAGGATGCCAGGAGCAGCGAAAATATTGTTAATATCATTGTGATACGAAAATATTGCATTCCTGATACCATCCCTTACATTTTAAAAATCTGAAGACCTGCTTCATCCAATCTAACAACTATGCCGGATTATAGATTATCATCAAACTTCTTCTATCACCATCACATAAACATGTGGTTTTTACTTTTCAACAGCAATACTATAATTTTTTTTATCAAATAAACACATTTGCCTGATATCGCTGCTCACTTCGCATAAAATTTAGTCAGTCGTATTACTAACTTTATTCCTTCGTGGATAAATTCCACAAAGGAATCACCGACTCCACTTTCAGTGGCCATTTTTCAATATAAATGTATCATCAATAGTCTTGATTGTCGTCCGAATCAATCGAGTGAGACTTTTTTTTCAGGACTTTCGAGTTTAATTGGCGTTAATATGGTCAAAAAGAAGATATATTTTCTAACAGATAAAATACCAGGTAATTAACCAGGATTTGATTTTACAAAAAATTTCACTGGTGCACTGGAAATCAGGTTCAGTTAATTGTTTTGCGATGAGTGATCAGCGGGGATGCTGCAGAAAAAAGAATCAGGGATGAGACAGCAAGATCCAATTTTCTAAACAGGAATCAAAACAACGTAGGACAAACGACGAATTGTGATCGCTTACTCCATGCGGAATATCATTTTCGCCTCCCACTCTTCATGGTAATTCATACTTCATCGCAAACCGCACCATGAAGACAAAAAGCTTTCCATCTCCCGATTACCGGTTCACTGCAATACCGAACTGATCGCCGGCGCTGGCTCCAAGAATATAGGAGTCGGTCTTACCTGTATGAGTATATGTACCCGACGAACCAGGATCATCGGGTACTCCCCCGCTGCCTGCAGAGTGGAAGACGCAGACTTTCCCGGAACCGGTATTCATTTTGTATCCTCCGGCTATCACATCGACGTAGCCATCCCCGTTGATGTCTCTCGCGGCAACGGAATTACCAAACCAGCTATCAGTATCTCCGTAAATCGTCATATCGGCTCCGGAGTTTAACGGGTCCCCGGAGTAGGTCCAGTCTCCAATCCCCGAGCTACTGGAATGGAAAATATATACCGCTCCGGAGTAACTGGAAACCCAGGTAGCCCCGACGACCACATCGCCGTAGCCGTCTCCGTTCACATCCCCGATCGCCACCGAAGTGCCAAAATTGGTGACAGAAGAGTTGTTCACAAGAGTGGAATCGGCAATACTGGAATCACCGGAAGACAAACCGGAACCTCCGTTAGAATGGAATACGAATGCCTGATAGAGAGCAGCATCGCCGGTAACCACGTCGCCATAGCCGTCCCCGTTCACATCTCCTGCCACCACCGAAGTGCCCAGACTGGATCCAGGATAAGAAATACCGGTGATTTTAGAGGCGGCTCCTGTGGTATCGGAGGCAGTCACACCACTACCCGAGGAATGAAAAACATAGACCGCCCCAACAGGACCAAAAGGACCATTCTCTGTATAAGCAGGTGCACCGGCCACCACATCCCCGTAGCCATCACCATTTATATCATAGGCCGACACAGAGTACCCAAATAGAGAGTCTGCGTTTGAACCACTTACCGAACCGTCAATAGTGGTGTCAGCATTGGTGACATCGCCAGCTACATCAAAAACGGAAGCGAGGCCGGATCCGTCATTGACAGCATGAAAGATATAAACCGCTCCCAGACCATCATCTGGCGATCCTGCAATCACATCGGAGTAGCCGTCCCCGTTCACATCCCCTGCGGCCACCGAAAAACCAAACTTACTGGAAGCCACATTACCCATTATTATGGAATCGGCTGATGCAGCTACACCTCCACCACCACTGCTGAGATATACAGCAACCAGTCCATTCGCGTCATTTGGCGAACCCACCACCACATCGGCGTAGCCGTCCCCATTTATATCCCCGGTGGCCACAGCATTTCCAAAAGATCCGCTGGCTCCGGTGAGAGTGGTGTCGGCAGAACCGGAGTTACCTGAGGTCATCACACCTGAACTTCCGTTAGAATAGAAAATAAAGGTTTTCCCATTATTATTGCCCACCACCAGGTCGGTGTAGCCGTCCCCGTTGATGTCGGCGTTGCCCTGCTTCGTGACATTGATCGCTGTGGTTGTAGTCGTATTGGGGGCACTCCAGGTGTCCGTAGCCGATACCTGGATGGAATGCCCGGTCCCGTCGATCATGGCGGTGCCTGCCGGGAGTTTCAATATCCAGTCTGTCCCTGTTATGGTCGGTGTATAGGGCGTACCGTCGATGAAGACTTCCACCGAAGCCAGGCCCAGGTTATCGGAAACCGTTCCCACCAGAAAGCCGGATCTGATCGCGCCCCGGGCGATCACATTGTCCAATGTAACCACAGGGGCCTCGATATCGGCACAGACCACGGTGATGGGATTGGCCCCTATGTCAATATATCCCGATTGAGATGTGAGCTCACCCGCATCGTAGCTGCTGTCCGTATCGATCTTGCACTCCATCCCATTGGAAGTGACCCCTCCGGTAACACTCAGGTCATAGGAGTCATTGTAATCAAAAGTCGATGGAAAACTTGCCGTATAGCTCCCTGCACCGGACGAAAGATCGGGGATCGTCAGTGTGTGGTTGTCCGTTCCATTGATCAAAAGATCCAGGCTTGCGCCACTGCTCGGATAGCCGAGGACTGTCACCTGCATCACCTGCCCCGCATTGGGACAGCTCATGTTGATCGTCACCGGTCCACTACCCACGACCCCTGTATTGTTTGTCATGGTGCAGTTCTCACCGATGGGGTTGCTTACAACACCAACCGAATACGCTGTACCACTGAGGATATTTCCAAAGGAGTATTGCGTTGTGCCCGCCGGAATACTCACTGCCGGATCGGTCCCCCACTGAATCTGCAGACCCGTATAATCCAGTGGATGGTTCGTATCCATCACCACCTTCACTTCGAAAGGCGTTGTGGTGCAGGTAATATTTTCCGGATGAGTCGCATTGGAATACATACTGGCATTCAGTGTAACACTATTTGTTCCGGTAGAGTCAAACACACAGGACTGGGTGGGAGAGACCGGCTGATTGGCAATGGTCAGTGTATAAGCCGTATTAGTATCGAAACTGTTTGAGAAGGCATAGGTGGCACTCCCCCCCGCAGGTGTCACCTGCCCCCCACCGGAAGATGTGATCTTGAGTCCCGTTCCCGCCAGATTTGTCAGGGCCCCATCGACAGCGTACCCACCAGTACAGCTATAATTCAAAGTGATGTCTTTATCGATAAACGTTCCCGACGAAGATCCGGATGAATGAGAACAGAACAGGATAGGGCCAGTGGGAAAAGAACTTACATTAACATTGTAATTGTCACCAGTATAGAATGTTGTCGAAAATGTTCCCGATGTGGCACCAGCCGGTATGGATAAGGAATCGCTTCCACCACTGCAAAAGAATGATCCACACTGGGTATTATTTTCAAAGACCAGCCCCGACCCGGAATAACCGGTGACATTGATATGGAGCATGTAAGCAGGAGGAGAAAGAGAATCGAGCAAGAAAAGCTCCGGGAGCTTGTCTCCCACAGATCGGGTACAGGATGCCAGGAGCAGCGATATTATTGTTAACATCATTGTAAACCGAAAATATTTCACTTCTGATACCATTCCTTTCATCGTAAAAACCAGAAACCCTGTTTCATCCAATCTAACAATAATAGCGGACCATAGATTATCATCAATAGTCTTGATGGTCGTCCGTATCAATCGAGTGAGGCCTTTTTTCAGGGCTTTTGCATTGTTGAAAAAGGACTCATATATGGAAATATATCATGAAAAGAAATGCAAATCGTCTCATATCATGCAATGAGACCTTTTTTATGTCAGTCTGCTGCGTCTGTACTCGGACAATTCCCGGGGACAGGTAATTGAACAGACTCATATTAAAATTGGAAGAATAAGAACCTGTCCCATAACAGGCTCTTCGTGGCACAGGATGTGTCTCGTTCCTAAAATCACAGATGGGTTCCGGGACATACACTAATGAAAACGAAATTTTTTATAGAACCCAGAAACAAAATTAATTACCGGCTTTACTATTTTTTTTTCGAAACTCAGCGGGTGTCTGCTTTGCAACCAGGCGGAAATTTCGATTGAAACTCGCTTTGGAATTAAAACCTACATCATAGGCGATACTCAATATACTGCGTTGCGAAGCTTCAACAAGAAGACGCTTGGCCTCAGATACACGATATCCATTCAAGAAACTTCTAAAATCACTCTTGATGACATTATTCAAAATTTCAGAAAGTTGTTCGGGAGTAATCTCAAGGATAATAGCGAGACGTTCCAGGGAAAGGTCATCATCCACATAGAGTCTTTCATTCTTCATAAGTTGCTCCAGTTTTAGAATAGTTTCAGGAACATTGAGCCCTTCGATACGAGACTTCTGATACCTTCCTCGAGTTCGAATTTCACGATCAATCTTGTGAAAAAAACCTGGATATCTCTGTTCGAGCAAATAGAGCCAGATCACAAGGAGTGAGACGCCAGTTGCCAGATATCGTTTGATTTCTACATAGTCCAGTAACTGTCCGAAGATACCCAGAAAGGCGAGAATTCCCAGGAAAAATGCGATGAATCTTAAATGTCTTAAAAGAGGGTTTATTCTATCTTTACCAATCAGACTTATTATATTCAGTTTTCGAAGGGTTACAATTGTGTTATAGACAACACTGGATAGTCCGATTACGACTATTCCGTACAGAATATAGAAGTAGATCAAAAAGAGTCGATTTTCGCCTGTGGGATACATTATCTGACGTTTGATATCAGGGGTGACCAGTAAGTAGGGGAGCTGGATCAAAAGCACAATGATAAATGGAGTGAACGTTGCATATCCGGGAAACCTCAGTATGATCTCGTCTCCTGACTCCCCTCTACTCTCCAGTACACTCAGCAAATAAGAGCGAAAGATGGGACCCAGAACAAAATAGAATGGGACAATTACAAAATGAAGATATGGTAAATGGGCCAGAATATAATCCTTTCCCAGTCCAATGGAAATTAGATATAGCCCGCTTATCAGCATAAACAGAGCGGTAACCAGGTTTTGCATTCTCTTTTGTTGCGATACAACCTGTCCGATAGCAGTGAGAAATGTTAGACCCGAAGCGAAAAGGCAAACAAACAAAGCAGCTTGATCGATTAAACTCAAAATGATTTCCTTAAAACCCAATCAAAAGAGAGACATGAAAATAGTGATACATCCTGAATATCTATCAAAAACTTCCTGGATTTAGAACATGTGATTTTAGTCTGCATATTCTCGATGTAAGCAAGTGACTTATTTATACATAATTGGACAGTCGGAAAAAAAAATCTACAATTTTTCAGAATTGTGGATAGGAGTTCTGGATCCTATCCCTAAATCATTTACTACAGCGTAGTTATAGAAACGAGAGAGTCCCAGAATCAATTAACTGTTTTGCGATGACTGATCGGCGGGGATGCTGCAGTTTTTATGATATTGAGAAGGCGTCATACCCGTAGCACTCTTAAATGCCTTTTGAAAGGTGGATTTGGAATTAAAGCCGTATTTGTAAGCCAGATTGAGAAAATTCAAGCGTTCGTCAGCCTGATTTTTTATTTCGCTTTGAATGTCGGCGATTCGATAGGAGTTCACCAGATTGTAAAAATTGGTGTTCATATGTTGATTCAGAGTCTGCGAAATATAATTTCGGGAAATATCCAGGGCCTGGCTCATATCCTCCATAGAAAAATCAGGGTCGGTGTAGGGTTTCTCCTCTTTCATATAATCCAGAATCCGGGAGCTCCAGACAAGGAGCCTCGCATCATCCAGCGGAGAGAAGCGATATTTGCTCTGATCTCTGGCATTATCCGTTGTTTCATCGGAATACCTTTGTTTGATATCCCGCTCCGTATTTTTAATATGATTTTGAATAATATGAATGAAGGCGATAACAAATACACTCAATAAAATCAGTGTAAAAGATGCACGAATGGCAATCGGGAGTTCAATCCTGATAAAAATAAGCGGAATGCTGACGCTCACAAGGATTGCCGTAGCCACCCAGGCCTTACGCTCAGAGAGCATGAAATTGATGGAGATGATGGCCGGATAAGCCCAGAGAACACCGATAATATGTTGTTTGTAGATGGCCAGAGCCAGAAAGATGATGAGAGCCGGCACAAGAAACAGTGTTGTTATAGAGTCCAGATATCGTCCCTTCAGAATCACAATGGAGTTGATCAGGCAAATACCGATTACAGCAAATGACAGAATGCCCAGAAGGACTCTTCCCTGGAGAAAATTATTAATGCCGAACGGGGGCAAAAAGACTAC
Organism: Leptospirales bacterium; assembly: GCA_050295715.1. Classification (GTDB taxonomy): domain Bacteria; phylum Spirochaetota; class Leptospiria; order Leptospirales; family Leptonemataceae; genus JBNKQE01. Next base: position 8,135 of record JBNKQE010000092.1, read on the forward strand.
ACCGAGCACCGATATACTGAAACTGGAAAGGATTCGAAAATTACGAAAGTAGTTGGGGCGAATACGGAGACGCATAAAATACACTATAGCAATGATTTGATTGATATTTTTAGAGCCAGCAATTGTTCGTCAATATTAATTACGAAATAATTCCCGACTCTCCTTCAGAGGATTCAGAGTATCACAGGAAATAATCTACCGCAATCACATAAACATGTGGTTTTTAACGTTGTGACCTTTTTGCGTTCAGTCACCTGACCAACGCAATGCTCAATGCCATATATAGTTGACCCTATTTATATAGAACAGTTTGTCATAGAACCAACTCAGGTAGTGGATGGATAAATACATTTAAGGAAAGCTGAGTGTTTGTTGTTGTACACACTGATCCTCTCTGTTCCCAATTTCACGAAAGTGATTGATATCGCGGTAGAGATCCAGCATCCGCCATGAAAGTCCCCTGCGATATCCGACAATTATCTTTAACGTAAACTGTATCCCCCATATTCTAACAACCCCCTCGCTTTGTCCACTTTTTCCGGTAAGGCTCAGCTTCGATTAAAAGAGCACCTCCGGATGAGCGTAAAAGTGAACTACTCAGTATTTCAATTCCAGTATGATTCGATTAAAAGATTGAGACCCTCGACTGAGTATCGCATTCTCTGCGTCATTTCAATTCCAGTATGGTTTGATTTATTTGATGCAGAAGCAGGTAATGTCTGCATGAATATTACCTTGACGTAATACTCTTTCAATGGTTTATTTGTGTTAGTAAGCAGGCAACCATGAAATTTACCAACTTTTTCGAGAAACTGCCAGAACATTTGACGGAAGAGGAAATTGCTTCAGCCCGAAAAGCGGTAAAAAACAAAGCTCTCCGCCTGGAGCTGGCACAACTCCGGGAAAGAATGGGCAAAACCCAGAGTGACGTAGGCAGCTTTTCCCAGGCCAGCATATCTAGAATTGAATCACGCTCCGACATAAAACTCTCCACCCTCATTGATTATGTCCATGCTCTGGGCCTTGAACTGGAGATCTCGGCCCTGGAACCGGGCGCCCATCCCAAAAAAAGAAAAATCCTCCTCCACGTCTGATCCTGCACGTCGGGGCGCCACTCAACCGGGTGCCTGCAAATTTTCCGGGAGTTTTGCAAGGCCTCGATGGTATAGAGGGCATTATTCAGAAAGGGTGAGCCGGTGCAGGATGGGAAGATGGGGTGATTCGTTGCGGGAGAAAAGGAACCGGGAAAGAGGATCGAACTTAAGACTGACGAAGTGGGAAAAAGATGATAGATAAAAATGAAATACTGAATTACTTAAAGGAAATTAAGCCCGATTTGAAGCAGGAAGGGGTTGCCGATTTAGGGCTTTTCGGTAGCTTTGCAAGGAATGAGGCAACTGACGGTAGCGACATCGATATATTGGTAAAGTTCGAGAGTGATTTTTTAGACAGGCATGATGCCTGGACCTATTTTGAAATATTAAACAAACTAAAGAAAATGTTAATGCATAGATTTCACAGAAGTTGTGATGTGCTTGATCTGGATTGTCGCTCTCCCATTATAGAATCCGTAGCCAGAGAGGCGATCTATGTCTAAGCGGAGAGACAGACTTGAAGTCATATTAAAAAAAATAAACTTCATTTTGCATATATGTGAAAAAAGCAACGGAATTAAAAATGCCCTCGATGATGAAGAGAGTGCAAGGGCATCCATTATGATGCACTTTACCTCCATCGCCGAACAATTTGACCGGCTCTCAAAAGACGGCGAATTTGATATTCTACGTTGATTTGACAAACGTGATCTCAAAGGGAGTTACGACATTCGTACATACATCGTGCATGACTACGAAGGGATTAGCCTGGCGATTCTGGAATCGGTCATCCGAGATAAACTCCCTCAAATGAAGGCGACAATTGAGGAATTATTGCGCGAGTCGTTATAGGTATTGCCGATGAGTTGACTCATTGTGTAGCCCGTCAGAATATATTTTGCTTGATTCTGTATATTCTTATGAAATTTCAATTCCAGTATAGTTCGATTAAAAGGCTCTTCTGATGAACAGGGTAATTTCAAATAGATTGGAATATCCTTCCCGTATGTATACATATATCGTTATGATTACCCTTACAGCAGCAGATTTGGCTGCGCCGAACCTCGGGCAATCAGGTCATACAAGTCATTTATCTTCACATTGCGCCTTTGCGAGCTTTGCGGGCACCCTGATTTCATGTTGCCTTTTTCGACCTTTCCGTGATGCCAGATAAATCTTACTCATCAAACTGATGGTTACCCGAAATTGAATACATATTCCATAATTCATTCGTAACTACTCAGCACGTAATATGTAATTGAGCAATCCCCGGCCCTTTCCATTATCGGAGCAAAGCAGACATCCCTGCCTGGTTGCTCCGAAGTGATCCATCCAGGACCATATAATGAAAAGGGCCGGGTTTGCCATACATAATAGAACTTCGCGTTATAGAGATCGTATGAGGAAATAATTCTATCTGTTGTATAGATTTCCGAATTATTAATTATTCTTTGAGTAGTTACATTTTTTCTATCTTTTTTACAATCATCAAAGTGATATCATCACGCTGCTCGGATCTGCCAATAAAACGCTTCAATTCCATCATGATATTCTCTTTAATGTTGCGAGCACTTTCGTTTTTATTGTCAAACAAAATATTTTCCACTAGTTTTTCGTTTATAATGTTCTGCTCGTCACCCATGGCATCATATAGGCCATCAGTACACATCAAGATGACATCGCCTTCCTCCATTTGAAATGTTTCAGAAGAAAAACGAAGGTCAGGCTTAAAACCAAGCATAACTCCTCGTTGAGAATGCCGAATCACCCGGTCATTTTTTTTGCTATAGAACAGGATGTCCGGATGGCCAGCGTTCGTATACTCCACCTTGCTGTTTTCAACATTGTATACCATAAAAAGACCCGTCGCATACGTCTCTCCGCGCAGTCGCTCACACAACAGCGAGTTCAGTCTTTCCATAAAATCGCTCGTAGTGCTCACTGAGGAAATCAAAGAATGAACGATGAAAGACACAACGGACATCACAATCGCAGCAGACGATCCATGCCCCGTCACATCGACAACTACAAATCCATACCGCACGTCGTCTATTTTCAAAACATCATAATAATCTCCACCAATCCATTTTGCCGGGGAGTAATAAAAATCGATCTCCATGCCCCTGACCTTTACGATCTCATTCGGCAAAAACGCTTGCTGAATTTTTCGGGCAAGAAGCAAATTATGTTCCGATTCTTCATTACGAGCCATGCTATTTTGATATTCGACAACAGTCCTTCGGAGAGTAATCAATGTTTTGGAGCGGCTCAGCAATTCATCGCGTTGGACAGGCCTGGTAAGGTAGTCGTTGCCGCCGGCTTCAAAGGCGATGCGTATATCCTCCACACTTCAAGATAGTTCTGATAAAAGGCCTCATCTCTCAGCTGATATTTCTTGAGAAACTTCTGTATGTTAATATCATGCTCACGCAGGTAACCGAACAGTACCTTCGAATTCGTGTTACAGTTAACCTTGAACGCCGTCAGATTTCTTACAAATATTTTCTTTTCAAAATTGAGCAGGCCTTCGTCGCAAGCACGGAGGTCGTCGATCACGATATATTCATCTGCCGAAAGACCCTGCCGCCGAATCTCATTGTCTATATCCTCGTCAGAATGAAGGATCATAAAACGCTATCCTCCCGCTCTTCTATCCAGTTAAAAAGGGACGACCTGACTTCATCAATATCGTCGCTTCCCAGAAGCCAGTGCTTGCTGTTGTCGAAGAGGACAATTTTTTTGGGAGTGGTGTCCGGTATACGATTGAAGAACCGGGTTACGCAGGAAGGTTCCGAATAGGAATCATACCGACCATGCAGCATCAGCAGCGGGATGGAGCATTCTTCGATACGACGGTTCAGATATTTAACAAAGCGATAGATTCCGTGGATGTATCGTACTGAAGAGAGGCGTGAGAAGTATTTGTCATTACGGAGCATACCAAGCAGTCGTTCATTTTCAGTATACGCCGTAAGGGGTTTCTTGCCTCGGAGGCGTAGCCAGGGCACAAAAAAGCTCAGCAGGGAGAGCACAGTACGATCCATCACCCGTTCAAGCTGCGGCACGCGGTACACCCCAGGCATAAAGATGAGTCCGCAGATATCCCGTGGGATTTTTTTCTCCATACTGCCGTAAAAAGCCACAAGCGAGCCAGCACTCTCCCCGAGCACATACAGCGAATCGATATCATACCTGGAAATGATGTTAGCGATAAAATCCGCATACAGCTCGGGCCCCAGGCGAAAGAGATCGAATCTCCCCCGTGACCCTGATGAACGCCCCTGCCCCGGACTGTCATAAGCAAAAACTGTGTAACGATCCTGATCACCGAAAAGCTGTGACCAGTATCCACTATGCGTGTATCGACCGTGAAGGAGCAGGATACCGATTTTCGACCGAGCTCCCCCATTACGCACCGTATAATGGATCTGATATTTACCGAAGATGAAGGTATCTCTTGTATTGATATTGTCCTCGGTCATCGGCCTAAATATCCTATGAAAAATCATATGCTATCACGAATGCCTCTTCTCTCGATTACAACTTGCCTCTTTGGAGAAAACGGCTTCCCTCGCCAGTATAGAAGGCCCCGGATTGGGCCCGTACGGTGGCTTCGATGGGACTTGCATTTGAGATTCCATATGATATATGTTTCATTATGCGGCGTGCATTTGCAAGGAGAATTTGATGAGTTTTCGGGAATTCTGAAAATACAGAACGTTAAGTTTCACGATTTTAAGAAGCTCAGACAAAAAACGAGAACAATCAAGGATTTTCCCTGGCTACTCAGTCAATAAATCAATTCTTTGAAGAGGATCTTCCGGTACAGGTTGGTGTGGGGAATCATCCCATAAAAATATTTCTCCCGGCTCTGGTATTTTTCATTATGACCGATGGCTCGTGCGCAACATTCCATTCCATCAGGGATACGATGCTGGCGACGCCTACAGTGAGAAATTGGACCGAGCGATTCTTGACGGAATGGACGACCAATCGATTCAGGCGATGTCGGTGGTGTTGCAGAGTGAGTCGCTATTCCAATCTCAGTTATTCTCTTCTCGGATTGATCGTAGAAAGAGTCAGTGGAATGAAGCTGAATGATTATATGGGAAAAAATATCTTTCAGCCTCCGGGGATAAAGAATACTTCCATTGATCTGACGTCTCAAATTAGAAATCATATGGCGAAAGGAGAACTTCCAGACGGAAAGGCAATAGCAATGCCCTAAAAAGAGACATTGCGACAGGAGCGATCACGACCACAGCCGGCGATATGGAAAAATTTCTGCTTGCTTTGATTCATGGAGGTTCTCCGATCCTTCGACGAACTTCACTTCTATTCCAATTTCAATCCACTCCCTTCGTTTAAGAAGGGAGAAACATCCAAGGGCCTGATCTCTCTGCGCCTGAGTAATAGTTTCAATCCACTCCCTTCGTTTAAGAAGGGAGAAACCATCAGGGTCAAGACAAACACAATAATCCACAGGGTTTCAATCCACTCCCTTCGTTTAAGAAGGGAGAAACCTTATAAACTGGTGATATATAAGCCTATCAGCGGTGTTTCAATCCACTCCCTTCGTTTAAGAAGGGAGAAACGCTGCAGAGTGGACACGCAAAATGATCGAATTCGAGGTTTCAATCCACTCCCTTCGTTTAAGAAGGGAGAAACCCCTGATTCTCTCGTTTACACAGCGGGCATCCAGGGTTTCAATCCACTCCCTTCGTTTAAGAAGGGAGAAACTTTCCGCGCATTCGATGACGCCGGTAAGCCAAAGGGTTTCAATCCACTCCCTTCGTTTAAGAAGGGAGAAACGAGTGCTTGCGCTTAGATACTTCTTGGCTTTACGCTGTTTCAATCCACTCCCTTCGTTTAAGAAGGGAGAAACACTTGAACAAGCAATGCAAGACAATAAAGATAGCATTGTTTCAATCCACTCCCTTCGTTTAAGAAGGGAGAAACTCACGTTCAACTGAGCAGACTGTTCGCCATCCGAGTTTCAATCCACTCCCTTCGTTTAAGAAGGGAGAAACTTCATAACGTTGATAGATATGGACCCAACAATATAGTTTCAATCCACTCCCTTCGTTTAAGAAGGGAGAAACCTT
>JBNKQE010000093.1:0-14298 GCA_050295715.1 Leptospirales bacterium
TTCTAATTAAAAACTTCGGATCGGGTATAAAGTCAGCATCAAATATTGCTATAAATTCAGAGTCAGTCATATGCAGGCCATTTTTTAATGCACCTGCCTTATGACCTGAACGGTCTTTACGATGAATGTGGCTTATTAAAAAACCCTGCTTTTTCATCTCATTTACAAGTCCCTGAACCTTCTCTATCGTTCTATCTGTTGAATCATCAAGAACCTGTATCTCAAGTTTTTCTCTGGGCCATTGAATAGCGGCCACACCCTCAAGCAGTCGATCAATAACATAATATTCATTATAAATTGGCAACTGTATTGTAACAAGCGGAAGTGTGGAATGATCTACATTTTCAAGGTCTAAAGTCGGATAGGTTTCATCAATTTTTCGAGCATTGAACCGACTCTTTTTATACAAATATATCATCAAATACGTATGCAGTCCAAACAGAAAAAGGAAAACGATATCAATTCCATAGAGCAATGCCACTATATAAGCAGCAGTGTCAAGAAATGGTTCCTGTAGATTTTGGATTGTATGCATAGTTCAGCGACCGAATAAAGGATTGGTTAAAAGATCGAACCAGATTTTATGCTGGGCACTATTCGTCAAGTCCGGTTTCCCTTCCTTCTTCGAAGTGTTCCTCTTTGGTTCGGTCAATTATTTCCATTACATTGTCCATATTTTCATCGATCAGGCAACCGGCATTATAGTTATAACCATCTTTATCCGGAACAATTGTAATATAATAAAGTCTTCCCTGAATCTTTATATTTCCGGTCATAATATTCGCCCGGGTGGCGACCGGTGTAACTGTGAACTCAGGCAGATCTTCCACATGAAAAGTACATTCAATGTAGTCAGGCATTTTTTCTGTCAGGAAATGACCCTGCTTACTCCAAACCTCCTCACTCTTCTGAACAAGGCTTGCTTCAACTATTGTTTTCCATACACCGTCAGTTGAAACTTGAATATTGATCTGCATTGACTGCCCCTTACTGGAATTGACTGAAAATTCGAATTATTCCTGAAACTGAGATTGTTTTGTTGAGATCAATTTAAATAATCTCAGGTAATTGTACAGGCTTATTCGACAAAAAACCCACCGTAAAAATGTACGATACTATTATTTACATTACAATATCCTTATTTTTGTATAACATGTTATATGAGGAATCAAAATTCGAATGAAATTAGAACTGTTTAAGATGAAAACCGCAGGATTTGAGGGATTTCATGGGACTGAATTAACCCCACATTTCACGACAGAATTACATAAATCTGAGAATATTTACTTTTACCGTGGGGATGTAGAGCTTCATGAATTCCCGTTCAATCTTTTCTATACTCGATTTACTCTTGATTCCGAACCGGTAATTCTTTTAACATTATTCAAGATTAACAAAAGAAGGGATGGGGTAGGAATCTGGGCCGGTGAAGCGCGTACTCCTTCATGGAGATTCTATACAAGACTTGAGACGAAGTTTCGCCCTTATGAGGGCGAATCCGAACTGGAGTTGTATTCTCTTGATGTCAGAGTGACTGATTTACGCCAATAGTCTCATCCAGTATTTTTGCATGTTTTATCTCTTCTTTTGATAACATTGAAAATTCTCTTGAGAGCATTTCAAAATGCAAAGATAGCTCTTCAAAATATTCCGAAGTAATTTGGTACATTTCAGCAAGAGCCCTCTCTGTCCCTGCTAGATTTTTTACCACATCATCATTATCAGTAGAGTTATCGACAATGTCCTGAATTTTTTTGAGTGTATCCTGTATTTGTTTTTCAAGGTCCTCAATTCTATACTCATTTACAACAGGGAATTTATAGTCCCACCCGGAGGACTCCACTTTTTTTGCATTCTTATATGATTCACGTATCATATAATCAAGAACTCCGTAGGAGCCCCCTGTTTCGATTTTTTGATTTCCAAGTACAGTTTTTTTATCTTTAAGCCGTAAATATGTTGCCGCCGCATTATACTCCAGCGATGATAATTTTTTATAAATATCCATAAACTGCTCCAGAAATTCAGGTCACAGTTATATAGTAAAGGTAGCATATAGAAAAGTCAACAATCAGGGGTTCATGTGCAAAATAGCATGCTTGAGTTGCATATCAAAAACGGGATCAGTAATACCTCAGTGGTAATCCGGCATTAAATTTCACCTTTTACCGGATTACCACGTTATTTGATAATAGAATTAACAGGAATTATTTCACCTTAAACTGTGAGACCAGCTGCTTCAGAAAATCTGACTGTTCGGCCATCTCTTTTACGAGAGAAACAAGACCCTCGGCACTGTTCCCTACAGATTGACTGCGGTCACTGATAATCTGGATATTTTGATTCATCTCACTCATGGCGTCTTTTTGCTCAATAGCGGCCCGTTCAACATTTGTTGCGTATTCAGTCACTCGCTTTGTTGTCTCACCAATCTTCCCGGCTCGTTCAACCATATCAATTACGGTTGCACGAAGGCTTGAAGTCGAATTGTCAATAGAATTTACTCTGTGAATGATATCTTTAAAATTTCCGGCAGCCTCACTAAATTGAACGGATCCATTTTCCACAGCCTTACCGGTCAGCTCAATGAGCTTCTTGATCTCTTTTACACTATCTCCTGTCCGATCCGCCAGTCTGGAAATTTCATCGGCAACCACAGCAAATCCACGTCCCCCCTCACCTGCTCGAGCCGCTTCAATTGATGCATTCAAAGACAGAAGGTTCGTCTGGTCGGAGATATCAGTAATTAAATTCACTATCTCCCCGATACGAGCTGACTGGGAGCGTATTTCCTGCATGGCAGATACAGCTTCATTGATAGTTGATTCACCGGAGGATGCCCTGTCGGCAGACTCCCTGGCCAACGATTTAAGATTATCCATGTCAGTCTGCATGTTCATCATTGACTGAACCATTGCATTTGAGTTCTCACGGTTATGCTCAACATTTTCTGTCTGCTGATGAATAATACCCACGACCTGCTCGGCAGCATGTGTCAACTCCTCCACAGCGGCGGATGTTTCTTCGGTAGTCGCAACCTGCTCTTTTGCCGACTCCATCAAATTTTCCGCATGCCTTGCAAGGTCTTCGGAAAGGTGGGATGAGCCGCGTGCGGTATCGAGAATTTGTGAGGTAAGCCCGCGGATATTAATGCGGGACATTTTCATTGCTTCCATCAGCTTGCTGATCTCATTGGTTCCTGTCACCTGTACACGCCCTGTCAGATCGCCTTCGGACATTTTCAACGCCATGTCCTCGATCAATCTGACCGGCTTCATTAGAGAACGAAGGACCAGCAAAGGAAGAGATATCATAACAAACAAGGCAAACAACACAAGAATTGCTATACCGGCTGAATGAATGAACTCCTGCCTTTCTAGAGCCGCCTCAAATGTCTCATTTTGCATAATCACAAACCTGGAAACGCTGCCAGCAACCCGTTTTGACATGGATTCTGCAAAGGCATAGTCCGTAGCGATGTTCACACCTGAAGGATTGTTTTTAAGGCTGGCAAATCTGTCTTCAACCACACGCATATCTTCCATCATGGACTTGATGGAATCCCGCATCTCCTCCTTCTGGCTGTCCTCCAGAATTTTAGCGAGCTGGCTTTTAGATACTTTTCTAAGTTCACTGAATCTTTTGTAGTTATCATTCCCGCCGTAGTGAATGGTAGATTGAGCAAGTGTATTTTTGTAAATATCAATCTCCCTCATTAAATTGACTTCAAGGCTCCTGATTCCATCCACATCGTTCAGAATTTGTCTGGTCTCCATTCTTAATTCATAGAGAGAGAAAAACAACCCCGCGGAGAATATGGCCAGTATAATTGATGCTGCAAAGACGGTCAGAAGCGCCCTTGCCCGTATGGAGAGATTTTTAAAGATATCAATTTTTCCTTTCGCAGGAGATTTCTGAGCATAAAGGATTTTTGCAGCATTTATCTGCTCCTGTGATGCCTTGTATCGATTGGACATATAGCCGGAAATATCGTGCCCCTTCCTGAGAGGAGAGACTTCGGCATATACCCAATAATAGTCTCCATTCTTGCATCGATTTTTTACAACTCCCGTCCAGGGTCTTCCATCCTTGATGGTTTTCCACATGTCCTCAAAAACCCACGCGGGCATATCCGGGTGTCGCACCAAATTGTGAGGCTGCCCCAGCAACTCTGATTGCCCAAAACCGCTCAGTTCAACAAAGTCATTACTTGCATAAGTTACGACTCCCTTCAGGTCAGTTTTAGAGATAAGGATCTTGCCCTCATTTACGACCCTTTCGTTTTTCGTTACGGGATGATTTTTTCTCATACTACCAACCGTTATAAATTAATAATTGCTGCCCACAAACGCCAGGCGTCCCCCTGCCGGGAAAGTGCCGGCAACTCTCCTTGGACAATGGGCTATTACAGGGTAACAAAAGAGGGTCCTTCAAGCAAAGCACAAACCTGGTTCTCACTCCATTTCCTGCAGAATATAACTGCGGAGAGAGAATAGATCTGAAGCATGTATTGCTGTACAAAGAATCGGCTTTTCTACAGATTATTTTAGCAAAACCGTGAATATTAAATATTTCGCAGTCTTATTTTTCAAAGCAAAGATCAATGGATATTATGTCGGATTAAAGAGCACTTACAGGAGACCGTATTTTTCCAGTATCTTCCTGTTCTTATTATATTGCCTTTTTACATCAGACAGCTTCTTTTTGGCCTTTTCGTAGGATGCTTCTGCGCTCTTGATGCCGATCTCCAGCCGCACCATTTCCCGGCGGACCTTTTCGAGCTCCTTTTCCCTGGCCCTGTCAATCTTGACCGGTGAGGTGTCTGTTTTGAGTTGCGTGGTCGCCCGGTGAAGGACCTTTATAACAAAGGACTCTTTCCAGCCGGTCACTGCACCCACCTTCTCACGCCAATTTTTCTGCTCCTGGCGCAGGTCTTCAATTGTCAGCTCCCTGCCCAGTTCAAAATTACCCCCGGGTAATTTTGCTTCGGTTAATACTGCAGACGGACCATATCCCCTCAAGTCGGCATAAAGCAGCGGACACTCATCAATAGGGAAAAGAGCCAGCAAGCGGTCAACTGGCGACAGACTAACACTCTTCCGATTCTCGTTTACAGTGATTATGTGCTGACGCGCTTCGGCTTCAGAGTTGAACTTCTTAACAATGCAGGGAAGTATGACAGTCTTCGAACGGACTCTCTCTGCCTCGGTAAAGGATTGAACAATCAGAAGCCTTTCGTTGCCGGAAACAACCAGCAGTTTTCCATTGACCGGCCAAACATGCAGGGGTTCCCGTATGCCCCCCGCAAGAATATCATCTCGAAGAAGTATTTGCTTTCTATCCTCGAGCCTGGGAACCAGTTTGAAATTATCAGGATGACCCATCAGATCCCCGTAAGGAATCATTTTCTTGGCTCCGTCAGGAAGAAGATCTGCCTCCATAAAGGAGGTGCTTCCATCTGCACGAGCCTTTTCAGCGGGCTCTCGAAATGTAGTACGGACACGGCGCGCCATTAAAAACTCTCCACGTCAAAAACCTCTCCGAAAATCTCACCCGCTATCCCCTGAACACTTTCGAAAAGACCCTGCTTGCTTTTAACTCCAGCGCTGATCCTTTCCTGTGTATCAGTGTATCGACGAATTACTGATGATTGAGGTATTCTATTTTCCAGAAGCTTTCCGTCAATGTCACTTTCAAAAAGCTCTATCGACTCTTCGTCCTGCCTGACTCCCTTCCATTGGTTCAGGAGAATACGCCCTTCCAATCCGGGATACGCCTTTACCCTGCCGTAGGACCACAGAGCGTTCTCCAGATCATCCGTCGGTAGCAGAGTAGGGATAACAACCATGGCTGACGACTGAAAAGCAGCCTGGACCAGTGTAGACCAGTTTCCTGCCGTATCAATAATACAACAATCGAATTCATCCTGGAAACCACTGAGGTAACCCTGAAGAGCTACAGTCGTAGCTGTAGTCTCTATAGCACTTAGAGAAGGAGAGGAGGCGATTATGGAAAGATTTTCGCGGATATCCTTAATTGCACTCCGGTCATAAACCTCTCCATTCATTATGCCATAGGCACCCTGGCCCTGGCCCGGATCGAACCCATCCACTCTTGAAAAGTAGGCTGTCAGAGATGCCTGAGGATCCAGATCTATAGCCAGCGTACGCTTTCCCGCCGCTGCCAGAAAAGATGTCAAAAGAATGGAGACCACAGTTTTTCCTGCTCCACCCTTTCTGTTAAAAATTGTGACTGTTTTCACGATCGCGATTCTGCAGCACGCCACTTACCCGTCAAGACGAAACCATTCATTCATATCGCCTGGTTCCAGGCAGGCCTTTTCACACACCGCCTGGAACCAGGCATTAATTTCATTTTTTACTTGACCCCCTTGTATTTATGCAGTACATGTACATGTATAGTAAAGATCCTCACTCGTTGAGGGCCTGCAGTTGACACCGCGCGGGGGTCGGAGCCCGCCCGGTGTCTTTCCTTTCTCTTTAACCACTCTCTCGGTTTTCTTATAATTTCTTGACATATTATTATGTCACATTTATACTCGCATCGTCTGAATTGACTCTCCGACAATTGTCATTCAGAACCGGCCAATCTGCAGGCCACCAATACCAATATTGAAAAAAGCTCGGGGCATGATTTTCAAGCCTGTTTGCTTTATTATTTTATGACCCTGGCGGGCGGGCGAAGCTGTGTCCTTTTCTCGCAAGTCCAGGGGAGAGGGGTTTACTATGTCTTCCTGTAGAGATGATTTGTTATCCGGCTCAGGCTGGACTCCAGTTCCAAATGAATTGCTGGATAAAATGTCTGAATTCGATCCAGTCCAGTTCAAGATCGCACTATTTCTTGTACGTCGACTGTATGGATACAAAACACCGAGAGATGACTTTTCGGTTAGATTTATTTCCGACAACACCGGCCTTCCCAGATCGACTGTGCAGAGGCATCTAACCATGATGATTTCGAACGGAATTGTTGCTATTGTAGGCCGCGGGAAAAAGGGAGCCCGGCGCCTTTCCTTCTCAATGCGTACCACCAATCGGGACACTGCTGCTGCAACTGTCAGAGCACCAATAAGACCTCCCGTACCATCTCGAGCATGGAAAGCGTCCAGGTATCCAGGACAAGTACAAATAAAACATCCAAAACAAAACGTACATGCTGCAAAAACTTCTTTTTCGCATTCGGAAATATTTTTGGAGCTCGAACGTACGCTATCCTCATCCAGTTTCCGGAAAATTCAATCCGCCTTCCTGGGAGAGGAGTGCGGTTACATGCGGTTTTCAGCAGATCTCCCGGATTCACTCAGGTTTATGCTGGATTCTATTCTGGACAAACCTCTGATTTTTGGAGCAGGATGAGAGTTCTGGACTTGTATGTGACATAATAAATCAGCATCACATTTTCCGTCTCACTGTTATAATCTTGACCTGACCGTGTTTTGTAATTTGTTTTTCGTAAGGAGTTGGCCATGCGCTATTTTTTATCTGTTTTATTTCTGTTTGCTGCTTCCTGCAGCATTTTTCAGGAAAATGAACACTTGCCGGTTACCGGGTATGAACTGGGAAACTATATATACAATACATCCCGGAGTTATCTTCCTGAGTCTGAAGAGTATGAGAATATAAATGGCTATTTTGACCAAAGATTCGGAGTAATAGTAACCGGACGTTTTGCAAAAAGGGTTAACCCGATGGCAAAAGGGAAAAATTTTTATGGTGATCTTGAGCGAAATGAAAAGCTGGCAAGATATCTCAGCCGACTTCCCTACTTGAGGGGAGACCATAAAGTTGTTATTGCCCTGAAGACACCCATGGTTGATCAGGTTCGATCCTGGAGTGTTTCGTATCTTCGTGCCAATCCAGACAATCTCTGGGGTCCTGACGGAATGCAAAAAGATCCGGATGCATCCATTGCTGACAGAATGTACATTTATAACGGTATTGAAAGCAACGAAGGCGGGTATCCGGAATGGACTAAAATAAATGATGCATTACTCTCATTGCAGGAAGACCTTCAGGCGCGCGGATATGCATCCTCGGCCTTTATTATGCCTCTTTTTGGTCTCGTTTTAGCCATTCATGAGCCTGTTGAGAATCTGGACCGTCTCTATATGCAGTCATTTCACAGGAAATCCTACTATAAACTTAAGGATTTAAGCCAATTTTCCCCAACTGTGCTTTTGCTTCTGAGTGGAGAGGGACGACGCATAAACATCATGCATGATATTGAGGCAGATAGTACCGATAAGCTATATACTGTGGTATATGCCCCGGAAAACTGATTTTCTTTCATGTTAAAGTCAGTGAAAAAAGTAAAAGTATCGTTGACGAAAAAACGCCCCGACACACAGGTTTTCAGGTTATACTGTAGCAGCCTGCCAGAAGGCTTCTACAGAAAAGTGGTATAAAAAACCAATCTGGCAGGAGTGACATGCATGGATCGTTTTGATGGCAGGGGGATGCTAGTTTTTCCCAATCCTGAATTTCACAATGAAAAACCTGACAAGAATATTGTCGTAATCGGCGAGGCTTTTGGCCCTTCAGGCAAATCACTGATAAATAACAGGGTCCATTTCGGAAAATTTCCGGGGATCATTGTTCGTGTACGCAAGAAAGCCGGTTCGGAAGGTCTTGTTGGGATAAGTCCTGTATATAAGTCAAGTTCCAGAGTTTCACTGGATATTGATCTTGAAAACGGTGAAGAGGTTGAAATGTTTGATCCATCTGATGGCTCTGCTCTTCCGATTTTTGATAAATGTGAAAAATGTGGATCTGATCTTGTAGCTATTTATTTAACTAAAGATTGCTCGTTAAACGATAGCGCTGTCATTTGTCGCAGAATCGGATGCTCTAATGAAGAGATTCATGCCGGCGGAGAGATCCTGAATCGTCGATTGCTTGAATCAGAAGACCATTATTCTGGATAAATTTCATCCCCGGGTAATGATTCAATTTATTCTCTATATAAATAGTTTCTCATATTCGGGCAATGCGCATTAAGTGCTAAAGATAAAGAGGAGACAGGGATTTGAAACTGCATACTTTTAAAAAGGGAATACATCCAGACGATTTCAAAGAATTTACAGATAAAAAAGAAATCGAACAGATGCCGTTGCCTGATGAGGTCTTTATTCCTCTTCAGCAACATATTGGCGCCCCATGTCAACCACTGGTGCAAAAGGGTGATACGGTAAAAACCGGTCAGATTATTGGAAACTCAGAAGCATTTGTATCCAGTCCAGTGCATTCTTCTATTACAGGGACTGTAAAGAAAATTACACAACATCTGCATCCTATGGGGACTCGTGTGGATATGATTCACATTGAAAGAACTGGAGAGGATGATGATTGGGAACTTCTGGATCATCCGGCTGACTGGAAAAACGCTGACCGTGAAGAACTGAAGAAAATTATCAGAAATGCGGGTATTGTGGGAATGGGTGGAGCTACTTTTCCAACCCATGTAAAATTATCCCCTCCGGCGGATAAGAGCATTAATAGCTTCATTCTTAATGGTGTAGAATGTGAGCCCTATCTGACATCTGACCATCGTTCCATGGTGGAAGAAACAGATCTCATCCTTGAAGGAATGGCTATTCTCATTTATATACTGGGCGGTCCAAAGGGCTATATCGGCATTGAGAATAACAAACCTGACGCAATAGAAATGATGCAAAAAAGGGTGAAGGAACTTGGTTACGATTTTGAAGTTGTTCCACTCCAGGTAAAATATCCGCAGGGTGCAGAGAAAATGCTTATAGAAGCTGTTCTCGGTAGAACAGTTCCTGCAGGTGGATTGCCAATGGATGTTGGGGTTGTCGTAAACAACACTGCAACTGCTCTTGCTGTGAGAAATGCTATTATAGAAGGAAAGCCACTTATTGAGAGAGTTGTAACGGTTACCGGAGATGCTGTAATAGATCCAAAAAATTTACGGGCACGTATCGGAACCAGGTTTGAGACTCTTGTTGAAAAATCCGGTGGCGTAAAAAAGGAAGTTCGCGAGGTTTTCCAGGGCGGACCGATGATGGGAATTTCGCTTTATGATTTTTCTGCTCCTGTAATCAAGGGAACAGGTGGGATTGTCTGCAATACAAAGGCGCGAGCAAGAGCAAATGATGCGTATGCCTGTATTCGTTGCAATTCATGCGTTGATGTTTGCCCTGTGAACCTGTTGCCAACACGAATTGCACGGATGTCTGAAAAGGGTATGGTACAGGAGGCCGGTGATATTGGTCTTCTCAGTTGTATAGAATGTGGTTCATGTGCGTTTGTTTGCCCATCTCATATCCCGCTGGTTCAGTGGATCCGCGTGGGTAAGCTAAAATTAAACGATCTGCGAAGGCAGGAAGCTACCAAAAAATAATTTTGCAGGTTTGTTGCCGCAGGCAGCAATTCTGCATGCCCCTGTTTGGGGAAAAAACTGACGGGAAGGTTCATAGGATCAATGACGGATACAGAAAACAAGCCGGAACAATCCGGCAATGTCGGGGGAAGCGGATCCGAAGATAAAAAGGTTGAGGCACCAAAGCCAGCACCAAAAAAAGATCCGCGCGATAAGCTGTTTAAGTCAGCTTATAATCTGGTTATTACCAGTTCGCCACATGATTATCATCAGGGGAATGTCCCGAGAATCATGTGGAGTGTTGTAGCAGCACTTATGCCTGCAACAATCATGGGTATATACCTGTTTCAAATGAAAGCAGTTGTAATGATTCTGGCTGTCACTGCGGCGGCGGTTATTACTGAAATGCTAATGAATAAGATACGTGGTAAAGAATTCACGGTTAAAGATGGTAGCGCAGCCATTACAGGTCTGTTGCTTGCACTTACTCTTCCACCGGATCTTCCAGTATTCCACGGTGTCCTTGGAAGTATTTTTGGGATTATAATCGGAAAGCATATATATGGTGGCCTGGGTTATAATATATTTAATCCTGCTCTTCTCGGACGGGCTTTCCTGCAGGCCAGTTTTCCTGTTGCGATGACTACCTGGACATTTCCCTCGACGTATACGGGAGCTGTTGACGGTGTAACCGCAGCCACTCCGCTCGGGATACTGAAGTTCGGAAGTGATATTCCGTCACCGGATTATATGGAGCTTCTCTATGGTACGATTGGTGGTTCTATCGGGGAAACTTCAGCCATAGCAATTCTTGCAGGCGGAATTTTTCTACTTATAATGAAGTATGCTGACTGGCGAATTCCGGTTTCATTTATAAGCAGTGTTTTTGTATTCGGTGGTTTGATTTATATGCTCGATACAACACACTATCCGGATCCTCTCTATCATTTACTGTCCGGTGGTCTTCTTCTCGGAGCATTTTTTATGGCAACTGATATGGTGACCTCACCCATAACACCATTGGGATCCTGGGTTTTTGGAATTGCTGCAGGTCTGATCCTTGTAGTGATTCGAGTGTTTGGAGGACTTCCAGAAGGCGTAATGTTTACAATTCTGTTAATGAACGGATTTACTCCTCTCATAAACAGGTACACCCGACCCAGATACCTCGGGGAGGTGACGAAATGAACACAAGTATGAAAATGGTTATTGTACTGAGTATAGTGACAATGTTTTCCGGCGGGATTCTCTCTTACTGGGATGGTTTTACAGCGCCCATGATTGAACACCATCGTCAGGAAGCCATTAAGAAGGCTGTCAAAAAGGTTCTCCCTGAATACACTTCTGTAGAAGAAATTACGAAAGATGATATGATTCTTTATGTGGGTCACAAAGAAGATCAAACGAGTCCCGTTGGAGTGGCCTTCCAAATTGTCGGTTCTGGTTTTCAGGGGAAGATCGTAGCTATGGTTGGAGTTACACCCATGTTCGATAAATTGACCGGACTGCAGGTGCTTGAACAGGTGGAGACACCCGGTCTCGGCACGAAAATCGTAGAAGATCCTTCCAATAAGGAAAATAAAACCTGGTTTGCTGATCAGTTCGAAGGCGTGCAGATAACTGGACCGGTAAACCTGATTAAGAATCAAAAACCTTCCAATCCTGATGAAATTCAGGCAATTACTGGAGCTACAATTTCATCAAGGTCGGTAGTAAAGATCCTGAATGATTTTATTGTCAAGGCGAGAAAGGTTTACGGTGTTGAAATGTCACAACCCGAAACAGCGGAAAATATCGGCAAAGTATCCGGTGCGAATGGAGGTCAGAAATAATGGCTAAAAAAAAATTACCATTACTTCAGGAATTTACAAAAGGATTATGGGATCAGAATGCTGTACTGGTTGCTCTCCTTGGTTTATGCCCTGTTCTCGCGGTTACCGTTTCTGGTGAAAACGGTCTTGCAATGGGACTTGCGACAACCTTCGTTTTAACCAGTTCCAGTATGCTGATTTCGTTACTCAGAAAAGTAATTCCTGCACAGGTCAGGATTGCTGCGTATATTGTTATTATCGCAACCTTTGTAACGGTTGCTGATAAGTTTCTTGGAGCTTACTTTCCGGATATCAGTAAATCACTTGGTCCCTATATCCCGCTGATTATTGTTAACTGTGTGATTCTGGGAAGACAGGAGTCATTTTCTTCAAAGAATAATGTCGGAAGATCCATACTGGATGCCCTGGGTATGGGGTTAGGTGTTATCTTTGTACTTGTAGCCCTCGGAATTATTCGAGAGATACTGGGTTCTGGAACAATGTTCGGATTGCAGCTAATGCCTGATTCATTTACTCCGTGGATGGTAATGATACTTCCTCCTGGCGCCTTTTTAACTCTGGGCTTTTTGATTGCCCTGACAAATCTGATCAATGAGAAAAGGAGAGCTGCGTAATGACTTTGTTTCTTATTTTTGTATCTGCGGCAGTTGTTAATAACTTTGTTTTAAGTTATTTTCTCGGGATCTGTCCATTCGTCGGTGTATCAAAGAAAATCTCATCTGCTGTCAGTATGGGATTGGCTGTAACATTTGTGATGGTAATTGCCGGTGTTGTTACCTGGTTAATTTATCATCTACTGCTTGTTCCGTATGAAGTTGAGGTTCTGGAATACGTTTCGTTTATTCTTGTTATTGCCTCACTTGTACAGCTTGTTGAGATGTTTATTAAGAAGGTTTCGAAACCTCTTTATGATGCACTCGGAATTTATCTTCCTTTGATTACAACAAACTGTGCGATTCTGGGGCTTGCTCTATTTTCCGTACTGCGTGAATATGATTTTATGGAAAACCTGTTTTTCGCTCTAGGCGCTGGTGTGGGTTTTACACTCGCTCTGGTAATTATGGCTGGGATTCGCGAAGATTTGGAATTGGCCGATGTGCCGAAACATTTCCAGGGCGCGGCAATTACAATGATGGTTGCTGGCAGTCTGGCTCTGGCCTTTATGGGTTTTGCAGGTTTGATTTCTATTTGATAAACTGGCCGAAAGCAAAGCATACACTTTATTAGTGTATGCTTTGCTTTATATAAAAAAAAGCCATTCTGATATAGATCACATTGTCAATTATCAGAGTCGTTGTAAGTTATAATGATAACAATAAAGTTCGAATGATGGCTGAGAATGTATCATAAATGATAAAGAAGAGTGTCAGCAGCATGCTGCGGGGAGATAACGGGAAATGATCGATACAGGAACATTGTTAACAGCAATTGCAAGTATGGGAGGCCTGGGGGGATTGTTCTCTCTGGGGCTTGCCATTGCAGACAAGAAATTATATGTAGAAGAAGATGAACGAATTGGAATGCTTGTAGAGGCATTGCCGGGAGCTAACTGCGGGGGATGTGGTGTTCCAGGGTGCGCTGCTTTTGCAGAAGCTGTAGTATCAGGTACAATGGACGTAAATGGCTGTCCTGTGGCAGATGAGGATTCTGTAGAAGAACTTGCTGCTATTATGGGTGTTGATGCATCAAGCGGCGAGAAGATGATCGCGCGTATTATGTGCCAGGGTGGTCATGCAGAAACTGCTCTGAAAGGTGAGTATGTTGGAGCACAAACCTGTACATCGGCAGCTCTTGCCGGCGGAGGCGATAAGCTTTGTAACTACTCCTGCCTGGGATACGGTGACTGTGTTAAGGCCTGTCCTTTTGACGCGATGTACATGGACGAAAATGGTATACCTCAAGTAATTGATGAGAAATGTACCGGCTGTGGAAACTGTGTAAAACCATGTCCCCGTGACCTGGTTGAAATGCATCCGGTCAGCAGTAAACTTTTTGTTCTCTGTAAAAATAAGGACGATGCCAGATATTCACGAACTGTATGCACGAAGGTATGTTTTGCATGTAACCTGTGTGTGAAGAATGCACCGGAAGGTGGTATGGTCAT